>CAXTBP010000130.1:0-15499 GCA_964241985.1 uncultured Armatimonadaceae bacterium | reverse complement strand
GGCTTCCGGCGTGTATTTGTGCCCCGCCTGCTTGCCGATGATGTACGGAAACTTCAAATGCTCGTTTTGCGCGGCCTCCACCATATTGTCAGCCGCCCGTTTTTGCGCGTCGATTTCGCCGCTGTAGGCGACCACGGGGCACTGCGCCAAATTCGCGGCATAGTCCACGGGGTCGTACCACGCCCACAGTTTTTGCTCCCACAAACTCGGCTTGGGTTTGGCAGGATCGAACGCTTTGGTGTAACTTGCGGTATCCGTGAAGCCCGCGCCCGGCGAGGCGACCGCCCATTTGTCGGCGTAATGGGTTGCGAACTGCCAGCACGACGCGCCGCCCATCGAAAAGCCGCGCATCACGATTCGGTCGTCGTCGATAGCGTAGCGGGTTTTGGCATTTTCCAACGCCTCGAAAATATCCATTTCGCCCGCGTAGCGGTTCGCGTTGCAAAACCTGCCGTAGGGCTGCAAAACGAACGCACCGGGCGGTGAAAACTCGCCCTTGCTGTGCATTCGCCCATTGATAAACGAAATTTCGTTGAGCGTATCGCCGCGCCCGTGCAAAAAGAAATCCAGTCGGTGTTTGGTCGTTTCGCCCGCCTTCCACTCGTCGGGAACCAAAATACCGTAGGGTTGAATGGATTGGTCGATTTTCGACTGATACCCGAAAACCTGCAAGCCTGTTTGGGTCGTCCACGGCGCGGTTCCGTTTTTGAGGTTTTTGGCCCGTTCGCTTCCCAGCGTGAGCAGCGTTTTTGCCGTGTCCACTTCTTTCGGATTGAAAAACTCGTCGTAGGTCAGGGCGTAATGCACGGCGTTGCGAAAGATAATCACATCGGGCAAAAAGCGCGCCAAATCGGGATGGCTTTTCGGCAAATCAACGCGCAGACCCGCGATTTCCTTGTCCAAAGCGGTAACGCCCTCGGTCAGCGTTTTGCGGTCGGCGTCCGGTATGGCAATGCCGGGCGGCGGAACCGATTTTACTTGGGCCGGTTTGGCTTGCTCTTGCGCCCAAGCGTTTTCGTCATCTTCGCTTCCCAAAGCGCAGGCAAGCGACGCGAACCCCAAAAGCGCCGCGCGGCGCGAAAAAACAGCCATCAGTTTTAATCCTCGTTGATAGATGCGGTATTGCTATTGGTTTCGCCCTCGGGCGCGATTTCCCCTGTTTTGTTTAGGCCCCCCTGCCCCCCAATAAGGGGGGTTCTGAGTAAGCCTTCCTTTCTTTTACGCCATTGTTGTTCAGCGTAAGTCCGTCTCAGGTGTTGTTTCGGATTTGGGAACACACAGACCCGCTACCGTCACGATCTGTTGCAGAACGCGCTCCGTGTCGTAAGCACTTCTGAATTACGAAAACGTATGACCGTATAGCCATGTATTTCGAGGTATGCGCTTCGCTCGGCGTCATGGGCGGCGACAATGGGATCGTCATGTACGCCGCCGTCAACTTCGATTACCAGTTTGCAGGCGGGGCAATAGAAGTCCGGAATGAACGTTTCGACCGCGTGCTGAAAGCGAAAGCGCAAACCGCCGACCTTCCGATTTTGCAAGCAGTTCCACAGTACGCGCTCCGCTGGCGTTTTGTCACGCCGCAACTCCCGCGCCCTTTGCACCAGTTCCGCCGAGGTATGCCGCACTCGTTTTGGTGTGTCCATAAAAATCTCACCTATGCGAAGGTAATACAATAACCGCAGTATTTCCCGCCACCGCAAAGCCCAATCAGAACCCCCCATTATTGGGGGGCAGGGGGGCCATATCCGTTTCCCCTGTTTGCGCTTTGGCCCACGCGAACTCCCACCGTTTAATGAGGAAAAACAGCACCGTGCCAGAAAGGACGATAAACGTTCCGGCAAGGTTCAGGCCCAAGTCCAGCCAGTGCGTGTGCCGGTTCGGCTCAAAGGCACGGTGCAATTCATCGCCGCCCGTGTACAAGATGCTCACGGCAACGGCGGCAACCAAAGAGCGGCGTTTGAGCCGGGCCGCGCCCGCCTGCGCGCAGCGCACGACAAGGCACGACAAAACGGCATACCCGACGATATGGGCGACGCGCCGCAGCGCGCCGTTGATTTGGTACATGGAAAAATCCACGCGCACGGCGTTCGGATCGCCGGGTGGAATGTGTTCGGGGCACAAGAAATTGAGGGTGCGCTGAAGGAGCATCCACGACACCTCGTAGCGCGTTCTTTCTCCCGACCCGTAAAACAGCACAACCATCCACAAAAGAAGCGGCAAACCGAACAAAAAGAAGCCGACGATTCGGCGCTGCCGTTTGGTTTGCAGAAGGTTCACGGGCGCGGCACGTCCGACAAAACGTGGAGCAGTTTGTCGATCTCGTCGGTTGTGTTGTAATGGGCAAGCCCGATGCGCACGGCCCCGCCGTGCCCTTCCAACCCCAATCGCTCCATCAGGCGCAACGCATAATAGTTGCCGCTCCATGCGGCGATGCTTTCGTGGGCGAGCAGTTGGGCCGTGTCGGGCGGCGACAACCGGGGCCACGTCCAAACGACGGTTGGAATGCGCTCGGCTTCAAACCGGGCCGGGTCGGTGATACCGTAAATTGTTACGTCGCCTAAGTTTTGCAAACCCGCGATTAAATGGGCCGCCAAACCGCGCTCGTAGGTTTGTATGGCTTGCATTCCCGCGCTCAAACGCTCCGCGCGGCTTTTTCCTTTGGTATCGGCCCACGTATCGCCGACGTGCGCCAAATAATCCACGGCGGCTTGGACGCCCGCCAATCCCTCGTGGTTCAGCGTGCCAGTTTCCCAGCGGTACGGGATCGCGTTTTTCGACGGACGGACTTTGTGCGGCGTGAAATTTTCCAAGTGCGCGCGCTTGCCGTACAAAACGCCGACGTGCGGGCCGAAAAATTTGTAGGCGGAACACGCCAAAAAGTCGCAGTCCAAATCCACGACATCAATCAGGGCGTGAGGCGCGTACTGCACGGCGTCCACGAAAACGAGCGCGCCCGCTTCATGGGCCAAACGGATGAATTCTTTGACGGGCGGCACGGTTCCCGTCGCGTTGGAGGCGTGCGTGACGGCAACAAAGCGCGTTTTGCCGGGTACGAGCGCGGCTCGGAAAGCGTCAAGGGCAAGCGTCGCGCCGTCCGCCAAATCCACGTCCACGGACTTGATAACGGCCCCTTGCGCCGCCAAATCCGTCCACGGCGACACGTTGGCGTCGTGATCCAGATTGGTGACGACGATTTCATCGCCGGGCCGAATGGTGTCGCCGAGGGAGCGGGCCAAATGAAAGGTGAGGGCCGTCATGCTCGCGCCGAACACGATGCAGGCCGGGTCGGGCGCGTTCAGTAAATCGGCGACCGCTTGCCGCGCGCCCCACACGGTTTCGTCGGTGCGCTGGCTGGTCGGAAACGCCCCGCCGACATTGGCATTGCGGTTTCGGTAATACTCGCTGACGGCCTCGATGACGGCTTGCGGCACTTGCGTTCCGCCCGGATTGTCGAAAAAAACGGCGGCCTTGCCGTTCCATGTTTGCGACAAGGCCGGAAACAAAGCGCGCAGCGGCGCGGGATCAAAAGAGGTGGACAAAACGGAAGCGGCGTTCATACCCTCATCGTAGCACACCGCGACCTGCGACGGTACGCGCCGCTCGGTTCTGGTTTACGCGCGGGCCGGAATGCGCTTGCGCCGATAGTGCAACCATACCGCCCCGCTGCCTGCGGCGGACGGAAGCAAAAGCGCGAGCGTTCCCGGTTCGGGCGCGGCGCTCGGCTGAATTTGTGCCACAATCTGCGGGCCAGTTGGGCTGTCATTTCTAAACGTTTGCACGGACGGCGACGTATCGGGGAACGTGGCGTACAGGAGAGAAACACCGTCGTCCGGGTTCGTCGTCGAAACCTGCATACCGTTTTCGTCGAAAAAGGAGAACCGGAAAAAGTCCGGGACAGAAAAACTATTCTGCGTACGATCCGACGAAAGATTCAGCGTGAAAGCCATCACGGCGCTGTTGGTCGTGCTGGTGAATTCTTGCAAATAATCGCTCGTATCAAGTAGATTGGTGGTCGCAAGCGAAATTGCGCCGTTTAGCAAAGACCCGGTGGCGGGATTGATGTTGCTGCCCCCCGAGGAGCCGCCGCTGCCAAGCGTGCCGCCGAGCAGGGAAAAGTTACTGACGCCCGCGCGCAGTGGGTTTGCCAAGACCCCGTTTTGCAGCTCGAAATTCATGCCGTAGGTACTGCCTACGGTGAGGTTGGTGGCGGCAATATTTATTTGGTACGTTGAGGCCGACGCGCCGCGCCCGGCGCAGGCAAGAGCGGCGCAAAGAAAAAATACCGTCGCTTTTCCCGGCGCGAAACCCCGAAGACCGCGCCGCCCCGAAGCAGGTTGAGTACGAAATATGGGCATAGAAAGGGTGGATCTTTCTTCGATTAAAACGCTTTGTTTGAAGCGGAAAGCAAAAGGCGGCGAAAAGATCGCCCGCGTTGTATCAAACATATTCGGTAAATAAAACCAATCCCTGTATGGCTGCCTGCCGCGACGCCCGCTGTCACTGCAAGCCGTGCGCGGAGGTATACTATGAAAACGATATGCCCGACGCTTCCGCACCCACCTTTACAAACGGCTTGCGCGTTTTGGTTCCCCAGCCGGTTTTCGACGCGCTCGTTCCGCTCGCCGCGCAGGCCGCGCCAAACGCGCAACTTCTGCCGTATGACGAAAATCCCGACGTTTCGGTTCCACCCGGCGCAAACGAGGCCGACGGCGTTTTTCGCTGGGTTGCGGGAAAACGCTACGAAACCCTCGTTTTGCAAAGCGACCGCACCCGGTGGTTGCACACGGCGAGCGCGGGCGTTGACCACGTTTTGACGCCCGCCCTCAAAGCCCGCGAAAATTTGACGGTTTCCGACAGCGGCCCCGCCTTTGGCATCTGTATCGGCGAGTTCGTTTTGATGTGGATGCTCGCGGTCGCCCACCGAATGCCCGAACTCATGGCCCAGCAGCGCGAAAAAAAATGGCAATGGCTGACGCAAAACGAGTTGTACGGGCAAACCGTGGGCATTATTGGGCTTGGCCCGATTGGGCAGGGAATCGCCGAGCGGTGCAAAGCCTTTGGTATGAAAACCGTCGGCTTCCGTAAAACCAACGCCCCGGTTCCCCATGTGGACGATGTGCGCGTCGGGCCAAGCGGTTTATCCAGCCTGCTTCAAGAAAGTGATTGGGTCGTGGTCGCCGCCGCCTTGACCGGCGAATCCCGCAGTTTGCTCGGGCAAAAAGAACTCGCCTTGATGAAGCCGACCGCGCATCTAATCAACATCGCGCGGGGCGCGTTAATCGACGAAGCCGCCCTTATCGACGCGCTGCAAAACGAGCGCATCGCGGGCGCGTGTTTGGACGTGTTCGCCACCGAGCCTTTGCCGCAAGACAATCCGCTGTGGGAAATGCCGAACGTGCTCATCGCGCCGCACAATTCGCCCGGCTGGACGGAAGGCTTGAAGCAGCGGCAAATCGATTTGTTTATCCGCAATCTTGCCAAATTTTCGCGCGGCGACACCTTGGAATCCGTGGTCAATGTCCAGCGCGGCTACTAACGTGGAAACCGGCGCAAGCCTGCTTGGAACGGGCACGCTGATCGTCGTTCCGACCTACAACGAGCGCGAAAATTTGCCCAATCTCGTCGCCGCGCTCCGGCAAATCGTGCCCGGCGCGGATTTGCTGATTGTGGACGACAACTCGCCCGACGGAACCGGGCAAATCGCCGATTCGCTCTGTGCAAAAGACGCTCGCGTTCACGTGCTGCACCGCACGGCAAAAGACGGTTTGGGCCGCGCCTATGTCGCGGGCTTCGGCTGGGGATTGGCCCGGCAAAAGTATGCGCGCTTCGTGCAAATGGACGCCGACTTTTCGCACGATCCGAACGTTGTGCCCAAATTGATTGCGGCAAGCCAAACCTGCGACTTGGTTCTCGGGTCGCGCTACGTGCCCGGCGGCGGAACGGAAAACTGGAACGCGGGCAGGCGGTTCTTGTCGCGGTTCGGCAGTTTGTATGCCCGCTTGATTTTGAACTTGCCGCAAAACGATTTGACGGGCGGCTTCAAATGCTGGAACCGGCGCGTTTTGGAATCCATCCATTTGGAATCCATCGCCTCGAACGGCTACTCGTTCCAGATTGAAATGACCTATCGGGCCGCATTGCGCGGCTTCACGATTGGCGAAGTGCCCATCGTGTTCGCCGACCGAACCGTCGGTGCGTCCAAAATGAGCAAGCGCATCGTCTTTGAAGCCGTCGGCATGGTATGGAAACTCAAGGCCTCCGCCCCCACTATCCGCGCCCTGCCCGCCCCGAATACACCTCCCCCAACCGTGTAACCCGTTTCAGTCGGCCCAGTAGGTGACGTATTTGTTTTGCAGTTGCCCGACCATCATGCGTTTGGCGTGGCCGTCGCACCAAAGGGTCGTGAAGCCGCCGTGGTGGGTATTGTCCCAGTGCCCCGGGGCCGTACTCCAAATGTTGCACTGGGCCGAGATGCTGTTGTGTTCCCAAACGAGCAGCGTATTGGAAGCGTCCACCATTGCATCCGTGCGCAGGAGAAATGGCTGATACCTAAGTTCGCTGAACGGGCCGACATACGTTCCTTTATCGGGGGGTACGATGCCATTTTGCGACGGCAGTTTATTGATCGCATACTGTGGCAACCGGTCAATGGACGTGCCGCTGCCGACTTCTCGCTCTTGGGCGCAAATCAACACGTCGGAATTTTTAAGATATGGCGCGAGCAAATACGGGCGCGCAGGATTCCAATAATCCGGGTCGCGGGGAATCGTCCAGTTCACGGTTCCATACTTAGGGTCGGTATAAAAACCGTCGTCGAAGTACGTGCCGTCGAAATCCTGCAAGTACATTTGCGTGGCTATTCCGATTTGCTTCATGTTGCTCAAACACTTAGCTTCACGCGCTTTGGCGCGGGCCTGCGCGAAAACCGGAAACAAAATCGAGGCCAAAACCGCGATAATTGCGATGACAACCAGCAGTTCAATGAGGGTGAATGCGGTTGCGAAGCGGGAGCGGGCGATCTTCATAAACGGCGTACTCTGCTTTCACAGCCCCGCGTATTTTTCGTAAAGCAGGCGGGCGGGGCGAGGAGTTGCGGAATTATACACAGGGTTTACGCGCGGCGTCAATGGTTTTACGAAAAAACACGCCGGTAGTTTTGCTTAGTCCGCCCAATAGGTCATAAAGCGATTTTCGAGTTTGCCCAATGTCATGCGTTTGGCATGACCGTCGCACCACAGCGTGATGAATCCGCCCTGATGCCCGGTATCCCAATGGCCCGGCGAGGTACTCCAAATATTGCATTCGGCGGCGGTGCTGTTGTGTTCCCAAATGAGCATCGTGTTCGCGGAGTCCACCATCGCATCGGTTCGCAAAAGCGTTTTTTGCGGCGTGATTTCGCTGAGCGGGCCGACCCATCTGCCGCCGTCGGGCGCGATAATGGTTCCCTGCGCGGGCAGTTGATTGATGGCATACTGCGGATAGCGGTACGCAAACGGTTCCGTGCCGTATTCGCGTTCCTGCGAGCAGATCAGCACGTCGGTGTTTTTGAGGTACGGGGCCAGCAAAAACGGGCGCGAGGTATCCCAGTCTCCCACCGGTGTACGCGGAATCGTCCACAAAACCGGGCCATAGGTCGGGTCGTCGTAAAAGCCGTCGTCGAAATAGGTGTCGTCGTAGTCCTGCAAGTACATTTGCACTGCAAGCCCGATTTGCTTCATGTTGCTAAGACATCGGGTTTCGCGGGCTTTGGCGCGGGCCTGCCCGAACACGGGAAACAAAATCGACGCCAGCATAGCGATAATTGCGATAACGACTAAAAGCTCCACGAGCGTAAATGCTGCAGCAGGTCGGGAAGCAAAGCGCGTTCGTTGGGTTTGGAAAATAGGAGAAAAGAAGAACATAAAACGCGCGTCACTTTCATCGCCGCTGTGCGATTTCCGCCGGTTGAAGCGAACTGGCGGGGCTATGCAGGTATTGTGGCGGCGTTTTAGGCGCGTGTCAAAGGTTTTGCCCGAAAATCGACGGAAACCAGTAAAAGCGCGGGTAAAGATTACGTCGGAATTGCCGAAAATGCTTAATCGTTTTGAATGGTGAACAGGTGGCGGCGGAGCTGCGACGGCAGTATCCATTTGACGTGCCCGTCGCACCACAGCGTGTTCATGCCGTTTTGGTGTTTGGTTTGCCAGTGCCCGGGCGCGTCGATGAGCATATCGCCGGTTCCGCCTTCTTGACCGGCTTGGCACTCGCTGGCGTTGTTGGTGTGCTCCAAAACCAAAACGGTTCCCGCCGGGTCGGACACTTTGGCGTCGGCCTGCGCCTGCGGCCCGGTTTCATTGCGGCCCTGACCGAAATAACTGTCCCACGAATTGAGAACATACCGCCCTTCACTGACGGGTTCGCCGCTTACAATCGACGGGATTGAAGGCCGCGACGGGCACAAACGCACCTGATCGCTTTTGAGATACGGCTTGAGGAGATATTCCGTCCCGGTCGGCGCGACCGACGAAGGCAGCCATTCGGGCAGGGCGGGCGTGATCGTCCCCACGGGTGAGCCTTGCACCGGCGACGTGCAATGGTCGGGATGGGCGGTGTCGCCATAGGCGAGGCAGTTGTACTTGGGAACGTAGGTCGAATCGTAATCCTGCGCGTACATTCCGACCGCAAGACCGATTTGCTTCAAATTGGAAGCGCAGGTCGCCTGCCGCGCTTTTTCGCGGGCTTGGGCGAACACGGGGAAAAGGATGGCGGCAAGCAGCGCGATGATCGCAATGACGACCAGCAGTTCAATGAGCGTAAACCCTGCTTTCGCAAACGACGCTCGTTCAGGGCGAGAGCCACGGCGGACAAAAAGCATCACAAATCCCCTTGCCGAATTATACCGCCTGCGCCTAAAACGCGACGCGACGCTACCCGGCGCATTCCAAATCAGCGATTTCGCGGGCGATGTTGGCGCGGGCCTGTGTTTCCCGTGCGTCGCGGCCCGCCCAGTTTCCATGATAAATGCGCGGACGCTCCAAAAATGTCCGCATAACAGCGGGCCGCCCTTTGCGCCACGCTTCATCGGACACGTGCGCGTATTCGGTTCGCACCGCCCGAACGTAAGCGGTGTAGTTTTCGGGCGTGTCGCCCAGAATGTATAAGTCGGCGTCCAGAAGCAAAATGCCGTCCGCGTCGTCCGGCGCGGCGACGTGGCCCGCCGTGAGTTCAATCAGGCGGGCCGCTTCGTTTATTGTCGCCACGCTCAAACCGCCGACGGCTTCCAGTTCCGTTTGGCAAAACCGGGCGCTCTCGGTTTCGTTATCTTTGCGGGTCGCATCATAGAGTACGTCGTGATAGAGCGCGGCGGCAAGCAGGGCCATCGACGGCTCACCGCTGCTCTCGCTTGCGCCCCATGCCCAAAGATGGTCGAGGGTGGCGTTGATGTGGCTCCCATTGTGATACGGGCGCGGTTGCGGCAAGTCCATTTGCGCGGCCCACCGGGCGTAGGCCGCGCCTCGCGCCTCGATATTCGGGGCAATTTGCGCAAACGCGCGGTCAACGAAATCCATTGGAGCCGCTGGCTAAATGCCGTCCAAGCCGTATTCTTCGACGGGCGAAAAATAAATGATCGTGATGGTGTCGTCAAGCGTCACATCGCGGCTGTATACGCGGGACAGCAGTTGCAAGATGTCGTCTTGGCTGCGAAATTCGGGGTTTTCGCGCTGGATGTCGCGCGGCGACAATTCGCGCACGGGCTTGACTTCCACGGCGTCCAAAATCGCCGTGAACATTTTGTGGTGCTTGCCGAAGCGTTGTCCCAATGTCACCCAAACGAGTTGCCCGGTTTGGTATTTGTCGGACTTGTCGCCTAAGCGGATCGTCGCGGATTTGCGGCCTTTTTTCAAGGCGTCGCCGTAGAGTTCGTTGTAAAAATTAAGCGCGAACATAAATTGGTAGGTTTCTTGTGCCTTCTGCGTGGTGTTCGCGCTTATTATACTCTATGCTCGACCTTTAGAAGCCCCCTCCCGGCTCGCCGAGGCTCACCACCCTCCCTCGTTTCGGTAGAGGGTTCCTGAAGAACGAAAGCCATTCACAAACGCGGCAGTTCGCAATAGTGCCAAATCCTCTACCGTCTGCGGGGGAGGGTGGCGAGCCTCGGCGAGCCGGGAGGGGGCTTACGCGGCGTAGAGGCCATGCAGGGCTAACACCCCGTCTCCGCGAACCTAACCGCACAAAGGAACCTCAACCAATGGCGAAACTGGGCATACAAACGATTATTTTCGGCAAGCGCACCGGCGAAGACTTTCCGGGCGTTTTGCGCGACATCAAGGACGCGGGTTACGACGGGGCCGAAATCGGCAACCAAGATGGGGCGCGCACGATTGAAGAAGTCAACGCGCTTTTTAAGAACGCGGGCCTGTCGGTTTCGGGCTACCATACCGGCTACAACACGTTCACCGACATCAACGCTTTGCCGCGTATCGCCGATCATTTAATCGGCGCGGGGTCTACGTATCTGATGTGCAGCGGAACGTCGGGCCGCGACCGCGACAGTTATCTTCGCTCGGCGGAAACCTTCGACCGAGCCGGGCGTATTTTAACCAAACACGGCGTCCATTTGTGCTATCACAACCACAACTGGGAGTTTTTCGATTTGGGCGACGGCGAAACCGGCATGGACATTCTGCTCGCCAACACGGAAATGGATGCCGTAAAATTGTGCATCGACGTGTACTGGGTCGCCTGCGGCGGCCTCGACCCCGCCGACTTCATCCGCAAAAACGCCGACCGGGCCGTGTATTTCCATTTCAAGGACGGAAATTTCGACGCGCCGTCGCAAAAGCCCTTGTCGTTTTTGGAACTGGGCCGAGGGCAAGTCGATTTGAAGTCCGCGATGGAGGCGGTGCGCGAAGTTAACCCGGAATGGATTGTGACCGAGCAGGACATGACGGAAGGTGAACCGAAAGAATCCGCCCGCATTTCCGCCGAGTACGCCCGCAAGGAACTGGGGATTTAGGCCGGATTTCGGGGCGTTGGTTTCCGTTTTTCGCGCTATTTTTTAGTATAAAGAGTGAGCCTGCCGATATGGCAGAAGGCAGACCTCTCCCCCGACCCCCTCCCCTCAAAGAGAAGGGGGAGCCAGTAAAATGTCATCGTTTGCAAATGCGCTGGGTTTTCTTCAAGCAAACCAACGCTTTGCAGAAGATTTTCGGCTATAGGCTCCCCCTTCCCGCTTCGGGGAGGGGGCCGGGGGAGAGGCCTCCGCCAACCAAACGAGGAAAACACCATGACGCCATCCGAACTGCGCGGCTATTTAGACCGCTTGGTGGAAAACCGCCTGTATTTGAGCACGATGATTTGGGGGCCGCCCGGCGTGGGCAAGTCGTCGATTGTCGCGCAGATCGCCGAAGCGCGGCGCATGGGGTTTATCGACGTGCGATTGGGGCAGCTTGCGCCCACCGATTTACGCGGGCTGCCGGTCGCCGACGCGGGCGTGTCGCGCTGGTATCCGCCCGAATTTTTGCCGACATCGGGGCAGGGCATCTTGTTTTTGGATGAACTCAACATGGCCCCGCCGAC
This sequence comes from uncultured Armatimonadaceae bacterium, assembly GCA_964241985.1. GTDB lineage: Bacteria > Armatimonadota > Armatimonadia > Armatimonadales > Armatimonadaceae > CAXTBP01. Next base: position 3,937 of record CAXTBP010000130.1, on the reverse strand, counting down.
TATGCAGGGCATCGCGCAGCAGTTGATTTTGGATCGGCGCGTCGGCTCGTATGTCGTGCCCGACGGCTGGTTTATTTGGGCAGCGGGCAACCGCAAAGAAGACAAGGCGAGCGTGTTCGATATGCCCGCCCCGCTCGCCAACCGGTTCGTGCATCTGACCACGCTTCCCGATTTCGACAGCTGGAAAGCCTACGCGCTCAACCACAGCGTCCACGAACAAATCATCGCGTTTTTGTCGTTTCGCACAACGCTTTTGCATAAGCAGGAAGCGGGGCAGGCGGCGTGGCCGTCGCCGCGCTCGTGGGAAATGGCGAGCCGGTTGCACGGCGCGGGCCTCGATATTGCGCCCGTGGTCGGCGAAGGGGCCGCGTCCGAGTTTGAAGCGTACCGGGCGTTGTACGCCAACTTGCCCGATTTGGCGGCGATTTTGGACGGCAAAGGCAAAAGTATCGCCTTTCCCAAAGAACCGTCGGTGCGCTACGCCAGCACGGTCGGCCTCACGGTGCGCGCCGATACCGCTGACAAAGCGTTCGCGGCAAGCGTGTGGCTCGTGGAAAAAGCGGGCGCGGAATGGGTGAACCTGTACATCAGCGACACGTTCGCCACGCTCCGCAATCGGTCGGGCGGTCAGTTCGCGCAATTGCTCGGCTTAATGAACGCCGACTCGCGCTTGAGCAAAGCTACCAACGACTTCGTGAGCACGATGGCCCAATGAGCGCCGCCGTAAACGACCCCACCGAAACCGAAGCGCAGTCGGCGGGCGAAAAAGAGGGCGCGTCCTCGCGGGCGCAAGAAATCGCCGAGGGAACGCTGGATTCGCGCATCGAGGCGGAAATCGCAGGGATTGTCCAACTGCCGCCGCTTGCGGAGCGCGAACGGCTGGAGGCTGAAGTCGAAAGGCGTATGAGCGGGTCGCTTTTGCGTTTGCGAACCCGCGCCCCGTTTTTCGCCACCCTCGCTTTATTCGCCCGCATTCGCGTCCGCTACGATTTGCCCACGGCGGCGACCGACGGGCGCGACGTATTTTGGAACCCGTACTTCCTGCAAACGCTGTCGCCGAGCGAGGCCGACGCCGTTTTGCTCCATGAGGTCTTACACGCCGCGCTCCTTCACGTCGTCCGACGCGGAACCCGCGAGCCGATTTTATGGAATATCGCCTGCGATATTGTCGTCAACGGCATGATCGCCCGCGAGGCCGAGCGGAGCGAAAAAAGCGGCAATGGCTACGCGATTTTCACCTTGCCGGAAACCGCAATCCGCGACGAGCCACTGGAAACGCTCGCCGTCGAGGAAATCTACGAAATCATCCTCAAACAAGGCCTCAAAGACGGCTGGGTTTTGGAAGTCCCCGACTTGCTGGAAGGCGGGGGGGGCGATGGAAGCGGCGACGGCGAATCAGTGGGCGACCCGGCGAAAAAGCGGGCCGTCCTTGCCGCGCACTGGCGAGCCGCACAGGCTCGGGCGGCGGCACTTGCCCGCATGGGGCAGGGGAACATACCTGCGGGAATGGAGCGCGAACTGTCCGCCCTCGATCCGGCCCAACTCGATTGGCGGTCAAGATTGTGGCGGTACATGGTCAAAACCCCGACCGATTATTCGGGTTTCGACCGCCGTTTTGTCGGACGTGGCTTGTATCTCGAACACTTGGACGGCGAAACCGTGCAGGTGTGGGTCGGCATCGACACGAGCGGATCTATCGGATACGAGGAAATGGGCGCGTTTTTGGGCGAGGTCAAGGGCATTTTGCAGGCGTACCCGCACATTCGGTGCAGCCTGTTTTACTGCGACGCCGACGCCTACGGCCCCTATGAACTGCTCGGCGACACGGACGCATCGGACTTCCCCAAACCCGTGGGTGGCGGCGGAACCTCATTCGTCCCCTTCTTTGACGCCGTGGAAACCGCGCGCCAATCCGACCCGGACGGCGACACCGCCAACACCGTCTGCGTTTACCTCACCGACGGCTACGGAACCTTCCCGGATAAAACCCCAACCCTCGACACGCTGTGGATCGTCTCGCCCGGCGGCTTGGACTTAAACGAGTTCCCCTTCGGCGAAACCGTGCGCTTGGTCGGTTAGAACTAAGAGGCCTCTCCCCCCGACCCCCTCCCCTCGGAGGGGAGAGGCCTCTTAGTTCTCCTTGACAGCGCCCCGCCCTCGCTGTAAAATGCAGGGCGTCGTTTCTGTAAAACGCACTTCTGCCGAGGTGGTGAAATGGCAGACACGCTGGCTTCAGGTGCCAGTGCTCGCAAGGGCGTAGGGGTTCAACTCCCCTCCTCGGCATCGCAAACCCGTTTGGCATATATTGCCAAACGGGTTTTGTTTTGCGGTACACTTTTAGCAAATTCAACCGATTCAGGTGTGCGTTGCCATGCTTTTACTTTGGGCACTTTTAGCGGCTCTCGTTGCGTTTAGTTTTACATTTTTCGTGCATTGGAAATATGGACGGATGGCGCACTTTTGGGCAGGCAACTTGATGATTTGCATTGCTTGCGTTGTATTTTTCGTTTCCGTGCCCGACAAATTCATGGCGATGTTCTACGTGGCGGCAGTAGCGTTCGGCAATAGCCTTGCCGGTTTCCCGCTGCAAAAATGGGAAACTGCCGATAAATAGCGGATTTTTGCTTCGCGTCAATAGGGCGAGCGGTATACTAAAACCATCATGCAGTACCGCACTTTTCCCGGAACCGATATAAAAGCGAGCGCCGTAGGCTTTGGCGTATGGACGGTGGCGACGACGTGGTGGGGCATCACCGACCGTCAGGAAGGCATCGCCCTTTTGCGCCGCGCCCGCGAATTGGGCGTCACGTTCTACGATACCGCCGACACCTACGACGACGGCGGGGCCGAAACCATTCTCGTCGAAGCATTCGGAACCCAAGACCGCGACCAAATCACGATTGCCACTAAATTCGGCTACGATATTTACGCTTCGCGTCCCGACCCCAATCAGCGCGAACGCCCGCACAACTGGAACCCGTCGTATCTGCGGTTCGCGCTCGAAAAAAGCCTCGAACGGCTGCAAACCGATTACGTGGATTTCTACCAAATGCACAACCCGCGCTTGTCCGATTTGCAGCGCGATGATCTTTTAGCCGAACTCGAAGCCTTAAAAACCGAGGGCAAAATCCGCGCCTACGGAGCCGCGCTCGGCCCCGCCATCGACGTGCGCCAGGCCGACGAATCCAACTATCTGCTCCGCGACACGAAAATGGATGCCGTGCAGATTATCTACAATTTGCTCGAACAGCAGGTCGGGCAGCCGATTTTCGATCTGGCCCGTCAAACGAACAAGGGCGTCCTTGCCCGCGTGCCGCACGCCTCCGATTTGCTTTTGGGTCGATTGAACGAAAACGTCACGTTTGCGCCCGGCGACCATCGGAACTGGCGCATGACGAGCAACGAGAAAAAGCGGCTGTGGCTTGACCGGGGCCTCAAAAAAGTTGAAAAATTGGATTTCATCACGGAACCTTCGGGCCGCACGATTGGGCAGGCAGCCCTTCAGTTCGTGCTTTCCGAACCGTCTATGATTTCCGTGTTGCCGAACATCTACGACGCGCCGCTCTTGGAAGAATTGGCCCAAGCCACCGACACGCCCGCTTTGTCGCCGGACGAACTGCAAACCCTGCGCGAATTGTATGACAACGATTTCTACTTAGAAGACGCGAACGCACCCTCCCAAGAAAAAGAATTGGCTGCGGCGTAAATGGCGGACGAGACGAACGCGCCGGTCGTTTTCGACGAAAAACGGGCGGCCTCCTATGATGCGCAGTGGGCGAAAATCGCACCCATTCGCGCGGCGCTGGATTTGCTCATTCGCGTACTCTTTTCCGACCTTCCCACCGCCGCACGTGTTTTGTGCGTCGGTGTGGGAACCGGCACGGAATTGTTGGACTTGGCGCAGGCAAACCCCGGCTGGCATTTTACCGCTGTGGAG
>CAXTBP010000129.1:0-15706 GCA_964241985.1 uncultured Armatimonadaceae bacterium | reverse complement strand
CAGCCCGTCGGTGACCTTGTTCCGGGCTTTGGCGCGGCGAAGCTCACCGGACACCGCGTACGCTTTGCCGAACTGCGCGATGGCGGAAGCGACGGCGGTTTGTTCGTCGTCGCCGATCTCTTGATACGCAGCAATTAGCGAGAGCAAGTGGGCCTGCATTTCACGCAAGGTTTCCGTTCGCTCAAAGGTGGAAAGCGGGGTTCCGTTGCCCAACGCGGCCCGGCGGAGAAGGTCGGCTTCCATTTGCGCGAAGTAGTTGGAAATGGTTTGCTGCCCGTCGGCGCTGATTGACGATACGGACGAGGTCGCTTCGGTTGTCACGGTATCGGCCTCGCTATTAACGGCATGGGTGCGGGAAGTAAACCTATCGTGGTGCGACTCAAGTTGCTGATTCATAGCAGTTTCCTTCGTAAGACACCGGCACAAAAGCGCGGCGGGATTTTTCACCGATCTGAACACCGAAGCGGACAATCGAAACAAACAAGGTTCCGGGGATAATCCACAGCGCAACTCCTGCGAGAGGCCCCAGTGGGCTGGCGATGAATTCCGTGAGCGTGGGTAGATATTCAATCGTCGCGGCCAGCAAACCGGTGACCGGTAAAAAGGCGGCAGCGACAGTGACCGTGTCCACAACGTTTTTGGGGGATTTACTCATGCGGCCTACCAAGTAGGCAATAAGCCCGCAGAAGAGAAAGTGGCATAAAATCATACAAACAAAGGGGCCGAGTGGAAAAGATTTTATCTTGATACGGCTTTCGACCATTGACCAACCGACCATCCCCGCCTGTCGCACGAGCAGTTCCAGCGCCGCAAAACGCAAAGCGGCATTTATGGGAGACGTGTTATGCCACGCTTTGTGCCAAACGCCCTGCTTGCCATAGCGCGCAATGAGCGTCAAAAATGCCGCAAGTCCCACGGTTTCAAAAAGAACGGTGAGTTTATAATCGTCGTAGCGGGACGGTTCAGGCGGCGAGAAACGGTTCCACAACTGCGTGACGCCCTGCTCGCCGGTGGCATACAGCGTGTAAAAAACCAAGCAAAACAAAACGGTTTCTCGCATCAACGCGAAGCGTTTGCGGTTTTTCGCGCGGGCCAATCGCTTTCCGATTTCGCGGGCAGTTCCAAACTGATGAATGGCGGCGCGCGTTGCGGCATCCTCGGTTTGACCGTCCGAGACACCGGCGGCTATGAGAACGGTCAAATGCTGCCCAATTTCGCTCACCTCCGTTTTTCGGTCGGCGTCGGGAAGGGCGCGCAAACAGTCTTCGATGTTCCACAAGTATTGGTCGAGGCGATGGTTCATGGGAAGGTTTCCTCGTAACACGGTTCGTGTCGATTTTTTATCCGACGCTCTGTTCTGAGGGCAGTGACAAAGGACGCGCTTTTTCGCCTAACTGCACGCCGAAGTAAGCGATAGCCACACGGACAACACCAAACGCGATGGCCGAAGAAACCATCACTAAATAGCCGGACAGATTTTCGGTAAGCGGCGTGGGGCGAACACTTTCCCACGGGGTTGGCACAAACTGAAGCAGCAGTTGCAACAGTCCGATTGGCACTCCGACAAAGGCCGCGCAGCCAATCGCATCGGCCATACTTTCGCGCCTGCGGTTTGTTCTGCCGACAAAGAACGCGCCAAGTCCGGCAAGCAAAATCGGTATGAGGTTGACAAGCACAACCGTTCCGACAAGCGCGACGCCTTCGGGCGGGCGATTCGGCGCACCGCTAAATAAGCGAACATAGTGCAGCGGGTTCAAATACCCAAGTAGATACACATAAAGGAGCCAGCGCAACGTTGCCATTACCAGTGGCGACTGACGCGCTTTGTCAAACGCACCGCGCACGCCATACCGAGCCACAAGAACCGCAAACGCCCCCACACCGACCAACCAAGAAATGGGCCAGCCATACGGCATCCACGCACCGACGCGCGGCCCAATAAAGACAATAAAGCGTTGGGCTACTGCCTCGGGTACGGTTCCGCGCAAGGCCATCGCGTAGGCGGACACTTCCAATACATGCCAAAACGTTTGCCCCACGATCCAAATCACGGTGGAAAATACCACGGCAAACACCGCATAAAATAAGGCCACGTCAATAAGCGGCGCGAAGCGTTTGTGTTTGTCGGCGTGGTACAAGCGGCTTCCAATCTCGCGGGCCGCGCCGAATTGGGCGATGGCTTTTTCAACCGCGTCGGTTTCGGTTTTGCCTTCGGCTTGGCAGGCGGCAATTAGCGAATCGAAATGCTGCGTGATTTCCGCCATTTCTTCGGCTCGGTCGCTCTGGGGCAAATGGCGCAACCGCGCCTCCATTTCGCGCAAATAGGCACTTCGTTGATGTTGCGGAGAAACGGGTTCTTTTTCCATGTCCTACGCTCTTTCTCCTCATGCAACCCGCACGGTTTGCGATACGGGGCGAGATTTTTCACCCCGCTGTGTGATGAGACGGATGATGAAAATGTTGACGACGCCCCCAGCCAGTACCAAAGCGAAATCGCGCGTAAAGCCATACAATTGAACCAAAATTGGTAGGTGGGAGTTGTAACCGTACACATCGGAAATAAATTTCAACACCATGAAAATTAATAGATAAACGGTGCTCAAAGAGGCAGCAACGCTCACCGCCTTTGCCGCACTTTCGTGCCTCCGGTTACTTCGACCAACGCAGAACGCTGAAATCCACATCGCCGCCGCCCAAACGACAAAGTAAAAATTTTGTGCAGAGCCGTAAACGTTCAAAAGGGAATAGTCTTGCGGCACGACAAAAACGCGGGTTATCGAATACGGCACAATTTTTGCGATAAAAAAGCAAAGGAACAGCCAGCGTATACCGTAGTTTTGTGTCAATGTTGGGTCGAAGGCTTTCCGCAGTGCGCCGCGCCACCCATAGCGTGAACTCAGAATCAAGTAGGCGGTGATTCCGGCGACCCAACTAATACCGCTTAGTCCATGTTTTACAAACATGGTGCGTATGATTGCTGCAACCGGATCGCTTGAATACGTCGTAACTCCCCAATGGAGCATGTCTTGCAGATCGACAAAGACAAACCATACGGCTTTGAGGAAAGCAGCAAAGGGAGCGCAAAATAAAACGGTTTCCCATACGGAAGCGAAACGCGGATACTCGCCCACGTGCGCCAATCCCGAGCCAATTTTACGCGCCGCTCCAAACTGCGTGATGGCGGCGGCTGTCGCCTGACTTTCTGTTTTTCCGTCCGCCTTGCTGGCTGTGATTAACCCGTCCAGATGCTGGGCGATTTCATTAAGTTCTTGCTCACGGTCAACATCCGGTAGATGGCGCAAACAAGTTTCTATTTCGCGCAGATAATCGTCACGCCGGTTGTTCATTGAGGCCACCCTTGTTTCTTCCCAATCCCAAAACCGCGCCCATGATGCGGGCGTAGTTTTCCCAGTCTTGCGTGCGTTTTTTGAGTTCGGCCTGCCCTGTTTCGGTGAGGGTATAAATTTTACGGGCGGGGCCGACCGGCTGAATTTCCCACGCGCCGCTGATCAGGCCGTCCTGCTCCAAAACGCGGAGCGCGGGGTACAGTGTGCCTTCCCGCATTTGCAGGGCGTCCGCGCTGAGGCGCTCGACTTCGCGGGCAATCGCATAGCCGTGGCGGGGCGCGTCCAGCAAAACCGCGAGTATCAAAAGGGGTATATCGTTTTTAGGCAAGTCGCGTTTGTTCTGCATTATGAAAATAATAATACATAGATTTTAGATATATGTCAAGTGAAGTAAACAGAGAAATTTCCTCCGAAAAATCGCCCGCGTTCGACGAAACACAGTGGTCGCCGGTTTGGGCGATGGCGCTTGTCGGATTCGCGGCCTTGCTCGCGCTTGCGGCGTGCGTGATGGCGTTTTGGCGCGAGCGAAACGCCGTGCTTCTTGTGCCGCCTTTTTTGGTACTGCTTACCTTTAACGTGTTCCGCGTCCGAACGCGCGTGGACGCCCGCTTCTTGACCGTGACGTTTGGCACGGTGGTTCCGCTGTATCGGAAGCGCGTTCGCTTGGCGGATATAACGTCGGCGCAGGCGGTCGTTTACGATCCGCTTGGTGAATACGGCGGCTGGGGCATTCGCGGTTATTCGGGCGATCAATGCCTGAGTGCGCGGGGCAACGAAGGCGTCCGTTTAACACTCGCAAGCGGCGATAAATTGCTCATCGGTTCGCAAAAGGCGGAAGAACTGGTTCGCGCGCTTCGCTTAACCGACTCGGTTCGCCTTACGGCTTGACACGGGGGTTTGCGCGGGATATGTTTTTTTATCCGTGCGCGGCGTTTTTGCGCCGCGCCGCTTGCAAGGAACCGTCTTAATGCCCCGTTTTTTCCGAACGGCATTTGTCTTTTCTTCCGTTGTTGCCGCCTTCGTTGGCAGTGCCGCCCTTTCCTCGCCCGCCTTCCGGCCCGCTCCTAAACCGAAACCGCAAACAAACGCGCTTGACAAACCGCTGGGCGAACCGAGCCGGTACGGCGAAGTGCGGGCGATGTGGGTTGTCCGCGACTCGATGACCAGCCCGCAAAAAATCAAAAACGCGGTCGCGCTCGCCAAAAAATACCGATTCAACACGCTTTTCGTGCAAGTGCGCGGGCGTGGCGACGCTTTCTACAACTCGCAATGGGAGCCGCGCAGCGAGGAACTCAGCGGCACGCCCCACAATTTCGACCCGCTTGCGGTTGCGATTGCCGAGGGGCACAAAGCGGGGTTGGAAGTCCACGCATGGATGAACACGATGTTCGTGTGGCACAAACCGCGCCGCCCCTATTCGCCGCTTCATGTCGTCAATCAGCACCCGGGTTGGCTGGTGCAGGATAAAAACGGGCGGCGGCCCTTCACCGAAAAAAGCGACACCGAGGGCGCATTCCTCGATCCCGCCATACCGGGCGTGCGCGAGCACATCCGCAAAGTCTTTTTGGATGTCGCCCTCCGCTACAACGTGGACGGCGTTCATTTCGATTACGTTCGGTTCCCGTCGAGCGGCTACTCGTTTTCCAAATACGATTTGGCGCAGTTCCGCGCATGGCTTTTGCCGCAGATCGGCGAAAACGACGCCGTCTACGCCGACAAGAAAGTCGCGGGCGGCAGTCGGTTGGCGTGGTATTACTGCTTCCCCAACCGCTGGCAAATATGGCGGCGGAGTTTGGTGACGCAAACCGTGCGCGGCGTATCCGAAGAAGCGCACCGTATCAAGCCCCATTTGATTGTGTCGGCGGCGGTTTTCCCCTCATATAATGTCGCGTCGCGGGACAAGGGGCAGGCGTGGCACGAGTGGCTGCAAACCGGTCTTTTGGACGCCGCTTGCCCGATGGCCTACAACAAGTCCACGTTGCTGGTCGGGGCGCAGATTAAGGATGCGGTCGCCAACTCGTCGGGGCGGCCCATTATCGGTGGCGTGGGCGCATGGCAGATGCCCGCCAGTTCCGCCATCGCCAAAGCGCAGGTTTATCGAAAGCTTGGCGCGAGCGGAATCAACTTTTTCTCCTACAACGGCATGACGCGCGAAGGCCGAACCGAGGCGTATTTGGCGCGCATCGGACAAACCCTGTTTAATACGCCCGCGCCCCGGCCCAACTGGCGTCGGCCTATCGCAGACGTCGAAATCCCCGCAGCAACCAATACCGGCGCAGAACCCACGGAAACCCCCAATGAGCAACCCAGAAGTAGCGACAACAACTAATCCGCCCCACGCAAACCCGGAAGCCGCGCAGGTTTCGCCCGACCGTTTGGCGCGGGCCGTTCGCGTTCTGCAAACCGGTGTGGAAACCGGCGCGATGCCCGGCGCGACCGTGTGCGCGTTTCGGCGCGGGCAGTTGTTTCTGCACGAGGCATTGGGAACGCTTGACGGCTCGCGCCCAACCGCTCTCAACAGCATCTACGATTTGGCGTCCATCACGAAACCGATGGCGACGGCTTCGTCCATTTTAACGCTCGTGGAATCGGGCAAATTGCTGCTCGGCGCGCCCGTTGTGGACTCCTTGGGCGACAAACCCGGTCGCGCGACCGAGCAGTTGGCGAAAATCACCATCTTTCATTTGCTCACGCACACGTCCGGCTTGCCCGCGTGGACGGCGTGTTACAAAGAAGGTTTGGGACAGGAAGCTGCCCTTGATGCCATCGCCAAAGTGCCGGTGAATTTAACCCCGCGCTACGAATACTCGTGCCTCAATTTCATCTTACTTGCCCACGTCGTGCAAACGGTTTCCGGGCAGCCCTTAGACGTTTTCGCCCGCGAAAATATCTTTGAACCGCTCGGCCTGCACGATACCGGCTACAAACCCGCGCCCGAATTGCACGACCGCATCGCGCCAACGACCGCCCACGAAGGAGCCGAAAACGAGCCGACCGTTTTAACCGGCGTCGTCCACGACGGCAACGCGCGCGGCATCGGCGGCGTGTCCGGCAATGCGGGGCTTTTCGGCACGGCCTACGATGTCGCCCGCTTCGGCGAAGCCCTGCGAAACCCGACCCCGCACCATCGCCTGTTCGGTCAGCCGACCAACGCCCGCGCCCTGCAATCCCAAATCAAACCCGAAATAGGCGGGCATAGTTTGCTGTTTTTCGCGTACCCGAACGGTTTGTGTCCGGTCGGCGATTTGCTATCCAATCAAGCCGTCGGGCACAGCGGCTTCACGGGCACGGTTTTAACGATTGACCCAACGTATGATTTGACCGTCGCCGTGCTGACCAACAGCGTGTACGGCGAGGGCAAAGCAAACTGGCTCCATATCCGCCGCAAATTCCTCAACGCCCTTGCCGCCAGTTTGGAATAATTTGGAATAACCGGGCGCGGTTTGTGTCATAATGAATTGATTCGGAAATCGCGCCCATGCCCCTGCAAACTCGTCTAATCCCCGAAGAAACCGCCGCGCCAGTCTCCCCTTCTTCCGTGCGCCTCGCCGACACGGCGGAAACCGTCCATTTACTTCCAAAGGGAGCCGTCGCCGAAGCGTTGGAATCGGCGGAAAATGCAGAACAAAAGCGGCGCGTTGCTTTTGGCATCTACTACACGATAACTACTATCGTAGCCCTGCTCTTTATTGGTTCGCTTGTCGCAACGGTTGCCAGCGCGGTGTTTCACCTCACGCCCGACGTTCAGAAAAACATTATGTACTTCTGGGCTGCGGTATTTACTTTTAACGCCTTCTGCACGAATCCAATGGCGAGAAGTTGGGTAACCCGCTACGACCGCGCCGTTTACGATGCCGCCGTCAAGTTGTTGCCTGCCACAAACGATCTGGGCCGCCTCCTACCGTTCGTAGATAGTTTACGCGCCCATCAAACGCCTGACGAACGACGCCAACTGTATCCGGCCTTAACCGAAATGCTGTGGAATCTGCCCTCATCAGACGCGACGCTTTTGCTGGATGCGCCGCGCCGCGCCGCCCTCCGCAACGCACTGACAGGTTCCTACGCAATCATGGCGAACTTCAAGCGCCAGTCAAGCGATTGGCATTTCGACGACCCCACCTGCGACCTTGCCGTAGCCATTATGAAAACGCTGGCAAGTATCGGCGACAAAAAATCGGTCAAAGCGTTGCAAAAAATCATCAACGCCGACGCCAAAACGCCCAACGATACCGTTGTCCGCGACGCCGCCCGCGAATATCTGCCGGTACTTCAGCAGAAAATCGCCGAAAACACAGCGATGCGTATAAAAATTCGGTCGTGTTTGCTTGAAAAAATACGCGACCCGCAAAAGGTGCTGGGCGAATTTTTGGATACCGTTTCATACGACGCGACAAAAACATCCCTTGTGGAATTTTTGCGGATCGAAAAAGGCAATGCTTCTCATTGGCAAGTTCTCTTGACAAGTGGCGTCATGTCGCTTGCATTTGCTTGTAGTCCACCTTTCCAGCACGTTTCAAATACGTTCTCTTTGCTTATTATCTTTTTTGCGTTTGTCGCAACGAATCTTCTTTTTCTCGGAATGTTTAGCGCAGACATAGGTTATACACGCCATGCCCGGAAAGTCGCCTATGAACTCACCCGCCGCGCCAACGATGACAAGCGCTTAATACCGTTTTTGCTGGACTATGCCAAAGGCGGCATTTTCCCCAACGGTAAAACCCACGATGACATGGCAAAGAAAACGCTTGCGCGGCTTTTGCCTTTGCTCCAACCCGGCGACGCGGCTCTCGTTCCGCCCGCGCAACGCGCGTATCTGCGCTCGTGGCTGAAATTGCCCCGGCGCAATAGCAAGCGGGGCGGCAAGGGTAACAACTCGCAAACGCTGGCGATCCTTGCGCTGAACGCGCTCGGCACAATTGGCGATACGAAAGCCTTGCCCGCAGCTGAAGCCATCGCGCGGCGAACGGCGCATGGCAACTATCACGAAGCCGATTTACACGAGGCCGCCCTGCGCTGTGTGGACGCGCTTCGGATGCGCAAGGGTTAAAGAAGGCCCCCTACCCCCCAATAAGGGGGGGGTCTGAAAACACCGTTTACTGACGCCGCACCATTTCTCGATTTCGGCGGGCCACTCAGAACCCCATTATTAGGGGGCAGGGGGGCCTTTGTGTAGGGGCCACGGTTTGCCGGAAATTTCGGCGATGTAGCGGTTTTCGTTTTGCATAGCCCGGTTAATATCGCGGTTCAAGTTTGCATCGGCGCGGGCAAGCCACACAAACAGCGGTACGGTTAGCAAAACGAGGCAGCAATCGACGGGGACGGCAAGGCCGCGCATTCCGCGCACCATGCCCGCGAGCGCGGGGACACCGACTTTCGGACTGCACGCGGCAAAAAACAGCAGCAAAAGCATTGGCACACAAAGAATGCAAACCGCGAGCGTCTCAAAAACGGTGCATTCTCCAGTTTGGTAGGCGTAGTCGTCAATTCCGAGCAGCCCCAAATCAACGACGGAATTTTGCGCGACAAACACGATCCCATAGGCGGCATAAGCAAAAAACGCGGTGACGAGATAGGCACACATCAAACCGAGCGTCCATAGCCCCACGGTTCGCGCCATTTCCCTCGCACCGGCGGCCCGGCAGTTTACAAGGAAACCGGCGATACGGTCGGTTATCGTGCGGCGCGAAACCGGGCCTTTTGCATAACAGACGGCGCGGCGAGCGCGCAGGTAAAACGCCAAGCCGACGAGGACACCACAGCCCAATGCACAGGCAAGCGATAGTTCCGGCCCCGCCCATGCCCAAAACTTGCCTACGAGGGCGATAAGCAATCCGCCGACCAGCGGAATCAGTATCGCTGACCCGACCCCGATACGCACGGCGCGCGGAAGCGGTTTCTCGTCTGCGATACGCCGGGTACGCGCCAGCATATGGGCGATACCGCCTAAAAGGAGCAGAAAAAGCGCGTTTAGAAGGAGAAATGGAGCAAGCTGCGGCGCGAAAACAAACCAAAGTAACCGGGGCGCATAAAAATAATTCGCTGGGTTCTCGTCGGCGTGTTCAAAAAGATTTTGATTGCTTTTTTGCTCGGCGACCTCAAAGGCGAAAACTTGGGCTTCGTTTGCATGCCCAATGCGCCGCAGGTACGTTTCATATTGTTTTTCGCTCGCCGCATACTTGTTGTCACCAGCGATAGCACTGTCGGGCGGTGGGCCACAAGCACAGGGCGTATTTGATGCGGCTGCCGCCTCTATTACGGGCGCGCCGCCGGGCCGAATACCAGTTATATATGCGATGGCCGAACCGACCTGCGAGCCGACGCGGGTTGGCGCGTTTTGCCGCAGGTTCGTTCCGATGCGCCGCACGTCGCGGCGAATATGGAAGCCGTCATCGGTTCGATTTTGCAGTTCGGCTTCAACCGCTTTGGCGACGGCCAAACGGGCGCAGGCACGCAGCCACGCATAATGCGGCAAACGCACCGCCGTTATTCCGCTGAGCTTTTCAAACGCCGTTTTTGGCTCGCCCTCGGCGGCCTGCAAGCGCGCGTACCCGTCGGCCTCTTCAAGGGCGTGGTCAGTGAAGTCGGTTTTCGTGCTGGCCCGATGCAGAGCGTTTATTGCCTCTTTGTCCCGGTGTTCGGCGAACAAGGCGACGGCATCCATAAACGGGAAAAAGGCGTTTTGCGGCTCCAAACGTTCGCCCGTTTGCGCGGATGCGTGCCACAGGGCCACACTTTCCGGTGCGGGCAGCGTTCCTTTCGTTTGGCTTCGGATCGCGTTTGCGCGGAGGGCTTCGTATAAGATGGCCTCATCGCTTCGGTTATTTAGACGAACGGACGTGAACGATAAGTACCGTAAAATCGAGGCATGGTACGACGGATTGCTGTCGAAGCGCGGCGCAAGGCTTCGTAGTTTTTGCGCGATTCGCTCGTCCCAGTTTTGCTGATAGGTTTCGTTTTCCGCTTCGGCGAGGGGCCGCAGGATTCCGTCGTCGTTTATTTTGTAACCGGCGTAATCGTCGAGGACGCGGTTTACGCAGGCCGCGAGATTTAGGGGAAAATCCCTCGGCATTTGAAGGGCGGCGGCGCGGTCACGCTCGGTTTGACTGCGGAACGCTTGGGCGCGCTGCGTCCAGTAGGCGGCGTCTTGACTGCCGTCGTTCGGTATCGGCGGGTTGACGAGGGCGTGCGCCGTGCCCGTAAAGGCGCGGCGCACCCAAAGCCCCGTTCCCGGCAAAAGGGCGCACAAAACCAGCGCGCCCAGTGTCGCCCAAGCGAATCGTTTCCGCCGCAGCCCAACGGCCACTATTTTTTGCTCGTCGCCTTGCCCGGTATCCCGGACAGCGGGCCGTTATAACTATTGGTAACGATGATTTTTTGCGCGGCGGGTACGTCACGGTACGCAACGGGCGGGGTTTCGTGGAGCAGGCCCGCAAGATACGCGGCCTCGCCGTCACGAAGGCACATTTGCAAGGCGGATTCGGCCCGCGCTTCTTCCCGCAAGGTTTGCAGGGCGACGCCCGCATAAACGAAAACGAGCAGGGACGCAACCGGCAGAGCCAAACGCCGCACGCCGCGCACAACGCCCACGGAAACCGGAACGCGGCGCACGCGGCTCACTATGGTTAAGCCCAACCCAAGCAGCAAACTGACGCCCGACGCCGCGCCGACGCCAAGCAAGCCGTTGGCGAAGACTTTAAGCGGATTGTATTCTTCGGCCCGCAATCCCATCATCGCGCCCGCGCTGCGGAGCATTTGCGGCGCGCCCGTTTGCGGAAGAATTCCGAGTGCCAGCAATCCCAAAAGCGCCACGCCGAGCGCGCCGCAAAATGCGCGCACATTAGACGATTTTCCGATGGCTTGCCCCGTTTCGGGCGCGGCCTGCTTCAACCGGGCGGCATGGCGAAACGCGCGGAACAAAACCACGGCAAGCCCCCCCGATGTGACCGCCGTTAAAATTTGCGCGGGCAATTCAGGCCACGTCAGTGCGATGCCCAAACCAAAAACAGGAGCCACGAGCGCGGATGCCGCTCCGTTGCGGGCGGCGGTCGAAAGTGGCAAGCCTTCCCGAATGTGCCGGGTTCGCGCGGCGAAAGCGCACACGCCGCCCAGCACCAAAAGCACCAGCAAATTGGTCAGAACACCCACGCCCAGCGCCCACCAATTTATCAAATGGTAGGCGGGCGCAAGCTGGAGCACGTTGTTCGGGTCGTTTTCCGCGCGGCTCCAAAACGTGCGGTGTTTGTCACCGGCGGCGATTTCATACCGATATTCGGTATCCGCGTCCTCATGCCCGATACGTGTCAGATAGGCGGAAAACCGGGCGCGATTTTTCTGCGTACGCACGGTGTACGGCTCATCGGGATTTTTCGGTAATGGAAGCGCGCCGCCCGGACGCGCAGGCGTCCATCGCACCATGCGATCCCCCGTCCATCCCCCGGATACGGACGTGCTGCCGACGCGCATCAACGCGCCCGCGCGAAGCACGGCTTGCCGAACGGCGAAGCCCTCTTCCGGCTGCCCCGCAAGTTCGCGCCGCATCGCATAAACAATCGCCAGTTCACCCGCCGACCGCATCTGCGAATAGTTCGGGTAGGACGCGGCGGAAGAAACCGCCAAGTCGGAAAGGTAACCAGTTTTGCCGTTTATTTGCGCGTTTAAGCGGAGCGCCCCTTGGGTTTCTTCCACCGAGTAGTCGTTATAGTGCGACTTTTGGCTCGCCTCGATGAAAGCGGCAACGGCTTGGTCGTCTTTGCGGGCGGCGAAGAAACCGACGGCCCGCATCATGGGAAAGTACGAATTATCGGGGTCGAGTCGCGCGCCTTCCCGGCACAGATTGTCCCATTCGAGCAAGGCAGTGGGCGTATTGCGGTGGGGATTGGGCTTGGTTTGCACGTCGGCGATTTGCGAGGCCGGGCGCGGTTTCGGTTCGGTTAAAAGCTGCGTTTCGATGCGGTTGTCCAAGCGCACGGATTCCTGCGTCATATACCGCAAAACCGTTGCCCATAGTTCGGGCCGACTGCCGAAGTCGGGGTCATTGAGCAGCGGACGCAAACCATCGACGTGCCAATTCGGATTGGTTACCCTATCGGCTTGGCGCTGCTTGGAAAAAGCGGCGAAACCCATGCGTTCTCGCGCCGCCATTTGCAGGCCGACATCGTTTCGGTTCTTTGGGTCGGCGGCGATGCGCATGGCTCGTTGCGCTTGTTCTTCCTGCGCACTGCTCGGCAGGGTGTAGTTTGCATAGGGCGATTGACCGACCGCACCGCGCATCTGCGCCCGAATCAGCCAGCCCGACTGCGGCGCAAGCAGCAGTGCACCGAACGTCGCGGCGGCAATTCCACCCAGCAGCTTAATATTATTTTTCATTGGTTCGTTTCTTTGTTTTGTTCGTTTTGACGATATGCGCCGGGCCACGGTCTGTTCAGCCGTTCCGCGAAATACGGCCCTTCCCCCTGCACGACGCGCTGTAATTGGTACGTGTAGTTTGCTTCTTTACCCATCGTCCACCATGCGACGCCCACATAGAGTGCAAGCAATCCAAGCGTGACCGGCACAGTGGAGCGGGTCAGCCCGTGCGCAACCCTGACGCCAACCGCAACGCGCCTGCGCCGACTACGAAATGCGAAAAAAATGACAAGCGGGACGAGCGCCCCGCCAACAGACGTCGCGCCGATACCGAAAAGAACGCAGCGCAGGCCTATTTCGTTGTGAAACGCCGAAAGAATGTCCATCAAGCCGAAACCAAAGCCGGAGGCGGAAAGTGCGCCGCCGTTTCTACCCAGCGCGCACAGGCCCGCGCCGATTAGCAAAAGACCGACGCCGTGGAAGGCGATCCAAACGCCCTTGCCGTGCGGTGATGCGTTTTTGTACCGAGCGAACCGGGGCGCGAACCGGCGATACAGCGCGGCCAAACCGCCCGCGAGCGTGATGACAAAGGCGTTGGTCAAAAGCCCAATTCCGACCGCCCACGCCGCGCAGAGTTGACCGAAACTTCGCAAATCGTTTTCGTTGCCAGGCAGGTTTTGGGCGTCGCGGTAGATCGCGTCGATCTGTGTTCGCGCATCGTTTTCCCAATCGATGAACCGGGCCTCGTCGCCGTGCCCGGTGCGAAACAAAAACGCTTTGTAGGCGGCCTGACATTTTTCGCGCCGTTCTGCCTCGTCGCTTTCAATAATGGCGGGAGCACCGCCCGGACGCAGGGTCGCCGTTGCGGTAATCGCCACGCCGACCCGGGGACTGATAAATCCGCTGTTTGGGCTTGCGCGCAAAGTCGCGCCAAAGCGCGCGACCGCATGGCGAATGCGAAATCCTTCCGCCAAATCGCCGCGTTGTTCTGCCTGTATCGCCTGCGCGGTCGCCACGCGGGCAAGCTGACGCAGCGCGGAATAGTGCCAGTAACACAGTCCGGCGTATTCGCCGAGCCGAGGAATCGCGCCCGGTTCGGCGTTTTGCCCATCGCCCAATTTAAGCGCCATCAAGCGCCACTGCGCTTCGGTTTCCCCACCGGCATAATCGTTACAGGACGGCGCGTTTCCCACGCGCTCAAGAGCATCTGTGGCACGGTCGTCCTCGTGTTGGGCGTAGAAACCAATGGCGCGCATCGCGGGGAAGTATGCGTTTTCGGGATCCAGACGCTCGCCCTGAGTACACGCCGCATCCCAATAGGAAAGGGCGCGGGGCGCATTCAGGTTCGGAGCCGTAGAGAAAAGCGTTTTATCGTCGGCGGACAGCGCGTTTTGCTCGCCCCGTCGGTTGTTCAAACCGACCTCGCTGCGGGCCATGTTTCGCACAATCGCGGCGTACAATTCAGGCCGGTTATTGAACCGTTTGGTCAGTTCGCGCAACCGCGACGACGCCAGGCTTCCAACCCTTGCTTCCTGTCTCGACACCGCGTCGAGCGGCAGCGAATGGTCGCTGGGCGGAAAGGCCGCGCTATTGGGCGGCACATTGCGGAGCGCGACCGCCATTTGTACCAAAAAATCGTCGGGATACCGCGCAGCAAGCCGCGCCTCAAACGCCCGCTCTTTTTGACGCCCCGCCGCGCTTTGATCGTCCACCCAGCCGGTCAGCCGTCCGCCTACGGCGGCGCGCAGTTGCGTACGCACGAGCCAACTTTCCGGCAATCGCGCAACGACAATAGCGGCGAGTATTAAAAACGCGCCTGCCGCCAGTCCGCCCAAATTTTGCGACAAACGCCGCCTTTGTTTCATAACCGGCCCCATTGCTCCGTTATCGCCCGTGATGCTTGCTTTACGTGAGTATGCACCAATAACGCGAAAACACGGGCATCGGTTACGCCAAAGCAGAAACTTTTTTCGTCGGGCGGTTAGAACAAGCGACCGGGAAGCGGCGGCGCGGGCGCGTTCGGGCCGGTCGGCGGCAGTTTGCCGGGACGTTTGGGCAAGCCACCCGGCCCCAAATTATCCACGAGCATTTGCAATCGCTGAGCGAGGCGCGTGTTGCGGGGAACCACATTGCGGTTTTTGACCGCCATTTGAATGGCCCGCTTCGACCCGACGAAAACCGCGATTTTCTTAGCCCGCGTCAATGCCGTGTACACCAAATTACGCTGCAACATCATGTAATGCTGCGTATGAATCGCAATCACGCAGGCCGGGTATTCACTTCCTTGCGACTTGTGCACAGTTAATGAGAATGCATGAACAAGTTGATCCATGTCAACGAAGTCATACTCGACGGGGCCTTCGGGATACTGGACGCCGACCAGTTGGTTCTCCTTGTCGATGGATAAAATGAGGCCGACATCACCGTTGAAGACGTTTTTGTCGTAGTTGTTGACGCGCTGCATCACGCGGTCGCCGTCGCGGAAGGTAATCGGGCCGCGCACGTGCTCCATTTTATCCGGGCGCGGCGGGTTGAGGACGCGCTGCAGAACGTCGTTTAAGTTTCGTGCCCCGACACTGCCGCGCTGCATGGGCGCGAGTACGGTAATCTCGTCAGGCTTGAAGCCCAGTTTGGGGAGGGATTTGGCGACCACGCCCGCTAATTTGTCGGGCATTTCGTCCGATTCTTCGACCTCTACAAACACGCAGTCCGCCTGCGACTCTTTAATCGCGGACGGCGGCAGCAAATCGGGCATTTTGCCCCGGTTGATAGCGTGGGCGTTCGTGATGATTTGGCTTTGCGCGGCCTGACGGAAAACCTGCGTTAGCCGCGCGACGGGCACGCGCCCGCTATTGATCAAATCCGCCAAAACGCTGCCCGGCCCAACGGACGGCAGTTGATCCACGTCGCCGACGAAAAGCACCTGCGCCCCGTCGGGCACGGCGCGGAGCGTATGGTGCGTCAGCATCAAATCGAGCATGGACGATTCGTCGATAACGCGCACGTCCAACTCC
>CAXTBP010000128.1:0-15707 GCA_964241985.1 uncultured Armatimonadaceae bacterium | reverse complement strand
CGATTTTTTGGCCCGTCCCCTGCCGGTCGAGGTGGATTTCAGCGCGGAACCCGATGCCGCCCGCGCGCAACTCGCCGTCCTACGGGAAAACTGCGGTTACGGTTTACTCGTTTTCGGCGACCGCTTTTTGGTGCAAACTCTCCTCGATACCCGGCAACCCGATGACGTATTTGTGTGTTTGGAAGACTTCAACGGTCTTCCAAGCGGCGTGCCGCTGGTGACAACCGACAATTTTGGCGGCACGTGGGCGCTCACACGGCACTTGATCGCACACGGGCACAAACGGATCGCGTATTACCGGCAGTTGCGCGAAGAAAAGAGTAGTGACGCCCGGCTCGGGCCGGGCACAACGTCGGCGTTGCGCTACGCAGGCTACCGCGACGCAATGGCGAACTTGTCCGCGCAAACCGGCGAGGCCCCCTACCATAAATTACTGCCAACCCGCATGGTGCGAGACGAAGACGAACCCGCCGCCCTTACCGCCCTTTTCCACAGCGCAAGCGGCGACGCGCCAACCGCCGTGGTGTGCGCCAGCGCGCAGGCCGCCTTTACGCTGTGGAAACGCTTAAAGCAAATCGGTTTGCGTGTGCCGGACGACGTCTCGCTCGTAACCTATGACAATGTGCTGCCGCCCAAAGGTGATCCGCAAATTTCGGCTTTGACCACGCTCGACCAGAATTTTTCCGAAATTGCGGATCAAGCGGTTCGCCTTTTGCAGTCCGAACGTGCCCGCCTGCGCGATGGAGGGCGCGCCGCGCCGCACCTTTTAGTCCCCCCTACATTGATTGAACGCCATTCGGTCGCGCCGCCGCGCCGCTAAGGTTTCGTACTTCGCCCGATTTTCACAAAGGAGTTTGTTATGTCTTTTTTTCGACCTCGCGCCGCGCAGCAGCGCAGCGCATTTACGTTGATTGAACTGCTTGTCGTTATCGCCATTATCGCTATCCTCGCGGCGATTTTGTTCCCCGTGTTCGCGCAAGCCCGCGCCAAAGCTCGCCAAACCGCGTGTTTATCCAACCTGAAACAAATCGGCACGGGGCTGATGATGTACACGCAGGACAACGACGAGTGCTACCCCTCCCGCGCATGGAACGGCGGCAACGGGGTTTGTTTCGACCCCGGCACGATTGGCGCGGTATCGGGAACCCCCAATCCCTATTGCAGCCTGTATAACTGGCCCGTTCAGTTGCAGCCCTACACCAAAAGCATCCAAATTCTTGTGTGCCCCAGTGACAGCAACCAGACCCGCAACACGGTCACCACGAACAACGGCAACAAATTCGCGGTTCCGGTTCCGCTCAGTTATGCGGTAAACACCTTGCTGTACATGTACACGCCCGACAACCACCCCGGCTATCAAAACACCGGGCCGGTCACCCTCGCGCAGGTGCAAACGCCCGCATCGACCTACTTTTTGGGCGACGCGATGAATCTGGGCTTTGACAACAACTGGATGGATCGCGTCAAGTACGCGAACACGGCAAACAATGGCGACGTTTTGCAAACGGCCTGCTCGTCCACCACGACCGACCCCAACAATACGAGCGCTTCCTTGACGGCAAAACCGGCCTTGAAAAACGACGGGAACTTCCGGCATAACGGCGGCGAAGTGATGCTGTTTGCCGACGGCCATTCGCAGTGGCGTCCGTATACCCGCCTTTCTTGCTGGCGCGGGACGTATGCGAGCGAAGGCCCTAATCCATAAGCGCCCTTTCCTCCCCCCGTAACCCCAAAAAGCAAGGCTCCCCTTATGGGAGCCTTGCTTTTTTATGGATTTCGCTTACAAAGCACAGCGGAAACCGGCTCCCGTGCGCGGCAAAACGTTCATCCTATCCAAAACATACATTTTTTCGTTTTGGTCGTAATAAACATACGGCTGGGCGTACAGTGCGGGAGCCGCGAACCCGGTGAAATCCGCGTAGTTGCCGTCCATGTCACCGGGCAGGCAGTTGGCGAGCCAGTAAAACCAATTGGACTGGGAATAATACGGGTCAACGCGGGTCGGATACGGCTTGTACGCCGGTTCGTAGGTTCGGGCGGCATAGTTGGGCTGGCAGAGTTCCGGTACGCTGCTGACGACTTCTCGTACCCCCCACTTGCTTTCGTCTTCTTTGTAAAAGCCGACCGGGCTGTTCTGGTAAGGAAACCAGCGGCCTTTTTTCTCCCAATACGAATAGTAAAGCCGTTGCTGCTGCGCGCTCAGTGCGTCAAGTGTGGGGTTTGGGGAGGCAATTCCGATAGGCGGCTTAAAGTTTTGGATAGGCCGTCCGTTTCGGTCTTTGGAAAGTTTTTCGATTTCCTGAGCGTATGCGCCTACCTTCATTTGGCGGATACCCTCTTGCGCTCCGCTTATTCCCTCCCATTCATCCATCAATTCTTTGATCCATTTGACCCTGCCGCCCATACCCGCGCGCGCCCATTCGACGGGCGTCGGGAGCCGTTTTTTATGCCCGGCGGCATAGCGCAAGGCATCGTCGGAGATAATGCCGCTGACCGGCAAATCGGGGTTTCGCTGACGCCTTAGTAGTTCCACGCTTTCGACCCAACCGAGCGGCTGACGCGGCCCGCCTCGCCCCAGCCAGTCGCGGTACGATCCGACCGTAACCGGAAGCGCGTCGATGTAAAAATCCGGCATACACACCACGTCCGTTCGGTAAAAAGTTCGGTACGTGTTTGCCAGTTCCCCTTTGAGGCGTGTCGGCCCGCCGGAAACCTTTACCATGCTGAGCACTTGCCCCGTCGATGTCACGGCTGCGTGGATGTTCGGGGTCGGAGCGATGATGTCTTCGATGGATACTTTCAAGCCGACTTCATTGGAAACGTGTTGAAAGTAGCCGAACGGAGAAAACGCCACTTGAACGGCCCGCGATTCGGTGACAATGCCCAAAACGCCGCCCGATGTGGGTTCAATGACGGCGGCTCCAAGCGGCGGAATTTCGCCCGCGGCCTCCGTCCATTGCAGTATGACGTGCGTCACAAGCCCCGCCAGTTTCCCCCCGACTGTCGCCGCGCGGGTCTTGACGACGGGCAAATGCGACGCCTGCGTTTGGGCACGGCTTGCCGGTCTGCCGTTGACAACGCCATCATTGGATTTTTTTGCGTCGCGGCTTTCCGGCGGCGCGGCCCAAACGACCGTCACGGGCATTTGATCGGTTATGTTCCGCACATCGAGCAAATGCAGCCCTTTGAAATGATGGTCGTTCACCTTGACGAGCACATAGTCCGTTTTCGGCGAGTGATACTGCGGGGGCGAAACCGGCGCAAGGGGCGCGGCGGGCACGTCGCCGTCGGCGGCGCGAAAGGTCAGGCTCACTTTGGAGGTCTTTTGCAGGGCGCGGTCGTCGCCAAATAGACCTTCGGGAAGCAGCACGAACCCGTCGCAGCGCACGACAACGCCGCTTCCCACCCGCGTCGTTTGCCCCGCGCCGCTCGTGCCACCCTCGAACGTCGTCACGCGCACATGGACGACAGCCTCTTCCGGCTTGCCGATATGGTGCTTCCAGCCCGCGTAGGCTTGGTCGTCTTCGAGCGACTGCGCGAACAATTCCGCCTCAAGCTGCGCAATGGTTGCGGCGGGATCAGGAAGCGGCGGCTGGTTCTGCGGTTCCACTGGGACGGCGTCTGGGGGCGTTTCGGGCGGTTGAGAAAACGCGGTAACCGGCGCTACTATAGTTGCGCCGGAAGCAATGGCAGTATAGCGGGCGATTTGCTTGAGCGCGGCGCGGCGGTTCAAACGAGCGGATGACGACGACACAGGCGGCAATCCCTTTCGCGGCGAAAATCGAATCCAATCAAACGACCGAGGCGAAAATATGTGGCAATAGTATACCCACCGTCCGTGCAAAAAAGCGGGCGGTGGGCTGTCTTTACGCCAGACGAAGCGGTTATTTTTTTCCGGTCGAACCGGGGCGCGTGACGGGAACGGCTTGCAGCCAGTCCGGCACGGCATTCGGCGCAAACGCCTCCACTTGGACGGACAAAAGACTTTCGAGCGGCGCGCCAAAATCGAGCGTTCCGTTCGACCGATTCACCAAAACGCCGACCGCGCACAGTTCGGCGTTTTGTGCGGCGATGAGGCCAATACATTCGCGGATTGAGCCGCCCGTCGTTAAAACGTCGTCCACGATGGCAACCCGCGCGCCTTCGGGAATGTGTTCGGGTTTTCGCAAAATGCGCGTATTTTCCGGCCCTTTTTCGCCATAGGCTGCGGGCAGTCCCAGATTTTTGGCGACTTCGTAGGCGAGCAAAACGCCCAGCGTCGTTGGCCCCAAAATAATGTCGGGTTTGTACGGCGCAATTTTCGGCGCAAGCGCGCGGCACAGTGTTTCGACGTGTTCGGGCTGATTGAGCACGTTGAACTTTTCAAAATAGGTATCGGAGTGCTTGCCCGACGTTAAGATAAAGTGCCCGGTGAGCAGTGCGCCGCTTTGCTTGAAGAGTTCCAAAACGTCGTTCTGCGACAACATTTCGGCATGGGTTTCGGCATCGGTCGTTGAATTTTCCATAAACTCATTATAAGAAAAACGGGCGGCATTTTGCTATGCCGCCTGTTTTGCGCCGCGCTCGCGTTTCGGTTACGCGGGCTTGATGCGTTGCGTGCGGCGTTTGGCGAAAACGGCGCGGCCCAGTTTGGCGAAAATCCAATCCAGCGTTACAAGCCACGCGCCGAAACCCGCCGTCACGAGCGCGTACCACCATGCCGTTTTAGCGAATCCGGTTTGCTGCAAGGCAATTCGCAGGGGTTCCTCATAATGAAGGTGACCGTTGTAATTTGCTTTTGTCGTGAACAATAAATTGGGGCCTTTGCTTTGCCATTCCGCGCGGGCTTCGGCAAGAGTTGCTACCGTTTTCGGCGTATCGCGCCCTGTTTGAAATGAATTCGGAACCAAGTAATGGCAAGGGACGATATATCCCGTGCCGTCTTCGCCTTTGAGTTCGGCGGGAATGACAGGGTTCGGCTGTTGAAACAATTTAATGTAGGTTTGCAGTCGCTGCACATGCTGCTCAGACGAAAGTCGTTCCGAATGCCGCCAGTTGTAATAACTTTGAATAGAGGCGCGGCTACCCTGCGTCCATTCTTCGTCGGTCGGCGCGCCGTCCAAATAAAAGAAGCCCGTGTAGAAAAACACAGAAACGGCGGCAAGCGCGCTCCACAATGCGAAGCGGCGTGTTTGCGCCCGGCGCGCCTGAAAGGAACAAACACAAAGTACCAGCAAGACGAGCGTGTTTACCCCACCGATAATTGGCGAGCCGGACGTGATAGGGGCGTTGAAACCTTCATTGAGCACAATAGATGCAAGAATACCGCATAAATAAGCCAGCGCAAGCGCGCCGCCCATCGTGCGCCACGCTTTGGAATGCCCGGTTTCAAAGGCGGAGCGCGCCATTTCTCGGGCGAACTGCACGGCAGGCGTAAAGGCCGCGACGGCCCGCGCTTCGGCTTCAACTTGCGGCAGGTTTTCGTCGGCAGCAATCGCGCCCGCCCGGTCGTATAAATGCGCCTGCGCTTCGGTTATGATTTCGTCCGCCCGTTCGCCGGGAAGCGCGGGCCGCAGCAAGCGCGACAACTCCGATGTGTAGCCATTTATCGCGCCGCTTTCCTGCGGCGGCGCTTGCAGGGTTCGTTTCAGCATGGACTTGAGTATTCTTTCTTTACGCTTGCGCCATTTTTCGTTCGCGGCGGGCGCGGCGTTTGAGATAAACCGCGCGGCCCAATTTGGCGAACAGCCCATCGAGGAGGATTAAAAACAGGCCGCCGCGAAGCGTGTCCCCCATAGACAACCAGCTTGCGCTTGCGGAAAATCCGGCGTGCTGGAGCGTATTTCGTAGCGCCGCTTCATCACGGAGCGCCCGGTCTTTTTCAAAGCGGGCCTGCGCCAAGTAAGCAGGGCCATCCCTTAGCCATCGTGCCCGCGCCGCACGGACACTTGGAAGTGTTTCGTTTAGATTTTGATGTGTGGGGGGCGCAAATGGAGCATGGTAATGCCCCTTTTTCGGGACGGTATTGGCAAGAGCCATACCGGATATTATGGTGTAAGGAACAAGGTAACCGTGCCCGTTCGCGCTGCGCAGAACGACAGGAACCGTGGGCTTTTTCTGCTTGTAGATTTTCAAACCCGCGCTCAACCGCTGTATATCTGAGTCCGCCTGTAGGCTTGCTTTGTCGGTTTGGGTCTGAATTTGCTGCATACGTAAGCGGCTTATGGAGTACGGGTCGAATTCTTCAGAGCTTGGCGTCATGACAAAAAAGAAACCGTTGTGAACAAAAAGCAGCGTTGCGACCAGCGCAAAGGAGCAAATCAGATACCGCGTTTGCGCGCGACGCGCAAGAAACGCGCACAAGCACACGCCAGTTACCGCGAGCGGCAACAAACAAAACAACCCGTAAATCAATAACCACACATAAAAACGTAGTGAAGGAACAAAAAACGCCCCGTCCACCACGAAGCGCACGCTCCAAACACACAGCAAAAGGACGGTGGCAGTTTTGCCGATTTTGTGCCATGTTTGGGAAAAGCGGGTTTCTACCGCGCTACGAGCCATTTCGCGGGCAAAGGCTACGGGCGGCGTGAACACGGCAACCGCTCGCGCTTCCGCTTCGTTTTGCGAAAGGTTTTCCCGCGCCTTGATGGCCTCGGCTTGATCGTACAAGTGGGCTTGGGCTTCACCGACGATTTTATCGGCCTGTTCGCCGGAAACAGCGGGTCTTAGAAGGCGCGATACTTCCGATGTGTAGTTTGTAATTGCACCGTTTTCCGGCGGGGCTTGCAGGAATACTTTACGCATGGGACGCCTTCCTTTTGCGGCGGGCGCGTCGTTTGGTGTATATCACACGGCCCATTTTGGCGAACAACCAATCAAAAAGCATCAAAAATAAACCCGGGAAAAGGATATTTTCTGCACCTTCCCATCCTGCTGATTGTGAAAAGCCCGTTTGCTGCATGGCAATCCGCAACGGCTCTTCGTAGCGCAGGTCGTGATTCTGTTCGTACCGTGCCTGCTTCAAATAGGTGGGGCCGTCGGTCAGCCAGTGGACGCGCGCTTCGGCGAGTGTTTTCGCCGATGCTTTGTACGACGGATCCAGTGGATAGTAGTAACAGGCATCGCGGCGTTTGGTATGGGCCAAGCCCATATTAGGCATAACCGGATTAGGCACAGTATAGGCCGTCCCATTCGCGGTTTTGAGTTCGGCGGGAACAATTGGATTTGTCACGCGATAGATTTTCAAACCCGCGAGAAGTTGCTCTTCGTCGCGCTTTGCATGAAGACGCGCGTCGCGCCAGCCTTCGTAGTTATCCCGTGCGCTCAAACGGCTTTGTGACATTTCCTGCTCCGTACCGCGTTGGGGCTGTATCACATAAAAGAAACCGGTGTAAACAAATACGAATGCGCCCGCAATCGTTGTCGCAAATAGCAATCGGATGGTTTGGGCACGCCGCGCCAAAAAGGCGCACAAACACAAAACTAAAAACAGCGCCATATAAACATTCTGGGCAAACGCCTCTGCATCGTAGCCGAAGGTATAGGGCAATACTACCAGTCCATCGACAACGAAACCTGCCGCCAGAACGCCAATCGCAAGAAGTGCGACGGCTTTACTCACCCCGAACCACGCTTTGGAGAAACGGGTTTCTATCGCGCTGCGGGCCATGTCGCGGGCGAACGTATTGGGCGGCGTGAACTCGGCGACGGCTTGGGCTTCCGCTTCCTGACGGGGCACGCTCGTTTCGCTCGCGTTTGCGATGGCGTCGGCTTGATCGTGCAAATGCGCTTCCGCTTCACGGACGATTTCATCGGTTCGGTCGCCCGGCAGATTGGAGCGCAAGCGGCGCGACAAATCCGACGTGTACGTTTCGATGGCCCCCGCTTCGGGCGGGGCGTCAAGCAGTTTTTTACGCATGAGCGGGCCGCCCTTTCGCGGTTTTGGTGGGGCTTGGAACCGGCGCGAGCAAATCCCCGACGGTTTGCGCGAACGCTTCCCATGCCGCCCGCTTTTCGATGAGCGTGCCGCGCCCCGCGTCGGTCAAGCGGTACACTTTGCGGGCCGGGCGTCCGGTTTGCTCGATCCATTCGGCCTCGATTTTGCCGTCGTTTTCCAATCGGTGCAAAATGGGATACAACTGCCCTTCTTTGACGACCACGCCGCCATCGCCCGTATTGTCTTCCGTCGGGCCTGCCGCGTTGATGGTTTGCGTGATTTCGTAGCCGTGCATTCGGCCCCGCGCCAAAACCCCCAAAACGAGTGCGTCCAAATCGCCGCGAAATGCCATACGGTTTTATGCCCTTTCCTAATTGTGTTGAATTGACTATATATTAAAGTTTTACTTATGTCAAGGATTTATGTATGGCGAGATTGGTATAATTAAAACAGAACGCTTTTACCTTTTCAAGGATTGATTTCCATGTCCGAAAAACCATCAGAAACCGCTTTGCAGGCGTCCCTGCTTGAACTGATACGCCGCACGTCGTCCGACTTGCCCGCCGATATTCGCCGCGCTTTGACAGCCGGGCGTGAAAAAGAGGATCGGGGAAGCCGCGCTCTGCTTGCCCTCGATACCATTGACTGTAACATCGTGGAAGCCGAGGAAGCGTCCGCGCCGATTTGTCAGGATACCGGCATGATCAAGTTTTACGTGCATTATCCCGCCGGATACGACGTATTCACGTTTGAAACGATTGCCAAGAAAGCCGTCGCCGAAGCCACCGCCATCGGGTATTTAAGGCAAAATTCGGTCGATTCCCTTACGGGCAAAAACACGGGCAACAACTTGGGGCCGGGTACGCCGCTGTTCCACTACGAGGCGTGGAACAAACCGTATGTCGATGTGCGCCTGATGCTCAAAGGCGGCGGTTGTGAAAACGTCGGAGCGCAGTACGCGCTTCCCGCCGAACTGCCGGAACTGGGTAAAAAAGCGGGCCGCGATTTGGAGGGCGTCAAACTTGCCATTTTGCACGCTTTGTGGAAAGCGCAGGGCAAGGGCTGCTCACCCGGCTACATCGGCGTGTGCATCGGCGGCGACCGCGCTTCGGGCCTCGATGTCGCCAAAGAACAATTACTCCGCGTCGTCGGCGATACAAACCCGAATCCCATTCTCGCCGAAATGGAAACCGAAGTTGCCCGCGTCGCAAACGGATTAGACATCGGCCCGATGGGTTTTGGCGGCGACACAACTGTGCTTGGCATTAAAATCGCCGCCCGCAACCGGCTTCCGGCCTCTTTTTTCGTGTCGATTTCGTATGCGTGCTGGGCGCACCGTAGGCGCGGCATCGTTCTCAATCCGATGTCCAACGAAATCGACAAATGGCTCTACGAAACCGCCGACGAAACGCTCGCCGCCGGCCCTGACGGCGACGGCGACCACTAAAAGCCACTGGGATGTTTTGCTTGTGAAAACCCTTCTGCCGGATTTCCCGCCTGTCGAAACCGCTTCACCAAGCGACGCCTTGTTCTCCGACCGCAAACGTTGGACGGTAGACGAATGCGCCCGCTTGGAAAGGCAGGGCCGTTTGCCCGACCGCTACGAAGTCATCGACGGGGAAATCCTTGTCAAAAACGGACACGGCGTCCGCCACTCCTTCGCCATCATGAATACCTTGACCGAGTTTTGGCGGTTGGTTGAACACGAGCGAACGATCTTACACCTTTGCCACATTCCGTCACGGGCGGATAGACAATATAATCTACCCGAAGTGGATGTTGCCGCGTATCGCACGTCGGCCCGCGACATCAAGCCGCCCCTGCCTTATCTGCGCGATTTGCTACTTGCTGTGGAAGTATCCGACCAAACGCTTTATTCGTCTGGTTCGACGCTGGCGCTGGATTTGACACTCAAAGCCGATTTATACGCTCGTTCTTGTGTTCCCGAATACTGGGTTTTGGACGTTATAAATCGCTGTCTTGTCGTTCACCGGACGCCGTGCAAAGGCAAATATGGACGTATCACGTCTCACGGCGAAGACGCGCGGGTCACTCCCGCTTTCACGCCAAGCCAACCTATTTCCGTTTGTGACCTCTTATAAAACATAAAAATATGGCAATCAAAATTACCACTCCCCTATCGGACGAAACCGTGCAAAGCCTCCATGCGGGCGACGAAGTGCTCATTTCCGGCGTGTTGTACACGGGCCGCGACGCCGTGCATAAATATCTCGCGGGCGGGGGCGAACTGCCGCCGCAGGTCGATTTGAACGGCGGCATCATTTACCACTGCGGCCCGGTCGTCGTGGAAAAAGACGACGCCGACGGCACGCGCCATTTCACAGTCACCGCCGCCGGGCCGACGACGAGTATCCGCGAAGAGCCTTATCAGGCTGGACTGATCGCCCGCTACGGAATGCGCGGCGTCATCGGCAAAGGCGGTATGGGTTTGCAAACACTCAAAGCCTGCAAGGAAAATGGGGCCGTGTATTTGCACGCTATTGGCGGGGCCGCGCAAGTCTACGCGAAGTGCATCACGGGCGTCCGCGATGTGTTCTTGGAACAGTTCGGTTCGCCGGAAGCCGTCTGGGTTTTGGATGTGGTGGATTTTCCGTGCATCGTGACGATGGACGCCCACGGCGTGTCGCTCCATGAAGCCGTGCAAAGCCAGTCGCTTGACCGTTTGAAGGCCGCTTTGGCATAATTAGTAAATTATGACAGACACCACTCTTTTCTCACGCCGCCGTCTGCTTTCGCTTTTGACGATTGGCTTGCCCGCTTCGGCGTTTGTCGCCGCGCCCGCGTGGGCCGACGAGACGTTCGCGCCGCCTAAAATCAGCGCGTTCACGGGAACCGAATGGGGTAGCCTCGTGTTCGGGAAAACCACGCAGGAAGGCATCAAGCGCGAATGGAAAAACGGGCGCGGCGATTTCCGCAATTCGGTCGAATTGCAAACGCCCAAAACGCCCTACAAAATCAGTACGCTGTTTCCAAACGTCGAAAAATCCGCGACGCTGGACGGCATCGTGATTCGGTGGCGCAACGACAGCCACGACGGTTTGCCCCTATCGGAACTGCAATCGGCATTGGGCAGCGCGCCCGAAGAATGCTTAGTGCGCCATGCGCCCACACGGTATCAAGATTGGCGGCTCGCATTTTGGCCGAAGTCCGGTGTGATGTCTCTCGTTTTGAACGACCGCGCGGCATGGGTGCTCTTAGGCAAACCCGAAAAAGTAGCCTCGCTTGCCGGGCGGTTCGCGGACACGCCTTCGGAAATCGCGCGGATTCCCGATCCGGGCGAGGGAAAAGCCAAAGAGGTCGTGTACGGTAAAGTGAGCGCGACCTTCGATTTGAAGGGCATCACGATGGATCATCAAAACCGCGAACAGGACGATATGGAGCGCGATCTGCGCCGCGCGGGCGATAGCCGCACTTCTGCGCTGCGCTACGACCGAGGCGCGGACGGCGAATACACGCTGACCATTTACGCCCGGGCGAAGGATGATAAAGATACCGACGGGCGTGTGACGGCGCATATTACGGGCACGACCGTGTACGGCAAATTGGATGTGTCGTCGGACGAAACTTTCAAGATCGAAAAATGGAAAGGCCGTTTGAACGATACGCCGCTTTACCGCGCCGTGCGCGATGCCCAGCGGAGTGTCGAGGAAAAAGCGAGCAAGGCTGTCAAAGCCCAAGGCCCGCCGTCAGCGGATACGTTGCGCTCCCAGCAATGGCATAAAATCGTGGAAGACTACCGCGTCCTTCCCGTCGGCCCGGCAGCCGAGGGCGGCGATAAGAGCGGCACGGTTGGTGGTGGGCTTCTGTGAATTTTCCCGACCTGCACCGGCATTTGGGCGGCGCGACACACCCGCGCATTTTATGGGGCTATATTCAAAAGCACGCGCCGCATACCAGCGAAAGCGAAAAACTGCGCGCCCGGTTCCCCGATTATGAATCGTTCGCGTATGAGTTCAACCGCCCGTTTAGGGATCTTGCCGATTATTTGAGTGTGCATCATTTGGTCGAAGGCTTGCAGGCGGAAAACGTGCCGTATTTCTCGCACCGGGCCGTGCGCGGGGCCGCCGTTTTCGAGTCCATCGACTATTTGGAACTGCGCTTCAACCCGTACAAGCGAACGCCTGCGGGTTTGCCCCCCGCCGACCGCTTGGCCTTGATGGCGGATGTCGCACGGCAAGTTATCCGGGCCGCGAAAACCGAATTTCCGATTGCGACGGCGTTTATTTTGTGCATGGATCGGGGCTTTACGCCGGGTTTGAACCGCGCCGTGATGCGCCTCGCCCACGATTTGCCCGAAGTCGCCGCCGTGGATTTGGCGGGGCCGTATCAAGAGGGCGGGCCGAGCATCGCGGAATGGGAAGAATTGTTCGCCGAGGCCCGCGCGATTGGCCTAAAAACGACGGCCCACATGGCGGAATCCGACCCAGCCGACATTCACCCGAACCTGTTCCCCTATTTGAACCGCATCGGGCACGGCATACAAATCGCGCTGCATCAGCCGCATTTGCTGCCCGAACTATCGGAGCGAAACATTTGCTTGGAAGTGTGCCCGACCACCTATCTGCGGACGCAAACGCTCCGTGACTTGCATGAACTGCGCGTCGTGTTCGATAGGTGCGAAGACGCGGGCGTGCCGATTAGTGTTGCTACAGACAATCCGGCCCTGCACGGCGAAGCGGGGCGTATTGTCGGGCAGTACGAGGGCTTGGTGCGCTCGGAAGTCATTCACTTCAACGACATTTTGCGCTACGCCGCCGAGGGCTACAAACACGCCTTCGCGTTTGGATAAGCGAGCCGCCCACACAAACAAAAACCGGCGCGTTTTGAACGCGCCGGTTTCACCATTTACTGCGGAAGGGGGGATTTGAACCCCCACGCCCTTGCGAGCACAACGACCTCAACGTTGCGTGTCTGCCATTTCACCACTTCCGCGCAGTATTCGATTGTTTGGCCCGTTAATTTCAGACCGGAAACATTGTATCGCATGGGCAAAAATTGTCAAGCCGCTTGCCCATGGTTTAGCACGGCTCAAATACGGCGCGATAAAGGAAACACCAACACGACGGCACGCAGCCGCCCCCGTGGAAAGGAATTTTGTAAATGCTTGGCCCCCTGCTGGTCGGTGAGCGCGTAACGCTCGCCCCCATCACCGAAGAAATGCTGCCCCGTTTCGTCGCGTGGTTCAACGATCCCGACGTGACCCGCTTTATCACGCTCCGCTATCCGCCTACCCTCGACGGCGAGCGCGACTGGTTCAAAAAAGTCAGCACGAACCCAAACGAGGTTATTTGGGCAACGCTTATCAGCGAAGACGCCGACGAAACATCTTCGCCGCACACGCGGGTTATCGGAACCACGGGTATCGGCGGCATCAACTGGGCCAGCCGCCGCGCCAGCACGGGCAATCTCATCGGCAAAAAAAGCGAATGGGGCAAAGGCTACGGCAGCGAAGCGGTCGCGCTCCGCACGCGCTGGGCGTTTGAGGAAATGGGCCTGCAAAAACTGTCCACCGAAGTATTTATGGAAAACATCGGGAGCCGCCGTGTTTTGGAAAAATCGGGCTACAAGCAGTACGGCATCGCCCGCAGCCATGAATGGCGGGCAGGAAAATGGCACGATATGTGGCTCGCCGACGTTTTAGCCGACGAATGGCGGGCCGCCCAAGCACGCGATAATTTAACAACTGGGTGAAGCAAGGCGATGAAGAAGTATGTCAACACACAACGGTGCAAACACAGCGACGGAAAGAACGCCGTTTTTTACGTCCGACACGCATTTTTACCATGAGAACATTATCCGCTTTTCGCAGCGGCCTTTTTCAACCGTGGACGAGATGAACCAAGCGATGATTAGTCGCTGGAATACGAAAATTGGCAAAGGCGATTTGGTCTACCATTTGGGCGACTTCGCCCTCAAATGCGCGCCCGACCAAGCCCGCGAAATCGTCAAGCAGTTAAACGGACAAATCATACTTATTCGGGGCAACCACGATAAAATCGCCGACCAAATCAAGGACGCCTTCGCTGCGGTCAAAGACTACGACGAGGTTAAGGTTCCCGACCCGGACGCCCCGAACAGCAAGCAGAAAATCGTGCTGCTCCATTACGCTTTGCGCGTTTGGAACGGCAGCCACCACGGCACGTACCATTTGTACGGGCATTCGCACGGCAGTTTGCCCGACGATCCAAACGCCCGCGCCTTCGATGTCGGCGTGGACTGCTGGGGCTTCGCGCCCCTATCGTATGCCGAAGTCAAAGCCGTGATGCAGGGCAAAACCTATCAGCCCATCGACCATCACGGCGCGGAATAAACGCAAGAAAGCGAGCGGATTTTATTTGTTGCCCTCTGCGGCATTTCCCGGGGCATTTTTCCCGACGTAAATGCCGCGCACGTACTCGTTCATCACAATCGCGGCGCTCACGGCGACATTGAACGAGCGCGTCACGCCGAACATGGGAATGTGGACGATGCGATGGCAGCGCGCAACAAGCGCGTCGGGCAAGCCGTCGTGTTCGTGCCCGAAGCACAAGAGCGTTTTTTTGGAATAATCGAACGGCGTATCCCACAAACTCACGGATTTGCCCTCGATATAATCGCAGCCCACAACCTCATCGTATTCGTTCAAAAAATCGTCTATTTCTTCCACGAACTTCAAGTGCTTGATCACCGAGTAGGCGTAGGTTCCCACAGCAGGCACTTTGTTGAACTTGCGATGCCCGTACAAAATAATGTCCTGTCCCAAAAAGCCCGCGTGCGTCCGAATCGCCGAGCCGATATTGACATCGTTTTTCAAATTGCACAGCAAAATCGAAAACGGATGCCGCTTCGTTTCCAAGTCCTTCAAAATGTCTTCGGTTTTAAGCCATTGGTACGGGTCAATAATATTGCGGGGCTTGTTAAAATCAACGATAGTTTCCATAAATTACGTTCTTTTTCTCGCTAAAATCCGGGTACTATGCAACCATCATACAACGTTCTGGCCTGCACCGGGCGCACGGAAAGCACCACTTTATGGACGAGCCATCTATAAAAAGCTACACATTTTTTTGCGGGGTCATACTGCGTGTTGCTATTGGGATTTGCTTAATTGCTTTTTTGCAGAGAGTGCTCCACTGGTCGTTTGCGTGGGCTATCATCGTCGGTGCGTTTTCGGTATCTATGGGACATAGTGTTTGGGAGATTTGTTTGCGCCCGCACTGGAAATCAAAGCGCACGAAGCGTTGATTTATTTGTCCGAGCGGCAAACAGGCGGGCGCGTTTTGCCGTATAACAAAAGCATGGAAACGCTTTTGTCCACGGCTTTTTCGCGCCGCACTGTTTTGCTTTCGTCGCTCGGTTTGGTCGCTTTGCTTGCCGCCCCCGGTTTCGCGCAAACGCCAGTCGTGAATCAAACACTCCCCTACCCGCAAACCAAAAAGATCGAACAAACCGACGATTACTTCGGCACGAAAATAAGCGACCCGTACCGGTGGCTCGAAGACGACCGCGCGCCCGAAACCGAGGCGTGGGTCAAAGCCGAAAATTCAGTCACGACCGCGTATCTGGACAAAATTCCCTACCGCGCCGCATTGCGAAGCCGATTGGGCGAATTAATCAACTATCCCCGTTATTCGGCCCCGTTCCAAAAAAATGGGACGATTTTCTTCTACAAAAATGACGGCCTGCAAAACCAGTCCGTGCTTTACAAGCAGCAAGGCTTAAACGGCACGCCCGGAGTTCTCATCGACCCGAATACACTGTCGCCGGATGGAACCGCGCGGCTTTCCGG
>CAXTBP010000127.1:0-15717 GCA_964241985.1 uncultured Armatimonadaceae bacterium | reverse complement strand
ATCAAGACCGGCACAACTACCAAACGTCCACGACCGTTTTCGGCAATTTCGACTATCGCGCCGGCCAAAACGACACGGTTTCGTTCGTGATCAATTCGGCTCCGGCTCGCACCGAACTGTCCAATCGGCAGGGTTTGCCCGGCTCGTTCGCGGCTTACGGGCAGGGCTTCGGCTACGCGGGTCAGCAGTCGTTCGGCGCGACCACGACCGATGCAGCGGGCAACGTCATTCCCCTTGTTTCCCAACAGGACGCGGGTCAAGATATTTACCAGCGCGACACCAACACGTTCACGGCTTTGTCGTACCGCAAGCAGTTCAGCGATACGGCGACCGGTTTGTTTTCTGTCGGCTACACGGATTCGCGGCTGGACATCTTGAACAACAGTACCGGCATCGATTTGGGCAATCTGCCAACCGACAGCTCGGTTGAGTTCAATCCGACCATCAAGCGAAAAGCGCAGCAAACCCAGTTCACAGCGAGCTTGACGCAGGCCCGCAAAGCGCATACGGTTAAGTTCGGCGGCCTGTATCAGGACATCCGAGGCAACGAATCCTACCAACTTATTCCCGGCAGCCAAACCGCGTTTCAGTCTCTCCTTGAAGCCGATGGACGAGGACAGCTCGTTCCGACCGGCGACGCTTACGGAACCGACGCCAACGGCGATGCCATCTTGACGCCGGGCGGCAGCTATTCATCGCCGACGCTTTCGGTTGACCGCAAGGGCTATTACGCCGGGATTTACGCGCAGGATACGTGGCGGGCGACCCGCGCCTTGACCGCCAATTACGGTTTGCGGTTGGACAGCTACCGGGCGACGCAAAACTTGGGCCAAAGCGGCATCAACGAAACCGAACTGTCGCCGCGCGTCAATTTGGCGTATGCTTTCAACCCGCGCACGATTTTCCGCGCCGATTACAACCGTCTTTTTTCGCAGCCCCCGCTCGCGCAGGGCGCAGTCGTCGGGCAAGCCATCCGTCCGCAAAAAGTCAATATGTACGAGGCCAGTTTGGAGCGGCAAATCCTGACGAACCAAACCGCCAAAGTCGCCTATTACCAAAAAGAGTTCAAGGACGTGTGCGATACGGGTCTGCTCATCGAGGGAACGCAAATCGGGGCGTACACGACGCACAACTTGCAGCGAGCCGTCGCGCGCGGTTTGGAATTGTCGTATGACTTGACGCCGCGCAACAACGTCGGCTTCGGCGGTTATGCCGCGTGGGCGAATACGATTGACAAACCGTCCGGGGTGGACAGCAGCACGGGCGAGGAACTGCCGATTGGCGGCTACACCGACCACGATCAGCTCAACACGGTCACGGCGGGGGTTTCGTATGCGCTGCCCAGCGGCGCGAACGCAGGCCTGACCTATTACTACGGGTCGGGCGTGGAATCGTCGCGGCGGTTCGACTTGGCGACGGGCGTCGGCACGAGCCGTCAAGCCCGCACGGAAGTCAATCTGCGCTTATCGACCGGCGACCGCTTGATCAAAAACGGCGGCGTAGATTTCAGTGTGGAAAACTTGTTCGATTCGCGCAAAGTGATTAACTTCCAGTCCGCGTTTTCGGGCACGCGCTTCCAGCAGGGCCGCCGCATTCTGTTTTCCGCCTTTGGAAAGTTCTAATCTCCAGCGTGAACGGGGCGGTAATTTATCGCCCCATTCACGCTGGAACCGTAAGCGACAAGGAAAAATCCATGATTGCCGAACCCGAAGAACTGCAAGCGCAAACCGCACTGTCGGACGATTACGACGCTTATGTAAACGAGGCGGAGGGCGGCGCGTGGTCGCCTTTGTTGTCCGCGCCGGATAATCGACCCTACGACAATTCCTTCGGCGTTTTTCCCATTGCCGATGCTTTGCTTGACGAGAAGCCGGAGCCGATAGAGCAGGGCGAGCCGGTTTCCGATGCGCCACGAAAACGGCTTATGGTTGCGGCCCCGCTCGCGGCCCTCATCAACGTTTTGCTCCTGAGCGGGGCTGGGGTCTATGCGCGTCATAGCCACATCAATATGCCGCTGCCGCCTGCCGAATTGACACTTGTGCGAGCCGAGCGCACGGCCCCGAACGCCAAGCCCGTGTTCAAGCCGCTTCCCAAACCGACGCCGACGCCGACGCCAAAACCTACGCCGACCCCGAAGGCGACTCCGACGCCGGTTGCCACGCCAATTCCTGCGGCAACGCCGACGCCGGTTCCCGTGAACCCGATACCGCACGTCCATACCACGCCGCCGCCGAGAAAGATGACGGCCCCGCCGCCCGAAGGGGCGCATAATCAGATTTTGACCGCAAAATCCGACGTGAAGAACCCGCCCAAGCCCGGCGATCATGTCGTTTTATCCGGCGGCAATGCGCGGCTTGGCGCACCGCTCGCCCAGCAAAGTCAAGGAAACGCCGTTTCCGCGCCCGCTGGCCTGACCTCGCCCGTGCGTCTCTCGGCGACGCCCGCGCCGCAGCCTACGGTTGCCGCGACGCCCGCACCAACGCCGGTTCCTACGCCCGTGCCGACCCCGGTTCCTACCCCAACGCCCAAACCCAAACCGGCGGGGCCGACGCGCGCCGCCGAAGTCGCATCGGTGGACAAACCCGAAATCCCCGACAATTTGAAGTCGGGCGATTTCAAATCGTTTGTGCGCGTGCGCGTAGAAGTGGACGCGAGCGGGGCCGCAACGGACGTAACCTTACGCACCTCATCCGGCAACGACGAAGTGGACAAGCGCGTCGCCGACGTGCTGAAGCGCGCCAAATACAAACCCGCCTTGAATGGCGGCGCTCCGGTTTCAAGCACACTGCTTTTCAAGTACGAAATCGAAGTGGAATAGAAAGCAGAACCGCCCGCCAATTTGGCGGGCGATTTTGTTTTACGGCTTGAAAAAATCGAGTGGAATCGCGCTTGCCATCAGGCGGTAGCCCTCGTCGTTAGGATGCAGATGGTCGCCGCTGTCGGCTGCGGCGCGAAGGCGTAAAGGCTGCGTGGAGTCGCGCAGAGCAGCGTCCATATCAATAATGCCGTCAAAAACGCCGCTTGTGCGAATAAAGGCGTTGACTTTTTGACGGGCGGCTTCCCGTTCCGGCGTATCGTAAAACGAGCCGCCAAACGGGGTCACGGTCGCGCCGTAAACACGTATATTGTGGGCATGGGCGCGGGAAACCATTTGGGTATAGGCGTCGATAAGGGCTTGGACGGTTTCGGCCTGCGCTTCGTTCGGGGCCGTGCCAATGTCGTTGACACCTTCGAGAATTATCAAAGCGCGGACGCCGCTTTGCGCGATGACGTCGCGGTCGAAACGGGCGAGCGCACTCGGCCCGAGGCCCGCGTTCAAAACCCGGTTGCCGCCGATACCCATATTCAGCACGGCGACGTTTTGCGTGCGCTTGTCCGCGCGAAGCCTGCGGGCCAAATTGTCTGTCCAGCGTCGGTTTGCGTCGGGCGTCACGCCACGCCCGTCCGTAATGGAATCCCCCAAACAAACGACGGCACGAGACGAGTTATCGGAAGCCGCAACTTCTACGCCACTTAAAACGTACCAGTGCACGATTTCAACGGCGGCTGGCGTCGCAAGTGCATCGCCGCTTGGCACAAGAAACGATGTGGTGCGCGAACCGGGATGTCCGGTTAAATCGCTCGGAACGCTGGCAAACTGTATCGTTATCGCAAGATCGGACAGCGGGGCCAAATCAAAATCGAGTGGGTCGGAAATATACGCTGCGCATGCGGGAATGGTGACGGACTGGCTGCCACCGTTGAACGTCAGCTGTTTGTCCGTTTGCGGCTGTATTTTTCCTTTGCCACCCGCGTCCGGCACGGCGACGTGAACCGCGCGGAGCGTTAAGGGGCCGTTGCTAAACTCGTTGGAGAAGCGGAGCCGGATACGTTTTCCGCCTATGGAAACGTGAACGATTTGTCGCAGGGTGTTGTTGGCAAGCCCCGGCGCGGGCGGCATGTTGTTCGGCTCCGTGAGTTGCTGCGCCGAAGCCCACGTTCCGACCCAGCGCGCGTTTGTTTTCGGCGCGGCGTTTTCGGCGTGCGCCGCCGATAAACAGGCATTCAATGAAGCCATCAGCAAAAGAAAAATTCCCGTCAAAACGGAGCGGCGATGGTTTGGCAAAGCGTTTTCCCGCCTTGATAAAAAAGGGTAAACAATTTTACCATTGACAAAACGGCCTTTTGTCAGCCAAAACGCCCCGGTTTGCTCAAAAAGCGTCATGCAAAAACCCCTTCCCTTTCTCGAAAAACGCGGCGCGGTCACGCAACTCATCGTGGATACCAAGCCATTTCTTATGCTGGGCGGCGAACTCGGCAATTCGTCGGCTTCCGACCCGACTGAATTTGCTGATATGTGCGAGAAACTGCGGGCGATGCACCTCAATACGGTTTTGGTTCCTGTGTATTGGGATCGCATGGAACCGGAAGAAGGCCAGTTCGATTTTTCTTTGACGCAGGCGTTTTTGGAAGCCGCGCGGGCGCATGACCTGCGCGTTGTGCTTCTTTGGTTCGGAACGTGGAAAAACAGTATGTCGTGCTACGTGCCCGGTTGGGTCAAGCGCGACACGGCCCGGTTCGCGCGGGCACGGCGGCATTCCGGCGAACCGCTCGAAATTCTCAGTCCGTGGAGCGAGGCCGCCCGCCAGAGCGACGCCCGCGCCTTTGCGGCCCTGATGCACTGGCTCTGCGAAACGGACGGCGAAACGCACACCGTCGTTATGGTGCAGGTCGAAAACGAAATCGGCATGATTCCCGAAGCACGTGACCACTGCCCGGAAGCCACCGCCGCCTACGCCCAGCCCGTTCCGCCCGCGCTTTTGGACTTGCTCACGCGCGGCGCATTAGGCCCGGAAGTTTCCGCGCTTTGGCAGAAGACGGGGCGAAAAACCGAAGGGGCGTGGGCGGATGTTTTCGGCTCGGAGGCGTGGGGCGAGGAAGTGTTTTCGGCTTGGCATTTCGCTCGGTACGTTGAAAGCGTCGCGTCGGCGGGAAAGTGGGAATACGGTTTGCCGCTTCTGGTCAATGCCGCCTTGATGCGCCCGAATTACGAGCCGGGGCAATATCCGAGCGCGGGGCCATTGCCGCATCTGATGGAAGTGTGGCGCGCGGGCGCACCGTCGATTGACTTGTTGACGCCCGATATTTATTTTCCGAATTTCGCCGAATGGGCGGGCCGGTACGCGCGCGGAAACAATCCCCTCTTTATCCCGGAAATGGCGGCCTCGGCGCGGGTCGTCGGCAACGCGCTGTACGCTATCGGGCAGTTGGGCGCGATGGGCGTCGCGCCGTTTGCCATCGAAACCACGCCAAACGCGAACCGCATCCAAAATGGTTATGCCGCGCTGGAAGGCATGGCGTCGCTTATTCTGGACGCGCAGCAGAGCGGTAACATCATTTGCTTGTCGCCGCGCATCGGCTTTGATTGGTCGGTCGAAAGCCTTTACGAAACGGGCGTATTGGGTGGCGTTTGTTTCCGCGCCGATTTTCTGACGCCGAACGCAAACGGCGCGGCGGGCGAACAAACCACGGTTTTGCCGACGCTGGGCGCAGGAAAATGGGACGCACTGGCAGACACGCCGCTCGGCGCGGCCCTCATCATTCAAACCGGGAGCGACGAGTTCATTATTCTTGGTTCGGACGTGACCGTGACGTTTTCGCCCGAGGGTGGTCACGGAAAAATCGGCATCGAACACGTGCAGGAAGGCCGGTACGACGCAAACGGAACGTGGCACGCCGCCCGGTGGCTGAACGGCGACCAAACCCATCAAGGGCGGCACATACAATTTGGCGACGACGAGTGGCGCGTCCAGCGCATCCGCCTGTACCGCTACGAATAAAACGGCCCGAGCAATGGCGCAAATTTATTTTATGCCATTGCGTTTGTTCGCGTTTCGCACACGGTCGGCGCATAGGATAGCAACATCATCCACGGAGGTTTTGCTTCTATGACGCTTTTTTCACGACATCGCCGTTCTGCGGCGACTGCGGGCGCATTTTCGTTTGCTATGGGCGCAGGCGCGCTTTGCCTAACGGCTACTGCCATTTCCGTTTGTGCGCCGGGCTACGCGCAAGCGGGCGCGACAACGTCTTCGGTTGCGGGCGTCGCGCTTCCCAAAGGCGCGGCGCGGGTTTCGGATTCGTCGCTCGTTAAAGGCATGAGTAACTTCATGGCGGCGGGCGCGAAGGATTTCAAAATTCCGCAAAAATCGGGAGGTCAAGGCACTGCCGAGGTCTATTTTTGGGACGGCGAAAACTACAAAGCGGGCCGCGCCCGGTTTATGATGACGATGTTCAAATCCGCGCTTACCGAAGCCGGGTATCAAATCACCGACATCGACCCGTTTGTGGACAATATCCCGAACATTTTTGAAGAGGAAAACTTCGGCACGGCGGCCTTGAACTTGGCTTACAACGATGACAAGCCCGCGTTTTTCCATGCGACGAACCCGCAAACCAAGCGCACCCTTGTCGGTATGTGGCTCAATCAAGCGAGCCGTAGCCGCGTCGTTTTTGCCGTTGCCGAGGTCGGGTACGCCGCGCTCGCTTCGCAAACCAAAGCGCCCGACGTAACCGGCGAGAACGTGTGGCTGGTTAAAGATTTCAAAGACGCTTCCAAAGGGCTGCCCGCGCCTCCGATGCCGACGTTCCCGAAACTCGCCCCCAAGCCACGCACCGTCCGTGGCGTGGTCAAAGACGCCGGAGGGAAACCGCTGGCGGGTGCGCATTTGGTGGCGTGGGCGTCCGCGTTCGGCGGGGCGCGTACCTCGATTGAAGGCACGACGAACGCCGACGGCATCTACGAAATTCCCCTGCCCGTCGGGATTTGCCAAATCGTCAACGCTGATTACAAAGACCCCAAAAACGACGATTCCATGCTTTTGCCACTTCATCCCGTCGATGGAACCCGCGACGAGTTCAACGCGGCTACCGGTCACGTGGAAAATTTTGTTTTGCGCACCAGCGGCGCGTCCGGCGATGGGAGCGGAAACTACGGCGCGAGCATGCGCGTTTTGACGTGGCATATCCCGGAGCGCAGTATCGTGGAATTGTCGCTCAAACCGAACGGGCCATTGATGGACGGAAGCACGGGCAAAACCCTTTTGTTCCGATGGAACGCGCCGAAAGCCGAAAGCCTTTCCGGCGAAACGTTTATCGCCGGTATTCCGCTGGGCCGCTACACGCTGACCGCCAAAGTCTACGATGGCGACGATGCGCTCCCGCTCCGCGCCCGAAAAATCACCGACGACGAATTGAAGGCCGTGC
The DNA here is from genome assembly GCA_964241985.1 of uncultured Armatimonadaceae bacterium. GTDB lineage: Bacteria > Armatimonadota > Armatimonadia > Armatimonadales > Armatimonadaceae > CAXTBP01. The sequence goes on along the minus strand of CAXTBP010000127.1, from coordinate 8,472 downwards.
TCCCGGTTGTCTTTGAAGCCGAAGGTGGCGGCAAACGCGCGTCGCTTGGCAAAAGCGGCACGCGCCAATTCGATGTCACGATGGAGCCGTAGGAGCCATTCCAAACACAAAAACGGACGCTCATTGGGGGCGTCCGTTTTTGTGTTTTGGGGCGGCGAAAAACCGGTGCGTGGTAAAATTCAAGCGGCGCGACGCGCCGTTTTTGCAAGGAATCCGAAGGAACCAGAACGCACCGTGGCTTCGCCGTATCCGTCCTCGCCGTCCTCCTCAAACGTTTGGCAGATTCAGCTTTTCGGCGGATTGTCGCTGACGCGCGGCGACGAAACGATAGCCCGGTTCCGCTCGCAAAAGTTTGGCTTGCTCCTTGCATACCTCTCCCTCTTTCCCAAACGCTCGCATTCCCGCGAAGAATTAGCCGATTTATTGTGGCCCGACGCGGATTCCGAAACCGGGCGCGTCAATTTGCGGACGGCTCTCGCCTCGCTCCGCCGCCAGTTGGAGCCGCCCGGAACCCCGGCGGGCAGCGTTTTGCAGACCGAAAACCGCAGCCATGTTCGCCTCAATCCGCAAACGGTTTCCAGCGATGTCAGCGAATTTGAAGCCGCACTTGTTCTTGCCGCACGAACCGCAAAGGAGAATGCGGGCGAAACCATCGCGCGCTTGACACGGGCCGTGCAATTTTACAACGGGCCGCTTTTGCCCGGATCCTATGACGATTGGGCGTTATCTGAGCGCGACCGTCTGGCTGAGGCGCATCTGCGGGCCTTGCGGCAACTTGTCCTTTTAACCCGCGACGGCGACAGCGACCAAGCCCTCGATTTCGCCCGCCGCGCCGTGTCCGCCGATCCGTTGCGCGAAGAATCGCACGGCGCGGTAATTCAACTGCTGATGGAAAGTGGGCAGGTATCGCTTGCCCAGCGGCAATTCGACGAATTGACGCGCCTTATGCGGAACGCCTTCGATACAGCGCCCGCGCCGGAAATTGCCGCGCTTTTGAAAACCGCGCCCGTCAAACGCCCTGTGCCCAAAGCCCTCGCGTCGCCCGCGCCGGAAAGTGTCACCGCGCCAAACTCGGCCCCAAGCCCTGCGGTCACAAGTGCAGCGGCGAAAGTCGAAATCGTAGCCACGCCGCCCGCAGAGGCCGTACCGCAAAATTTGCCCTTGCTGCCGACGCGCTTCTTCGGGCGCGACGAGGAAATCGACGCGCTGTGCCGAATGCTTCGAGACGACGCCCGGCTTGTCACGATAACCGGGCCGGGCGGCAGTGGCAAAACGCGCGTTTCCGTCGAGGTTGCGCAGCGGTTGGGCCGGGATTTTCCAAGTGGGATTTGGTTCGTGCCGCTCGCCGACGTGCGCGAACCGGAGCGTATTGGTGAAGCCGTCGCGGGCGCACTGAAAATCAAACGTTCCGTGAGCGACGACACGCCGCTTTTAAGCCGGATTTGCGACGCCCTGCTTTCCGCCTCGGCAAGCGACACGCCCGCTTTGCTCGTATTCGATAATTTTGAACAGGTCGCCGATGAGGGCGCGTCGGTTGTCGTCGAACTGCTGGCGCGCGTGCCGCATTTGACGTGCCTCATTACGTCACGGCAGCGGCTGCGCATCGAAGCGGAGCAAGAGTTCCCGCTGCTTCCCCTTCCCGTGCCCGAACATCCGGGTACACCCGAACGGCTTTTGGAGTTTTCCAGCGTTCAGTTGTTTGTCGCCCGCGCCCGAGCCGCACGGCCCGATTTTCAACTCACCGCCCGCAACGCCGCGTCCGTTGCCGCGCTGTGCGCCAAATTGGAAGGTATTCCGCTTGCCATCGAACTTGCCGCCGCATGGGCCGAGGCGCTGACGCCTGCGCAAATGCTCGCCCGCATGGAAAAACGGCTCGATCTGCTTATCTCCCGACGCCGCGATGTATCGGCCCGACACCGAACGCTCCGCGCCGCGATTGAGGGCAGCGTGTTTTTGCTGCCGCCCGATGCACAAACCGTTTTCGCCGCACTGTCGGTTTTTCGCGGGGGCTGGACGATGGACGCCGCCGAATCCGTGTGCGACGACCCGCTTGCTTTTGCCCACTTAGCAACCCTGTGCGACCATTCGCTCGTTCTGCGCGACTCGGGCGACAACAGCGCAATCCGCTTCCGAATGCTGGAAACCCTGCGCGAATTCGCCCGCGAACAGCTGGAAAGCGCGGACGAAACCGCTGCCCGTTCCGTGGAAACTCGGCACGCGGAGTATTTCACGCGGCTCACACGGGAAGCCGTGGCGCAGTTGACCGAACCGAATCAAGCGGACGCGCTGCGCCTTTTGGAATCCGACCACGATAATCTGCGGGCCGTTCTTGATTTTCGGTTGCGCGACGGCAAACTCGGCGCGGCCCTTGCGCTCGCCGCCCAGCTTGCGAATTTTTGGGCGACACGCGGACACTTTGCCGAAGGGCGGCAGCGGCTTTCCACCCTTTTGGAGCAGGCGGAAAACGATCCGTCCGTGCCCGACACGGTTCGCGCCGCCGCCTTGCGCGGCTTGGGAAAACTCGCTATTTCACAGGCCGATTATGCCGTCGCGCGTCCCAGCCACGAACGGGCGCTCGCGCTGTCCCGACAGGAAAACGACCGCGTCGGTATCGCGTCCAGTTTGTCCGAATTGGGCAAGTGCGCGTTGCAGCAATCCAGTTACGACGAGGCGAATCAATTTTTTGAAGAAGCACTTGCCGAGTATCGCGCCATCGGCGATACGAAAGGCGTCGCGCTTCTGCTCAACAATTTGGGCGCGACCGCACTGGCTAAGGGCTTGCCCAATATAGCCCGGGATTATTTGGAAGAAAGCTTGCCGCTTAGTCGGCGCGTCGGGCATCATCGTGTCGTCGGGATTACGCTGTTCAATTTGGCGTCCATCGCGCTTTCCGAGGGCGATTTTGTGCGGGCGCGAACGTATTACGAGGAAAGTTTAGCGGTTCGGCGCGACTTGGGCGATGTTGCCGGGGCGGGCCGCGTGCTCGAAGGCTTGGGGCATTTGGCGATGGAGGAAGGCGATTCGGACGCGGCCCTGCACCGCCTTGAAGAAAGCCTCGTTTTGCAGCGCAAAGTGGGAGACAAAGATGCGGTCGCGTCGCTGTGCTTGCACAAAGCCATCGTTTTCACTGAAATGAAGCGCGACTGGGAAAGCGCGTGGCCCTGCTTGGTCGAAAGTATCGCACAGTGCCGCCAAAGCGGCAACCGGCATTATTTTGCAAACGCGCTTGACGCCGTCGCCGTGATCGCCGCTCTGCGCCGCGATTGGGAGCGGGCCGTTCAATTATGGGCGGCGGCGGCAAACTTGCGAAACGTGCTTGGCGTGACGGTCGAGTACGGGCACGGGCGAAAAATGGCGCGCGCAATGGACGACGTGCGCGCGCATCTTTCGCCCGACGCTTTTGAGGCCGCATGGAAAGCGGGCGAAAAATTGACTTTGCCCGATGCCGCGAACCTTGCGCTCGGAACCTGCCCAAGTCCTGCGCAATCTATGGATACCGCCTCGCCATCCACCTACGCTTTTTAATTTATCTTTTCGCCCCGCACCAATCGCCAAAAATTGTGAAAATTTTTGGCGATTTTTTTGTGTTCACGCTCCTGTTCACGCAGCGCACACGGACGGCCCGTAGGATAGGCACATAACCTGTTTGGAGGAACCTGTCATGAACTCGAATCGCTTTGCTCGCACCGTTTCTGTTGCTTTGCTGATAGCCGCGCTGTCGGCCCCGATGTTGCCCCTACCCGCCGCGCAGGCTGCGCCCGCACTGCCCCGGGTTTCCGCGCCGTATCTTTTGGGCGATGATGCCGCGCCCGCTGCCGAATCCGCCATTATCAAAGCCGTCAACGAAGGCAGTTTAGAAAAACTGAACGCCGCCCTCGACGCGGGCGGCGACATAAACGCCGTCGATAAAAACGGCAAAACCGCTTTGATGCTCGCCGCCGGACTGGGGCGCACCGATTTGGTGCAGGCCCTTCTCGCCAAAAACGCCGATGTCAATATCGCCGATGCCGACGGCAAAACCGCGCTGCATCACGTCCTTGCGGGGTCTGCACCCGAAGCCCCGAAAAAGAAGCGCGGACTGAGCGGCATGATGGACAAAGCCAAAGGAATCGGCGGCAAGGCCCTTAGCCTCGTCGCACACGCCGGGCCGCTCGCCTACCTTTTGCCGGGCGGGCCACTTTTAGCCAACCTCGCGCAGGGCATGATGGGTCGTGGCGGCCTGACCAGTATGTTGCTCCCGGGCGCATCGTTTGGTTTGGGCAGCGGCGGCGGATGGACGGGCGTTTTGGGATCGGCCTTGATGAACGGCGGAAAAGCCGGGGCCGCCCCGGTTCTGGGCGCACTCGACGGTGTGTTGAAGCCGGGCGGTGCATCCGCCGATGTCGCCTCCTCGTGGGGCACGCTCCTTAAATCGGCGGGCAGCAAGCAGCCCGATCTGTTCAAAGCAATGGCGAACTTGGGCGACGACGCAACCGACGCCGACCGGGCCGCGTGGAGCGCGTTCTTGGCGGCGGCGAAAACCGGCGACGACGAAGTGATGCAGAAAATGGTCGCCGATCCGGCCTTCGCGCCGATTTTGGGAAAAGCCACGACTGGCCTTCGCGCCGCTGCCGACGCCATTCCCGGTCGGGACGGCGGCGCGGCGATTACGAGCGCGCTTCTCGCCAAAGGGGCCGACGCCATGAAAGCCGACAAAAACGGACAAACTGCGTTCGCCCGCGCCCAATCCGCCAAGCTCGATGTGGTCGCCCGCATCATCGAAGGCAAACCTGCTACCGACGCCCCGGCAACCAACAAATAACCCACAGTCAATAATCCACAACCGCGCCCGGCGCGTCGCACCCAAAAACAAGAAAGCCAAAACTGTGAAAACCAACAAGAAAATGTCGCCGCGCTTTGTTCGACTTGCTGCCGCGTCGCTCGCGGTGGCGGGCGCGGCGGTCGGACTGGGCGCGCAGCCCAAAGCGGCCCATGCGTGGAAGCCGAAAACCCATATTTATCTTGCCGAGCAGGCCCTCAAAGATGCCCTCGACAACGGCAAAGTGACAATCTACGAAACCGATTACAAAACCGGCAAGATAACTGGCGTGCTGGGCGAGTTCGACGCAGACCCCAAAATTCTCGCCGCCCTTCGCGCCGCTCCGTCCCAGTACCGCGCGGGCGTCATGGGGCCGGACGCCTACCCCGACATTATGACGGGCCAGCAAGTCATCCACCCCGACGAGGCCCAGTCTATCAACGATCTTGCGGGCGGAACCAACTCGTGGCTGACCCATATCTGGAATCAGGCCATGAACGGCAACCAGTCGCCGCAGGTGCAGGCGTTCGCCGTTGGGTATTTGACCCATGCCGCAGGCGACGTGTTCGCGCACACCTATGTCAACTATTACACGGGCGGAGAATTCCAGTTGATTCCCGACCCGACCAACGGCATCAAGCACTTGATTTTGGAAGGCTACATCGGCAAGCGCACGCCGCAAACCTTGAGCGCAACTCAAAACACGATCAAAGTCGGCGTTATCAATATGACGCAGCCAATCGGTTCGCCGATTACGGAAAATAACACCAGCATTTCGGGCGTGGAATCGTTCATCTACAACGAGATGACCTATGCCGCGCCGGGCAGCCTTTTGGAACAGAAACTGCTCGTTGGCGGCGGAACCAAACTTTCCATTCCGGCAATCTTTTCCAAAAAGCGAAATGCTTTACAAAAAAACGTGGAAGAATACGACCGCATTCGTTTAAGCAAACTCGGCTTGGATCGTGTTTCCTACGCCGCGACGAACGGCCCCGCCGCCGAATATCAGCGGCGCTGGGTCGCCGATATTGACGCGGGTCTCAAGGCGTGGCCGACGACCTGCCACGAAATCGCCAAAGCCCTTGTTTATAACGAAGGCGGCGCGGATTTACCCCGAGCAAAAGCCGCGATGGCGCTGTATGTCCGCGAGCATTTGGCCTCGATGATTTTTCTTCCCGACGCGGTTGTCTCCGTTGTCAATTTCGTTTCCGATTTGATAAAAGCGGTCACGCCCCAGTTTCTCCTTGACGCCATCGACGAAATGAAAAAAGACGCGATAGCGTGGATGAGCAAAAATCTCACGGGGAAAACGCCCGAAGAATGGGCCGACTATTTGAAAAACCCGGACACGCACTTCAACCGGATTATCAATACGGGCGGCGGCGGGCACGACGGCGATGTTCCCCATCCCATCACCTTGGAAGCCTTCAACCGCGACCAGCTCAAAATCAACGATACGGGCTTCAACAATTCCAACCTCAAATGGGAAATCAATCAACTGCCGCCCGCCTTTAATACCGTCCAAATGTGCAAACTGCTTTTGCTGGGCAAAACCGGCACGCAGCAACTCGCGGTTGCCCTTCATGCCAAAAACGCGGACATGGCGGCTGTTCCCGGCAATTTTCAAAACTTGATGCTGGGCTGGGTGCGCTCGCTCGATCACGGCAACCAGTGGCAGGGGTTCGCCTCGCAGCACGGCGGCCCCGCGCCCCGACCCCTGTTTGCGGAAAATAACGGGGCCGCCTATCAAAAATTGTTTTTGCCGCAGGTCGGCGAAAAATCGTGGCTGCCGCACGCCGCGACACCCGTAGAAACCACGCCGCACGGGGCATCGCCAGTCGTCACGCAAGATTTATCGGCGTGGGAAGGCAACTGGGACACCAGTTTCGGGCCGATTACGCTCAAGCAAACGTCGCCGGGCAAATTGACCGGACTGTGCATGAACCGCATCGACTATCGAACGTTCCGCGAAGGCCAAAAAGTCGAACTTACGGCGGGAAATGCCGTGGGCAAAGTGCAGGGAACGTGGCGCACGGAAGGCGCGTATGGCGATACCGGCCCGATGGACTGGACACTAACCAACAACGGTTCGGCCTTCGAGGGCACTTTCCGTTACCAAAACAATCCCACCTATCCCCCGGTCGTTTGGAATGGGGTGCGTATCGGAACCAACCCGGCAACCGGCGAAACCGCGCCGACAACTCCAACCCCAAGCACGCCGACCACGACCCTTCCCGCAAACGGCAATACCGGTGTCGTACCACCGCCGAACGTGACGGGCAGCGTCCCGGTTACGTCGCTTCCCACAACGACGGCCCCGGGGGCGAGCGCCTACGTTCCCAGCGCGGAATACAAGGGCCTGACCGACTTCGACGTAAAGATCGACAATGTCACACTGGCCCGCACGGGCAATATCGAAGTTTCGCTCAGTATGAAAAACATCGGCAAACGGGCCGGGCGCGTCGCGGGCGGCTACTTCGATTTGTGGATGTTCGACAGTGATGGCGTAGGCTGGGAAGCCATCAGCAACGTGTACCGCGCCTCGGGCAGCGTCCCGGAAGCGGTCGGAACCCTCAATGTTGCCAGCGGCGACGAGGTCAAAGTGCGCTACCAGTTCCGCAATCCCGGCGGCTTGCGCGGTCTGATGAAACTGCGAATGCAGGATCGGTCGCAGTTCGAGAAAGCGCCGATTACGTTCGACTTGAACAACCTTATTTTGGGCAGCGCGGACAAAAACGGCGGCGCGCTCCCGTCCGGCGTCACCCCGCTTGGCGACAACGCCTTCAAGGATTTGGACGATTGGGACGTGCGTTTGGACGGCGTGAAAAAGCGGGCGGCCAAACTGGAAGTGTATTTCACCGTGAAAAACACGACCGCAAAACCCCAGCGTTTTTCCGCAGTCCGAATGACGGCCTCCGACATGGACGGCGTGAGCGGCAGCACGGCAAGCACCGTCTACCGAGCGTCCGGCGCGACAAGGGAACCGTTCACGGAAGCCGTTAGTGTGGAGCCGGGCGGCGAGATGCGGGTGTGCTTCGTGGTTCCACTCCCCTCGGCAACGGTGGCCCCGAAAAAACTGACGGGCGAAGTCAACGGCGGCGGATCGCAAACGTGGGATATTTCCGGCGTCCGCTAAACCGCCGCTGGCAGCACCTAAATAAAACTCCCCGCGACCGTTACAAACGGTCGCGGGGGAGTTTTTGTTTGCGGCCCTGTGCAACTAAAGTTTTAGATGCAGCGACGCCAAAAGGCGAAGGCTTTTATGCGCCATAGGAAGACGTGTAAATGTAATCTCGCGGGCGATGCTCACAATCCGGCCTGCGCTTAAAATTTACTCAATAGACCAACGCCAAGGCAGAGTAAATTAATGGTTGCAAGCGCAGAAATCGTCATCGTCAAGCCGTCCAAAACACTCGTTTCGACCGATACAACGCCTCGCAACGGCAAAGCGAATACGCCGCCGGTTTGCCCGTCCAATCCGCCCGCGCCCATTACAGCACGCGGCAAGCGGTTCCTATGCCTTCCCCGCTGGGAAGCGGGCCTTACCGATTATTAGACACGGTTTCGCTTAACCCGGCAGAAAATGCAGATAGCGGATTGGCGGCGTCCCGCTCGTCGTGATTTCCAAAATCTCGTCGGGGTTGACCTCGCTGCTCATCACGCCCGCGCCCGTT
>CAXTBP010000126.1:0-15904 GCA_964241985.1 uncultured Armatimonadaceae bacterium | reverse complement strand
GGCCCGCTCGATGATGAGGACGAAGGCGACGATACCGAAGTTGAGGGAGAAGGAGATAACGACGGCGCGGCCACGGGCGGCGCGGAAGATAATGGCGACACCGCCGTTTCTACCCCGCCCGCAGCCGCAGCCGCTGCACAAGCCGCCGCGTCTGAGCAACAAGCCGACGAACCGGACAGCGAAGGCGAAGGCGAAAACGACGGTGAGGACGCGGTTCCGCTCAACCATTTGGGAATGCCGGACATCAGCGACGAAGAATGGGCCGAATTTTTAGCCGACCCTTCTTTGCCCGCTGGCGAGGCGCAGCGCGAATACGTGAAATACCTGAACGAGTATGCCCGGCGCGACGCCTTGTTTCAGGTTCAGGTGCAGGAAACGCGCCGCGTTGAGATCGAGGAAAGCCACACCCGCGTCAAGGGAATGTTTGGCGCGGGCGACAAGGCCGAGGCCCACGTAAAAGCCGAAGTCGAAAAGATTATGGCCCACGTGGAACCTGCTCAACGCAACAACGCGGGCTACTACGAATGGGCGACGAACTTGGTTCTCGCCCGCGACATGGCCCTACTGTTTTCCGAACATGGCGTCAATCCCGCTTTCCTTAAAGAGATAGCGCAGGCGCAACAGCCCGCCGACGCGGAAGCGGAACGAACGCCGACCCCTGCCGCGCGCCGTTTGGCGCGTGGAAGTGGCGGCTCCACCCCGCCGCCCGCCGCCCGCGCAACCGGCAGCGCCGCTGCTGGATCGACACTAACGCCGCAGGAAAAAGCAATCGCAAAAGAACTCGGCATGACCCTTGCAGAATATGAGCAAAACAAACAATGAGTAAACAAACTTCCCCATCGACCGCCCGCACCGCTGCTGCTATCGCAAGCATTGGCGCGGCCCCCGCTTTGACCGCCGCCGTTTTTGCCGCGTCGCAAACGCCGCGTCAAGAAGTCCGGGCCGTGCCACAAGCCGACCTTGACGCACTCGACCAAGCGCGCGAATTGGAACGCTTGGAATCGGAAGGCGGCATACCGTATGAGGCAAAATTTCCACTTGCCACAGCCCCCTCCGCTGCTCCGGTTTACAGCGCGGAACACAGCGGCGCGGATTACGCCGAACAAGGGGAGGACGTGACGAAAGTTGGCCCCGTTACCCTGCCGCGCTTTTTGGACGACGCCCGGCAGACACTTTTGGACGCCGCCATTCAGGGCCTTTCCGAGCGTGTCGCGTCGCGTAAACTGAGCGTCGATGATGCCAAAGAGGAATTGTATAAGCTGCTCGATGGGATCATGCTGGACAAAAACGGCACGACCGGCGACGTTCTCGATGAGGACGAACTGGACGAAACGGTTCTGATGGACGTGTACGACGAAGCGAGCGACGACTTTATTCAAAAAGAAATCTCGCGGCGTGAGTACCTGCAAATTACCGAACCGGTTGACCCGACCGCGCTTGATCCGTTTGCGCTGGGCGTCGCCTATGAGAAGGGCGACGAAGCGCGCTTTGATCACTCTTGGGGCAGCACGACCGACGATGGTATCCGCCGCTATCGCGCTGATGGTTGGGTTCCCGTGAAGCAATCGCTCGACAAGCAACACGTCGTTGCGGAGGGCGCGGTTGTTTGGGGCGATCTGGTTCTGCTTCGTCGGCCCAAAGCCTTGCGCTCCAAATACGACGAGCAGCTACGGGCGCGGCAAGAATCCATGACCGGCAGTATTGAAGGCGATTTGGATAGCGTCAAAGATTCGCGGGCGAAGGGCTTTACCGAAGGCTATCAAGTCGATGCAGGCGAACAGCGCCGCATGGAGCAACGGATCGCCGAAAAGCGCGCCGAAGAAGCCGACAAAGCCAAGTCAAAAGCCAAAGGCAAAAAGCAGTTCTATTTTGAGAACAACCCGCTTTACAACAACCGTGTGCGCGCAGCCCGGACTGCAATCGCCGGTTAAACAGTTTTCCGGCTCCAACCGGGGAAGCGCGCGGCCCTTAATTGGGCCGCGCAAAAAATGAGAGAGAAGGAGATCAAAAACATTGAGTACCCCTACCATTTCGTCAATTAAAGGGTTTCAAGTTCGGCGCGAGGGCAACACGCCCGCCGTGCGTGAATACGAAGTAGACCCGACGAGCGCACCGATCCGTAAGGACGATCCCGTGAAGCAAGTTGCGGGCGGCCTGATTAAAAAAGCCGCTGCAAACGATACCGCCGTTTTGGGCGTCGCATTGGAACCGGCTGACCCGGCTTCAAACCTCGACCGAGAAATCCCGGCTATGGGCGCAAAGAAAAACCCCGTCACCGGGAACGTGCTTCTGCGCGTCGCCGTCGCCGGAGCAGGCAATATCTTTTCCGCCAAAACCAAAAACCCACCGACGCAAGCAATGGTTACAAAAACCTACGACTTGGTTGCCGACGTGAACGACGCGAACGGGTTTGTTATCGACAACGTGAACGCGCCCGTTACCAACGTCGTGCAGATTTTGGGCCTCGTCAAAGAGGTCGGCGGGATCACCCGCGTAGACTTCCACTTCCCCGCGTCCAAATCGCAATACGCGGGCGTTTCCGGCGCGTAGTCCGAACCGTTTACCCTTTCGCGGTATACGCCGCACTCCCCCCTACCCCCAATAATGGGGGCAGGGGGGAGTGCGGCTTTTTATTTTCTTTGAAGGAGAAAAGATCAGATGATCACACGTTCCAATATGTCGGCGCTCATGGCCCCGTACATGAGAAAAATCATGCTTGACCGATACAAACAGATCGCCAAGCAGTATACGATTCTGTTTAACATCGCCACATCGACCAAGCAGTTGGAAACGATGCTGGGCATTACCGGATTCGGGCTTGTTCCCGAACGGCCCGAGGGCGAAGGCGTCCGGTATGACGACCCGATTCAGGGCTTTTCGGCGAAGTTTATCCACCTCACCTATGCGCTGGGCTACCAGATCACGAGCGAAGCGGTCGCAGACGATCAGTATAAAATGCTCGGCAAGAAGATGGCGGAACAGCTTGGTAAATCTGCCGCCGTCACGAAGGAAATTCTCGCAGCGAGTATCCTGAACAACGGCTTTACCACGGCGAACGGCCCGGACGCACTCCCGCTGTTTTCCACGTCGCACCCGCTCACCGGTGGAGGCGTTTATGGCAACCGCCCCGGCGTTGCCGCCGCGCTTTCCGCGACCTCGTTGCAGGCCGCGCTGCTCGTGTTCCGTCGCCAGCAAGACGACCGGGGCAAGCAGCTTATGATCAAGCCGAAATACTTGGTCGTTCCGCCTGAGTTGGAATACACGGCCTACGCGATTCTCAACTCGACGCTGATGCCGGGAACCAACAACAACGACGTGAACAGCCTCAAAGGGGCGCTTGAAATCGTCGTGATGGATTACCTCACGTCGCCGACCGCGTGGTACATCGCCGGGGAAAAAGAAGACCACGGTCTGATCTGGTACGACCGCCAAGACCTCAAAATGGACGACACCACGGACTTTGACACTGGCAACGCCAAATACAAAGCCGAGTGGCGTAGCTCGTGCGGGTTTAGCGATTGGCGCGGATTGTGGGGCACAACCGGCGCGTAGCAATCAGGATAGCTACTATCCTGATTGCTTCAACCGTCATAGCCGCGACGCTGATTTTAACCGTCGGCGTCGCGGCTTTGCTTCACGTTTCCAGAAAGGGGAACACGTCCATGCCAAGCGATAATCTGGACGAACTCACGCAAACCTACGGCACGTTCGGCAAAAGTAAAGCACAGCGCGAACCGAAGCCCGCCGCGACGCAAGCGGCACAGCCCGCTGCAAAGCGGCCCATGAACAGCGCGGAACAAGCTCGTTATAATTTCGAGCACGCGAGCGACTGGCTCAACCGGGCGAACGAGAAAAAAGCGTCGCCCAAACTCATCATCAAACCGGCAACCAAAAAGCCTGCGACCGCCAAAGCAAGGCCCGCGAAAATAGCGGCAGCCGCCCCGCTGGGCGCGCCTGACGACGGGAGCGTGTAATGGCACGCGACGCATCAGGCCGGGGCCGCAACCGACAACCGCGCGAAAAGCGCCGGTTCGCGCAGCAAGAAGGGGCGTGCTCGCCCCGATTCCTGCGACGCGAGGACATCGTTTTACAACGGGGCAAGATCGAGGACGGGCGACATCGCAACGCCCTTGACGACCCCAACATTTTCACGGGCGTTATCACACAGCCCGGCAATTTTTAAGGCAGAGAAAAAGGAGATCATCATGCCTACTACCACACGACGCCGCCGCAAACGCGCTCACTCGCTCGGCGTGCCAAGTTTGCACCTCGTTCTTATCATCGTCGCGTTCGCCATTGTTGCGCTTGGCTTTGTCGGCCACTTGCTCAAACCCAACGACCAATTATCAAGCAACATGGTTATTTTGGGCTTAGGCATGATTGGCGGCAAACTCACCAACGGATTCGGCAAGCCCGTGGGCCATTTGCTCGGTATGCAAGACACAGACGGCGACGGTCTGCCCGACGCCGAGGGAGCCGCACCCAATGGAAAAAACGGCTGAACAGCTTGTCGCACTCGTGCGCGGCTGGACGAATAACTATAATCAGACGCCGAACCGCGACGGTTTCCCGGAAGATTTGGCGACCAACCCGGACGTGTCGAACACCATTTTACAATGGATCAATGAAGCGCAAAACGAACTGCTGGAAAACGGCTACATCATTTGTAATTTTTCCTACCAGATCGTCGCCGGACAAACCGAGTACGGGGCCGACGCTTGGATGGGCGCAGTAACCGACGTACTTTATAAGGGCGTTCCGCTCACCAAAACCACGATTGGAAAACTCGACCGGCAAAACCCTTCTTGGCGAAACGACCGGGGCACACCGACCGAATGGTACATGGTTGCGGATCAAATCGGCCTGCACCCGACGCCGATTGTGGGCGACGTGGGCGACCCGCCGTACAGCTTGGTTATGCGAGCAGACGGCGACGTAGCGGAACTGGTGAACCGCACCGACAAGCCCAAGCGCCTTCCCGCGCGGTTTCATCGTTTGCTCGCGGTCGGGGCCGCCCTGTTTTTAAGCGTCCAAGATACCGAAAATGAAACCACGCAATCGCGCATTGGCTTCCTCAAACAACGTTGGGATAAAGGCAAGGCGCAACTCAAAGAGATCACTCAGCAGCGCGAAGCCGACCAAAGCGACCAAATAGAACCGCTCGAATACCGGCAAGCGTATCGCTTCTAAATTCGCGGTATACGCCGCCGTCACCCCTTGTTTGGGGAGACGGCGGCGTTTTTGGTTTTAATTATGCCCAATCAGATTATAGGATTTTTCAGTACAGCAAAAACGTGGAACAAGTTCGATTTTACATCGAACACATGGAGCCTCGTCGCCAACTCAATCGCCCCGTTCACCGCGAACGGCGCGTCGCAGGCGTGTGCGTGGGACGGGTTTTATTACTACCAGTTCGCCGCGTCCGGGGAACTTGCGCGCATTGACATCAACACGGGCAGCGTGGTTATGCGCGCGAACGGCGCGAAGGCCAATGCCAACAACCGTTTTCAGTCCAATGCCTCCGCCGTTTCCGACGGCTCCGTCGTGTGGTTCCTCGAATTTGATGACTTCGGCTATTACAATCCCGCCACCGACAGCTTCACTTATTTGGCCTATCCTTCGATGATTCCCAAAACTGCAAGCGCGATTTTCCGATTGACGTGGGACTATGGCGACTATCTATATGCCGTAGGCCGCACCAACGTCGCCGGATCAAGTTACTGCGCGAAATACAGAATTTCCACGGGGACATGGAGCGCGGAGGTTGCGCCGCCCGATTCCAGTTCCTCCACCTCGGGACAAAACACTTGGTATTCCAACGGACGGCTTTACGTTTTCACCGGCTTTCCGCAGGGCGTTGTGTCGGCCCCCATGCCGGGCGGAAGCTGGACGGTGGACACGACGAGTTTCACCGCAGCCGGAAACGTCCTTGAAGTTGCCGCGCCCATCGACAGCGACCGCATAGTTGTCACGTATTGGGGCACGTATTCGCCTTCCACAAAAACGGCGGCGTCGTTCACCTCGCCCGGAGGTTCACCCGGCGCGATGGTTGGTTGCGCCTACACTCTCCCGATCAATCCACTTTTCTTGTTCTTGGAAGCTGACGGCGTGACGGCGCAAATTAGCCCGGAGCCGGTGGGTGGATCGACGGCGCGACTGTATGCGGGCCTGCAAACCGGCGCGTACCCATTCGCGCTCAAATGCCTCGCCCCGCGCACCGTCGTTACCCTGTCCATTCAGGCGAACGCCGCAAGCGATTTAAGCGGAGCGATTGAAATTTCCTCGTCACCGACCGGCCCGTGGGCACAAACCGCAAGCCTCGGCGCGTTCAACGCGGGGCAGGTGAAACCGTATTATCTGCGGGCCACAACGCCGTCCACCATCACGCCCGGACTCAAAAATCACATCATACTGGCAACGGCTACCTAAAATGGCAGCCCTTTCCACGTTCAAGCCGGGCACGCAACGGATCACGTTTCAGGCGGGCGTCACACCGCCCGCCGTGCAACGTATTTCGCTTGTCGCCTCGGCAGGCAAAGCGGGCCTGAAAATCATTCAGTTCAAAGTCACGCGCCAAACGATTATAGACGATCCACAACCGTCGGTTGTGTCGATTGCGTGTCCGAAGGGGGCAATCTCCTAATGGCACTCCCGAAACTCAGCTTGCGTAAATTTGAAGGTGGCTTGAACACGAACGATTCCGCCGTGGAACTTGCCGACAACGAAGCGCAGATTTGCCTAAACCTCACCGTGGATAAAGTCGGGCGGCTTAAATCGCTGGGCGGGCAGCACCCCGTCATAGCAAGCCAAGCAACGACGATGCAGGGCCTTTTGCGCTACGCCAACGCCAGCATAGCGCGCCTTTGTTTCGCGTCCGGGGGAACGCTGACCGCTTTTGACGAGTATTACAACTCCTACCAGACGCTCGCCACGAACCTCAGCACGACAAATAACGTTGAGATGGCCTCCATGTACGACCGGCTGTTATACGTCGATGGCACGGGCATTCCCGGCGAGTGGTTTGGCGATCCGAACACGGGCGCACAGCAGGCCGGAATTACGCCACCCGGAACGCCTTGCACCGCCGCCGCCAGCACGAGCGGCGTTCTCAGTGGAACCTACCAGTATTACATCGTTTTCGGCAACGCAAAGGGCGTGCGCTCGATGCCGTCGCCTATTTCCAACGCCGTGATGGTCATGGCGCAGCAGATAAGCCTGACGGCGATTCCCGTGTCGCCCGATTCGCAAGTCACTTTGCGCGAGATCTACCGCGCAGGGGGCACGAGCAATCAAATTCGCTTGTGCGGATCGCTCGCCAACAACACGGTGACCACGTTCACCGACAACACGAGCGACACGACCCTTTCGCTTACGCAAATGCAGCAGGCAAACGATGTTGCGCCGCCCGGCGCGAGCGTTCTTTTGCACCACCTGAACCGCCTCTTTTTGGGAGGGTTTGGCCTCACGCCGTATCGCGTTTGGTTCTCGACCTATGGCAAGCCGGAATACTTTCCCGCTATACAAAAGGATTTGGCCCTTGACGGTTCGTATTTCGACGTGCCGCCGCAATTTGACGATCCGATTGTGGGCCTCTCGTCCACCGGTTCCGCGCTCGTCATCGGGCGCAAAAAATCAATCTATATCGCGCTCGGTGTGGGCGAGGACGTGCGCCAGCTTCGGATTCGGCCCGTCGCAACCATTGGCGTCGCGTCGCATAGAAGCATGGTGAACTGCGGGAACGTGTGTGTGTTCCTCGGCAGCGACGGCATGGTGTATCAACTCAGCGACACGTCGCCGCAGCCGCTCGGACTAAAAATCGAAAAGACGCTGCAAAACTTGACGGGCGTGTATTTCCAATATGCCTCCGCAGCTTATGTGGGCCAACGGTATATTCTTTGCATACCCCAAGCGCCGGGACAAACGCCGCTTTGCTATGCCTACGATTTTCGCGTCGGCGCATGGTCGGAGTTTTCCGACCCGCTCAATAACTTTATAGAGTTTTACTCAGACCAAAGCAAAACGGTTGCGGGCGAGCTACTCGCCGCAACCGGCGCGGGCTACAAAGACGCGACCGGCACGACCTACAACGGCATTGTATCGACGCTTTGTTCTACCGATTTACTCACGGCCCGCCGCGTCACCTACAAGACACGGGACTTCGATATGGGCGACGATGCCCGGTGGAAGCGTATCAAGAAGGTACGAGTGGAAGGCACGTGCATTCCCGCCGACCCGACAAAGCCCATGACGCTCACGGTCACGACCGACCTTGCTACCCATACCTATGCTTTCACAAAGCAGACGGGGAAACTTTTGGAAACGACGACACACGCCGATTTGATGGGCCAGTTCGTTTCTTTTACGCTGGACGGAACCATCACGTCCGGGGAAATCAATCTATTGGAGATCGAATATGCAGTTACCCGGTAACACGTCGGGCGCGCCCGTTGTGCAAGTGCCCTATGATTTTATGCCCGGAACCAAGTTCGCGGGCCTCGAATTTGAAAACGAATTAGCGAACTTGGAGGCCCTGATCCGGCACATCAACACGCTATACGACGAGATTGCGCTGCTCAAAAAGCGCCTGACGGCAGCCAACATTGCTTAAAACGCAGGTGCAACAGTTGTATGTTGCGCGGGCGAGTGCAAAAGTGCCCAAAAATCAAAAACATTTTGTATAATTTACCTGTTTGCATAGCAAACAAGTATTCGCGGTATACGCCGCTCGCAATCAGGGAAACTTTATTGCGAGCGGCTTTATTTTTGTGTGGAGTAGAGGAGCAGGAGAAAATGAAGCGAAAGAACAGAGAAGTTACGATTCGGTTGGCACAGCCAAGCGATCTGGAAACGATTGCCATGCTGCTGCAAAAGTTAGAAAAAGAAGATGGCAGCCCGTGGGGACAAGCGCCCCGCCTCCCGTGCTATTTTCTCAAAGAGGCGGCGATTCGCTTGGGCGACAGCTTGGGCCGCGTGTGGATCGCGTTTGAAACCATCACCGACGCCGACGGTACAACGAGCGAAGCCGCGCCCGTCGGACAGATTTTCACGCGGATTGAAGATTACCGCGAAGGTTTCGCGGGCGGCTTTTTCGTGGAGAAACGCGCGCCGTACAACACGGCCTACTTCTTGCTTCGGGCCGCCGCGCATTGGTTCACACTCAAAGAGTGCGAGATCGTCCACATTTCCACCGGGCCGAAGAACCACACCCGGCGCGCCTATGAACGCATGGGTTTTGTGCCGACACAACAAATACAGACCGCGCCGATAAACAGTATTCGGGTCGGCCTGCATTTATCACCAATCGAACTGCCGCCGCCCCTGATGCCGCTGTTCGCAAAATAAAGAAAAGAAAAAAGATGGAGAGATCACACAATGGGAAGCGTAGCAAAGTCAATCGGTAAGGTCGCCAGTGGCGTCGCCGGAACCGTCGGGAAAGTCGCGTCTGTTGCCGCGCCGTTTATTCCCGGCCCGTGGGGAGCGGTCGCAGGGGCAGCCGGTTCGCTCATTCAGGGCAGCCAAGACCAAAAACAAGCCAACGGCTACAATCAGCAAGCCGACCAAATGACGCAGGCGCAAGGCCAAGCGTTCAACAAATACTATCAGCCCGTCATGGATGGCTTTATGAAGGCCAGCGGCTACGATAGCAAAACCAAACAATTTGGCGCGACGAACGCCTACGGTGCGAACGCGGGGGCAGCTAATCCCTATGGAAACGCGAGCAACCCCTACGGCCCGAACGCGGGCGCGCCCAATCCCTATGGCCCGACCGGTGGAGCAACGCCTTTTGGCGCGACCGGCGGCGCGACGCCCTACGGGGACAACACGCAAAACCCTTATACCGGGGCACTCGGCAGCGCGCAATACAACAAAGCCGCTGAGGACGTGGATCAAAGTTTCGACCAATCCGTGAACCAGATCGGGGCCGATTCACTCACGGGCGGTTTTACGGGCGCAAACGGTATGGCGGATAGCGCGCGGCTTGCGGCCCGGACTGCCGAGGCAAGCACCCTTTCCGGCATACGAAACGATTTAGCGGTCAAAGGCGAGGACGAACGCTACCGCCGTTCCGTCGCCAATTCCGACGCGGCATGGGGTCGTCAGGTGCAATCGGGCACGGAATCGTGGAACCGGAACCTGCAAAACAACAACACCGCTTGGGATCGCAACGTTCAATCGAGCAATTCGGCGTGGGATAGAAACGCGCAAAACGTCAATATGCAGTGGAACCAGACCACGGCCAACAGCGACGCGAATTATCAGCGCATGGCGGCTATGCTCCCAACGCTCACCGGCGCGGGCGGAAACGCACAACAAGATTTGCGCGGCATGGGCGCTATGTACCAGAGCAAGGCAAACAATCAAGGGAACGCGCTGGGCCAACTCGCCGGGGCCGTCGCGCAAACCGGCGCGCTCGACAGCATTTTCAAAAAGCGCAAACAATCAACGTCGATGGGCACGTCCACGGCAAACGCCGCGCCCAAACCGAAAACAGGATAGGAGAAAACAATGGCACAGGTAAAAAAAGGCGCTCGCGCAAAGGTTAAGCTGCTTCAAGTGGGAACGCCACCGCCCGTCATAAGCGCCCCGCCGATTATGGAGGCAATGAATCCAAACGCGACAATGGACACGCAGGGCTTGGATCAGTTGGGCTACGACCCCGGAGCCGCGCCCATGCCGCCCGGTGCGCCCCAACCGATGCAGCCGGAAATGCCGACACAAGCGCCTCCTCCCCCTCCCGCACCGCAACAGCAACCGCAGCAACAGCCACAACCGGCAGGCCCGCCGCCACCGGAGGCCAATGTTGGCGCGTCACAGGGCGGATCACAAGCCGCGCCGTCTGCCGTCGGGAGCGGCTCACCCGGTGGCAACGCCGTAGCGAGCTTGACGGACACACCGCAGACGCAAGCGACCGCGCAACAGATGGCCCAAGCCAATCAAGCCGCGACCGACCATAGCAAAGACAACGCCATGAACATGATGCGCTTGGCGTCGTTTTTGCCGCTGCTTGCTGCAATTACGGGCGGCGATACGGGCTATGCGTCGTCGATTATGCCCGGCGTCGCTACGAACCTGATAAACGGTCAAGGCCAGTTTGACGAGGCGCAGCGGCAACGCGCTTTTCAAACGTCCCAAGCCAGCTTCAAAAACGGAATCGACGAGCGCGAACGCAACGTCGCCGACATGAACGCCCAAACCGCGCGCCAAAAAGAGCAAAACGACGCGATTAAGGAGAAGAACGCCGTCGCCGCCGCCATGCGCCAGTACGAACTCGACCTCGGCAAGTTCAAGCAAGCCGGGCAAAAGAACGACCGCGACAACAACGATAGTATCGCCAAGATTCGCGGCGAATGGAGCGACCGCTTGGCGAAACTCACGCCGGACAGCCAAGAGGCCCTCATCAGCAGTCTTGATCCGGCGTTCAAGGCATACTACGGTATTTCCTTGCCGGTCGGCGGCCTCGAAACGCAAAACCCGAACGCGCCGACGGAAGATATGCGCCTGCAAAAAGACCTTGAAGCGCAGTACGATTTGCTCAAACGCGACCCGAAGATGCTTAAACCCGGAGCGCAGAAGCAGATCGTAAAACGCATTGCCGAATTGCAGGACGCGCTCGGTATGGCAAGCGACGCGCAGCTACCGCCCGAAGTGTTCGCCAACATCGACCCGGCGACCGCGCAACAACTCCGCATAAGAGTTCAGGCCGAAGTTCGGGCCAATCGCCAAACCACATCCAACATTCAGCACCAACGGGAAGGCGAACGCCACGACCGCGCAATGGAAGGTGTCGCTTGGGAAAACACCCGGCTCCGGGGCGCGGAAATCGACCTTCGGAAAGAATTGTCCAAAGCGGGCACGGGCAAAAACCCGCTGGACATTTACATGAAGGTGACGAATTACCTTCAAGACTTGCAGAAGCAAAAAACCGCGCTCACAGCGGGCAGCAACCAACCGATGACGGGCGATTATATGCCGCCCGATCCGCAAAAGTTGGCGGATAACGCGGCGACGCTCAACTGGATCAACGAGCAATTACAAAAGTATACGAATATTGCCAATAATATAGGGGGCGCGCTGGGCATTCCTGCGGCTGACCCCGAAGGCGTTCCGCTCCAACAAGGCGGTATGCAGCCACAGCAAGCGCCTCCGATTACGGTTGCGCCGCAGCAACAGCGACCGATGCGACAGGCCGCCCCGCAACAGCGGGCCGCGCCCAAAGCGACCAAAGCGGCGACGCCTGCCGGAAACGTGGACAAGGCCCTTGCCTTGCTCACGCAATCGGCCCAAAACGCACAGGCCCTTCGCGCGGAACTGGAACGCCGTGCCCGCGCACGAGGCCAGCGAAAATAACGACAAAGAAAGCGGTATACGCCGCCCTTCCCTCTCCGGTTGCCGGAGGGGGAAGGGCGGCTTTTTTTCATTATGCCTGATCAAGATTTATCGAAACTGACCGACGCTCAACTTCAAGCCAAATTGAGAGAGGCCCAACAGCAAACGCAACAGGGCTACGATATGCTCAATCAGGCGGGCGTTTTCCGGCAGCCGAAATATCAAGCCGTCGGGCACAATCTCCGCGCCGCAGGTATCGTCAACGATCCGACGCAGGGCGGCGCGGTTTCGCAACAGGCCCCGGCTCCCGCGCCCGCGCCGGTCGCAACGCCGCAGCCAATGGCGACGGCGGCCCCGCCCCGACCGCAAGCACAGCCGCAAGCTGCACAACAGGATTGGCTCCCGTCCGACCCGATTATGCGCGCCGCCGCACTCAAATATCGCGCGCAAACCGGCGCGGGCCACGCGACTTATGGCAACGGCGGGCACACGATGGCCCCGATCCAGCCGAAAGCCGCCCCTCCTGAAGAAAAACCAAGCCTACTTGGATTTGGCAAAAACGTCGTTCGCAATTTGGGCGAAACGGCGATTGGCTTAGGCGCGTTTCCCGTGATCATAGCGCAGACGGCGGCAAAGGGCGTCCAGTCCGGGATACACAGCGCCGCCGCTCAGTATTACCGCTTGCGGGGCGACACGCAAAACGCGCACTTGGAAAACGAACTCGCCCTTGCCGTGAACGACAGCATGGTGAACGTCGGCAAGCAAATGTTGGGCGGCGACGACGGGATTATAGGCCATTCCGCGCAAATCGTCGGGTACATGGCCTCGTACAACGACCCGAAACTATCGCCGACCGCGCGCCAGCACGCGCTGAACGAGGCGACGCGCCTTGCCAACGGAATCGCGCCCGGCATTCTTCGCAAAACCTACGACGATCCGGTTGAGCAGGTTTTGAACGTGCTGATGATTGGCGAAGCGGGCGCGTCGCTGGGCGGTTTGCGGGCAACCCGTTTGTCGGCAGCCGCGAAAGCCGCAGAAGCAGCGGGCGACACCGCGAAGGCCGCGCGCCTTACCAAAGCTGCTGAGGGCATGACGAAAAATGTTGAAGCGTACAAGCATTTTTCACACAACGCGCAAAATATGTTCCTACCCGAAATCGGTAAGTTCGCGGAGGGGAAGCTGGGTAAGAACGCCAAATACCAAGCGGCGAAATCGGCGCTCAAAGGCGTCGCAGAAACGCCCATGACGAAGGCGGGTATCCATAACACGTTTGAGGGCCTCAAAGGAAAAGCGTACATTGAGGCCGGTCAGGGCGCAGCCAAAGCCGCACAGCTTGGCGAAGCGATCCGCACGGCGGCCCGCGAAGAACAGCGCGCCGCGAACAAAGCGGGCCGCAAAGTAAAAGCCGCGCCCGCGACGCCCGGCGCGACGCCGCACACCCTTCCGCAAAACACAGGCCCGCACGATAACGGCGCAGGGGGATTGGGAGAAGAAGGCGGCCCGGGCGTTCCTCCGGGCACACCGCCGCCCATTCCGCCTATCGACCCGGTAGAAGCGCAAGCCGACGGCGCGATTTTGCGCGACGGCAAGTGGATCAACCCGGACGGATCGCCCTACATCGACCCCGAATTTATCGGAATGATGAAGGATAAGGGCATGAAACCGGACGGTTCACCCATTGACGAGGTGGAACCGCAAACCGAAACACAACAAGCACCAAACGCGACGCAAGCTGCAGCGCAAATTGCCCCGTCCCCATCGCTTACGCCTGAGCAACTAAAAGGCATGAGCGACGCGGAACTGAAACAAAAATTAGCCGAAGTGGAGCAAAACGTCGCGCAGGAAACCGGCGCGCCCGCCGCAGCCGAAGCGCCCGGCATGAAGGTCGTCAAACGCCGCAATAAGAAAACCGCCGCGCCTGCGGAACCGGCAGAGGCCCCGACCGGAGGAACATTTGAACAGCCCAAAACCGAACCGGTAAAAGCGGAGCCGCACGTCGCTGAAACGCCCAAAATAAAAACCGAGGTAGAAGCGCCCAAAAGTGAAGCAGCACCCGCGACCGAACGCGACCCGAAAACAGGCGTGGTTAAAACGCAAACCGCCGAAGAATTTTTGGCCCAAGTGCAGCGTGACAAAACGCCACAGGTCGATGAGGTCGATGCGCCCGCGCCAAAGACGGAAGCCGTCGCGCCCGCGTCGGAACCAAACCGCACACCAACAGCGGCAGAGCGCAAACTTGGCAAAGCGCCCGCGCAGCCGCTGGGCGACGATTTGGTTATGGAGCACCCGACCGCAAAGCCCGAAACGAAATTCAACGCCCACCAAGAGTATGTTGCAAATTCGCTTGCCGAGGCTTTGAACGACAAGGCACGCTCGCAGGGCAGCGGCGCACGAGGCGACTATACGCCGCAATCCGCCGTGGAATGGCTCCGCGAAAACTACGACCGCCCGGACGTGCTCAAAGAGGCGCGTCTCGACCACGAAACCACGATCAAGGGCGCGCGGGATTTGTTCGGCGGCGATACCGTAAACGCGCGCCTTAAATCCATTCGGGGCCGGGCCGCCGCTGATAACTTCCTTGCGGATAGTCCGGGCACAATCATGGTTGGCGACGAGCGCAAGCCCGTCACGCACTTTGACGCCGAAACGAAGGAATGGGTTCACGCGGAGTCCGAGCCGGGCGAAGATGGCAGCCACATGGTTTGGTATCCCGACGGTTCCGAATCCTATAAAAACTACGGGCGCAACGGGCAATCGTTCGATGCGGGCGAATGGGCCGACCATCGTTTTGAACACGCGAACGGCGAAAAAGCTATGTCGCCCTCGCCAGTTTCCCAAGCGAGCGCACCGGAACCCGTAGCCACGCGAACGCCGACCGCCGCCGAGGTGAAATTAGGCCGGGGCGAAAAACCCGCAGATGCACAAGTTGCTCAACCGAAAGCTGCACCAGCGGAAGCAAAAACCGAAGTGGACACGCTCCACGATCAGATTGTGGCCCACCTGAAAGAGATGCCGGGGCAGCAAGACAAAGCGACGAACCTTCTGAGGAAATTCAAGGCGACGCCGGATCAAATTTCGGGCGCTATCCGCAAAATGCGAAGCACTGGAACCGGCGACATCGCGCGCGGCACGGGCAACCTGATTCGCTTGTCGGATCACTCTCAAATTGGCGAGAGTTTCCGCTATCAGCACCCGACCAACGGGAAAACGCTGGAAGTGTCTCACGCCTTCCGCGACGAGCAAGGCAATCCAACCCTCAAACAGTTCGATGTGAACGAAACCGGCGCAGACCACACCAAGTTTTCGCACGTCGATCCGCTGGATTTGATGCGCGAAACCGGCAAACCGTTATCGCGTAAAATGGCGAGGGAGTTAGCCCAACTCTACAAAGAAAACGGCGAAGCCGTGCCGCAATCCATCGCAAAATCGTTGTCGCTGTTTTCTAAGGACAGCGCCGAAACGCACACGACCGGCGAGAAAACCAGTACCGAAGTACCGACGAAAGCCGAGGGAGAAGCGACCGCTAAAACCGCAGTACCTACGCCACTTGCGGCAAGTGTCGGGGAGCGCGTCAAGC
>CAXTBP010000125.1:0-15914 GCA_964241985.1 uncultured Armatimonadaceae bacterium | reverse complement strand
CCTTTCAAGGTTAGTTCTGCTTAACTACCAGTCCATCATTCTATGGGAAGGTCACCCGCACATTGATAGGAGCACGCGGTCGGGCCGGACAAGTGCCGATAGAAATGCTAACAGTTTTGTTGGAGAAACTTGAGCAAGACGCTTTGTGGATTGAGTTCGCCTATCAAGGGAAGGAGGAAGTGGAGTATGTGCTTGATAATTACCCTAAGCTCGTCAGCAGTATAGCGGAAGCAGGCCTTCACTTTGCTCCCGAGAAAACCTTGGCAATTTTATTGAGTGCAGCAGTTGGTGACAAACGGTCGCTATCTTCTCATACAGACCATCCTTTACGTCAGGTAGAAACTTGGATACTGGCAGCGCGACCAGGAACAGAATACACAATTACAATTCGTAAGCTCTTACTCAAGAAATTAGCGCAGTGGCTAAGCTTAGGAAACGACATCGAGGTTGCTTGCAAAGCGATTAATTTAGCACTTCAGCCGGGACATAAAACTGTTACGGCTAACCCCGGTAGTGGCATGGTTATAACCTTTGTGAGTTCTATGTTGACGAAACGTGAAATAGAGCAGTTGGCCACTGTATGGGACGAAGCGGTAAAAGTATTAACGAACGCAACGGCTTCAGTAGCGTGGAATGAAATTCTTGATTTGATTGAAACCTGGGCGTATCCGAATCGATCTACGCCAGGGACAATTTCTGATGAAGTGAGGGGAGCAATGCGTGCTCAAGCAGTTCGCATGATACAAGACGTTGCCCCTTTGTTGGCTAACCATGAGGGCTTTACAGAGCGGTTGCGGCAAATTGGTCGATCTGTTGGAGTCAACGTTTCAACTCCTGCTGATTCAAAATACTCAACTCTCTTTCCGAGAGAAAATTTGAGGCAATGGCGTAAGAATGAAGAATCCCAAAAGATGGCGGTAAAGGATCTCGCAGAGCAGTGGAGTATTCAGAGCGCGGATGATATTGCACACGAAGTGGTACGTTTGGAAGCCAGGGCAAACGAAGCCGGAGTTTCATGGCCCCGTTATACTCCACTATTAATGTCCGAATTAGCAACAAACGTCACGTCGCCGTTGTTATGGACTAAAGCTTTTGTTTCTGCCGGAGCATTACCACACATAGTTGATCCGCTAATTACTCGTGCTACTCAAATACAAGAGCAAGGATGGGAAGAGACACTTTTTGAGCTTTTAGATCATCCGTCCCAAGTATCATGCGTGCTTCCCTTGATTATTACACTTAAAAATCCACCTCAAAGGTTGCTTGACAAGACTCAAATCCTTTTGAATGGCAGGTATGCCCAGTCGATCCAGTTTCATTGCCAACGAAATGAAGTTCCCGTAGAGACGTTACGAATGTTGCTTGCACACGAAGATGAGGGTGTATCTACAGCAGCAGCCATAGGTGTTTGGCATGGTGTTGATAAGGGACAAATTCCCGAAACCGTTGCACGGCTATGGGAATCGGCGATTCTACGCGCTTCAGATGACGGGTATTGGATTGGGCAAATTCTTGCATCAAACAACGGTATGGCTTTACAATGGCTGTCAAGCTGGTTCACGTCTGAGGAGAGAGCCAGCTACGCGGAACCCGAATGGCTATTTGACGTTTACGCTGTATTGAGTCACGAAGATAAAGTCAATCTTCTAAATCGGATACCGCAAGATGCCTATTGGGCCGGGCCAGCAATCAACACAATGGTTATTGGAGATTCCAAGTTGGCTGAACACCTATTCAAATGTGATCACCTGAAAGAGCATCAACTTGGCGTAATCAGTGCAGTCCCCGAAGAAGAAGTCGCTGCTACGATGCTATTTGCTTTTGCTGCAAACTACTCAGTCCAAGACGTAGCCGATGCCCTCATTCCATCGTTCTGGTCGTGGTCTGGCAGTGAATCAGAAATGCTAAAAAGTTGGATAAAAAAGTTCGAGAAAATCGGCGCGCACCCCAACACTCAAATTCAGAAGTCAGCGCAACTTGCTAAAAAAAACATTCAAGAGCGATTAGAGGTAACTTTAGCCGAGGAGCATCGACAGGCCGTTTTTGGAAGATAGCTCATAAGTTAATTTTCTTCGCTCACTAAAGCGTGTTATGAACCCGCCCTTGAAATTTGTGGTCAGCATGAAAAGCATCGTATAAGCACTTGAACGAAAATAAGTTAAACTATTCTGCGGCGTTTTTTGCGGCCTTCGCCTCACAAAACGCGCCCATAACGTCGTAGAAATAGTTCAATGTATTTCAGAACAATTGCTTAACTATCAACATCTCACCTAATTGTCGGTAACTCGCTCCTGATGAAAAGTCTATAACTGCTAGCAAGGTGCAACGTCTTGTCAATCACATTTTGCAAGACCAAGTTCATAACTCGCTTTAAGCGTTTGTTCTGCTCTCAACGGATCGTATTCTCGTAGAATAAATATTATGCTACTTGGACTCGCCAAAAACTTGTACGAAGTGCTAAAAACGAATGTTGAGGTGTGCCGATATTTTTAAGAATTTGTCAAATTCGCCTCGACTACGATCCGCGTTTTGAGTTCACTGTCGCCGCAGGTATAAAGGGTCAGATGGGGTGTGGAGCTGACGTTGAGGATGCTCATGTCATACGCCTCCACCCTTTTGACTTCCGAAACGCGGTATTCGCTCCGATTACCGTCCACCGTTAAAACGATGGCATCTCCGGCGGTCAACTTACCCAAGTGGTAAAACGTGGCCGTATTGGGCGGCATATACTGGAAGCGATGTCCCGCAATCACATAATTGCCTGAGAGGTCGCCTGTCTGATGCCATGCGCCTTTTTCGTGCTCAAGAACGCTCAGGTTGTCGCCCTCAAAAATGCGCTCCTCCACATGGATCGCCGGGATCGACAGCCATGTTCCTGTGGCGGGAGGAGCGGGTACTACTTTAGGCGCTACGGCTTCGGGGAGCAACGCTGGTATTACCGGGTGTTGTTCCGCCGCCCGCTGCACTTGATACTTGGCTTCCGGGTAATACGGCCAACATATTAGAATCAGGCCTGTGGCTGCCAAAGCGAACATAGCAATAGCCGCCGCACGACCCATTGGTTTAACGGGCATTTGTCTTAACCAATCGTCTTCGGGTCAACTCACCCCCGGCGGCGAAGAGCAAAACAAGGCCAATCAAGGTAACGCTCTTGGTAGCATCTCCAGTTTTAGCAAGCGTAGGCGCGACATCCATTGGGAAGGAGGCAAGCGACACCATCTGCCCGCTTGGGGTGACCGCAGTAATATCGACGCTATGCCTTCCCGCTGGCAGGTCGCTCGCAAGGGTGCAGCTCCAGTTGCCGTTGCTACCCGCCAAAGCGGAGCAGCGCACGGGATCCGAATGAACCGTGACCGTCACCTGCGAGCCTGCCGGGGCCATGCCGGAAAAGGTCGGGCGGCTCGAAGTAATGGTCACACCGGCGGAAGGGACTGGGCTGCCGTTTATGCCGAGTATTTGCAGGGCATAACTCGCTGGATTTATCGATGGGATAGGCGTGGCAACGGCAGTTGGTGTCGTCGTGGGACTTGAGGACACGGACGGCGTCGGACTGGGAGAAGGAGCTAAGGTGGTTGTCGCGCTGACTTCTTGGCTATACACGCTGCCTCCGGTGGAGCCGGTATATTGCAGGCGGTAATAATAGGCCGATCCCGAATTCAATCCGCTGTCCGATAGGCCAAGGCTCGTCGCGTTATTGACACGGGTTGCGGACGAGGGGGTGAAACCGCTTTGCGTTGCGCGATGCCACTGGTAGGTGTATGGCGTAATTCCCCCTGAGGCGTTCCCTGCCGTCAAGCTAATCGAATGTTGGCCGGTTGAAACCACGGTGACGGTTCCGGGCAACAGCGGATTGATTGTATCCAAGAATGCCGTGAGGCGCGGCGTCAGTTTGGAGGCGATCTCGGTATGCTGCGCGGCGGTGGGATGAATGCTCCCCTGCGTGTAGATGTCGGTAATATCTTGGAAAGAGATGCGCGCATCCGAAGGATGCGCCGCTTTATAGGCCGCCGTTGCATCTCTCATGTAGGGATGGTTCGTGGTGGTATAGGGGCGGACCATGAAAATGACCGAATTTGCTCCCACCGCTGCCCGGATGTCTTTTATCCATCCGGTGTCCGTGGCGCTGTCGTAGATCAGCGACTGGGTATTGGCGGAACCGTCGTTCTGTCCATGATTGACGATTACGTAATCCGGCGCAGCAGCGAAAGAGCGAGGTACTCCGCTTGCGATGCTTTGCCATGAATTCCCCGGCGCGCCAAATCGCGGCACATTCCCCGCACCCACGGCTGTCCATCCGGCATAGCTCCAGCCCACAATCCCGACCTCCGCATCCAAACTTGCAGCGATCTGCTGTCCCCACACAATGCTGCCGTCCTGGTCGCTTGCATTGTTGCCGCTGCCCACGGCTTCCGCCCCTTCCGTGATGGAGTCGCCGAACACGATCATCCGCTTGGAATGAATGGGTGCGGATGAAAGCGTGGCGTCGGCGGGCAGCTTCAATCCGGTGACCTTGAGGCCATACAAACTGTTGCTCGGCGTGTTCCAGCGGTTGATAGCCGTTGTCGAAAGGCGCACGCCCCGCAGATACACCATGATGGTCGTTTCTCCGCTCAGCGTTGCAATCGTATATTCGGATACCCCGGCTTGAAGCTGCTGGAACGATTTGGTTCCGTTCACATCCACCGCGATATAGGGGAAGTCGGAAGCGGCAAGCGACAGGCCGGTGTACAGCGACGGGTCAATCTTGAGCTTCACCGCGCCGCTGCCCGTGGCTTTGAATTTCACATACGCCCCCGGGTTTGGCGTGGTTCTATAAGAAGAAGCGCCTGATCCGCCTTCGATCCAGTTATACGGGCTGTAAAACAGGGCTGGATTGTCCGCTGCAACCGGTATGCTCGTGTCGGGGGCTGCTTGCGGCTCGCTCACTTGAAAGTTATCTATTTGAAATCCGGTTGAATCCGTCGAGCTTCCATAGATTTGCACGCCGGGCAAGCCGGTGGCGATGGAATTGTCCGACGTGGCAGTGACCAGGCTGCCGTTCACGTAGCCCGCCTTTTGACCGTCGCGCACCTCAAAGCGAATGGCATAGGTTTGTCCTGCTACAAGCGTGGTGGGGGCAGAGGCCGATAATACGGTGGGGCCACTCCCGTTGACGTATTTATCGATTTCCCACTGGGACGTGCCAAAGTTATAAACGAAGTTGTAATAGCTGCTTGTGGTGGACGACAGGCGGCCCAGAAGATTCGGATAGGTGGTACTGGTTGACGCCGCATAAAAGTCGGCCTCAACGTCATACCCCGATCCCGTGGGGGTTCCCGACGGATAATAGATACTGCTGCCTGCCGCATTGCCCCGGAGTTTATTGCCGCCCGTGATGACTAATGAGCCAGACGGGAACAACGGATGTTTTGTCCATGCCGCGCCGACTTCACCGGTATGGGCTGAAAGATTGATTCCCGTCGAGCCGGAAAAGGTGTCGCTGACAATGGTGGTCGCATTTTGTACCGTATGGGCGATGCTGGGCGGGTTCGCAATCGAGCCGTTGTTGGAAATGGAAATTGTCCTGACGCCTGTGGCTGCGGACGTGTAGGTGAACGTAGCCGACGGGGCTGCACTGGATAGCGAAAGGGAAGCTGGGCTAAAGGTTCCTCCGGCTCCGCCATCGGACGGCGTCACGACTACGGTTCCGGCAATGGATCCACCGGCTACGACGGTAAATGCGCTCGCCTTATTCCTTATGCCGGTCGAAGAACCTGCCAAGCTAAGTGATGGGGCAACCGTTTCTCCTTGCGCGGAAAAGTTGTCTATGTAGAAGCCACTGGTGTCCGTTCCGTTGCCGCCATAAAACTGCACTCCGGCTTTTCCGGGGGCAGTGATGGTGGTATCCGAATAGGTGGAAACCAGCGCGCCATTGATATACGCCTTGAGCGTGCTGCCCACGACCTCGGCTTGAAAATGATAGGTGACCCCGGTTGAAAAGGATACGGGCGTTTTGGTTCCCCCGGATATTTCACCGCCCCCGCCACTGCCTTTGTTAAACTGGACCACACTGCTTCCGGCATTGATGATCGCGGCGTACTTGTTTCCGGTGGTTGAATCGCCGCGCAAAATGAGCGCCGGATAATTTGCGGTGTTTCCCACGGCGACAACATCCGCCTCGACGGTATAGTCTGCTGAGGGCGCGCCACCGGACGCCAGTGCGGCACTGGTTGCATTGCCGCTGCCTACCAGCCGATTGTTGTAAAGGGAAGTACCCGACCCACTGCCTGAGGGCGTTGTCCAAGCCGCACCGGTTTCGCCCGTGTGAGACGTTAATGCGCTGCCGCTGGCTCCTGTGAACGAGTCGCTGACGAACGGGGTGGTTGCTTGTGCTACCGAGGGGTGTAGATATAAAGCCGAGATAAACGTCAAGCACAAAAAGCCCGTGAGTACGGCTCTGCTCCGATTAAGTAGGTTGACGATGGTACGACGTTTAGGAGCAGAGGCGATGAAAGTCATACAGTGGACGGTTTGACGGGTTTACGGGCCAAACGTGAGGCAATAGAAAAAATGAGATAGCTTACATCTTAAATAAATTCTCTTCAAATGAAAATCAAAGTAGCATAACCTCCTGACACTGAACGAGGTTTGCAGGTACAGCAAGCCATTTTTTGGTTTGTTCGCGGATCATACAGCTCTCGAGTGCCTTGGGAATGCTGATGCGGGAGCAACTCCGACCCGTTGCGAGCCGGACTGCGACCTACTTTGCGTGGAGCCGCCCAACAACACGAGATTGTCCCGCTAACGGAGCGGGGCAGTTATTAGTTTGTGGAAACGGGATCTGTTGCCTCGACGCAACGCACGTTGCGTGTTCGGTATCTGTTCGGGCAAGATAGCCCTGTTCCGCGCGGGACGCCGTTCCATTTCTTAGTCAAGAACGCCTTTATGCCTCCCGACCAAACTGTTGTTTCGGCTTCAACACCCGTGGTCAATCGCCTGCGGGCGGTTCTGCTCCACATCCCGTTTTATTCCATTGAAGGCGCGGCCCGTCTCGCAGCCGACACCGGCTTTTCCCGATCAACCATCACAAGGCTTTGCAGTCAGAAATCCCGCCCCAGCTTTCGGGTCGCCGAGGCCGTCGCCAGAGCTTTGTCTAAGCGCAGCGGACACCGCATCCTCACGGAGGAGATCTTCGCGCAATCCGGGATGTACCCCACGCCGTCGGCCTGCCATCTCATGGATTGTTCGGGATGCCTCCCGCCCAATGCGTGGAACGAGCGCACCGACACCTTGAAAGATGAATGGAAACAGCAAAAACCGGGGGATTGGTCCCGCCACCAAGCAAGTCCCATCTCCCCGGTAACCACCAGTTAATCGCTATTTAATGAATCTGACTATCCCCACACCAACCCCGCCGGACTTACACCAGCGTCTGCTGGAGTTGCCTTTCGATGCCTTCGCCGCACTTGTCGCCAGGCTCCTCCCAAAACTTGGCTATCAGGACGTTCGTATGGCGGGACGACGCGACTTCAAGGGGCGCAATGGACGCGACGGCGCGACCGGTTACGACCTGTCCGCGACAAAACAGGGTCGCACCGTTTTGATTCAGCTCAAGCAGTTCAAAGCAACCCGTCCCCTGTTCCAGCGGTCGCTCGATGAGCTACGCGGCGTGACGCTCCGTTCCGGTGCCGCGGAAGCCCTGCTCATCACGACGGGTAGTTTCTCGCCATCGGTAGATCGCAAATCGCATCGGCTCGCTCCGATAACCCCAATATCTACGATTTCCGGCGAGGAACTGGTGGAGCACCTTGTTCGTCACCGCATTGGCGTTAATCGTAGGGGAGCCATAGACGAAGCCCTTTTCACTCAACTGACGACGGACGCGATGGGCAACAGTCCCAGCGACTGCACGGGCAGCACGGCTTTCGTCGTGACCGTGGGTGTCCAGCGCATTTCGCACAAAATACATATCCGTTCTCGATGAGGGAGTTATGACATGGCGCAGCCACCTCATGGGCGGTTTGGCGAGCATCACGATCTTACCCTTCGCGCTGGATTCAACCTCGTTCGTCCTTGCTTGTATCTTTGCCGTTCTGGGAAGCCTGTTGCCTGACCTCGATGCCCAGCAGTCCAAACTGTCCAACTCGCAGATACGGGGGATTGCCCCGCTCAAAGTCGCCTCGCTTCTGCTGAACAAACGGCTTGGTCATCGCGGCGCGTTCCATTCGGTTTTGGCTTTACTGCTCGTTGCCGTGGTGCTCGGCCTGCCGCTCGCGCTGTTTCTCGACCCTTTTGCCTGTGTCGGTCTGGTACTGGGCTTCGCGTCGCATCTGCTGCTCGATGCCTGCACTCGTTCGGGCGTACCGCTCTGGTGGCCAGACACAACGCGCGTTCATCTGCTGCCCCGCGCGCTTCGGGTCACGACCGGCTCCCTTGCCGAAGACGCGGTGTTCGTCTTGCTTGCCATGCCCGTGGCGCTGTCCTTTCTCATACGGCTTTCAACCGCCTCTGCCGTTTTACCTTCCTCTTAATTTCAATCTTTTCCCTATGCACGAATCATCTACCGTGTCGCTGGTTTCTCTTGTGGATCACGGGGCGCGCTTCCTGCTCCGCCTGCTTGAGGGCGTGTCTCCCCATCTGCTGCGGTACAGCGATGCCCAGCGGCTCGCCCGCAGCTTGCGGCGGGTTGTATCCGCCTGTGAGTTGAAGCTTGCTTTGCTGGAGGAAGTACGATGAGCCTTCCTGCTTACGCCGTTCCCGGCGATCCGCAAACGGCCCCGTTCCTCATTGAAGTGGGCGTGGGTGAGGTCGTCGTCGCCTTTGGAAAGGGGCTGGCCCCGTCCGGCCTGCTCCTTCATCTTCCGCTTGAACTTCTACCCGTGCTGCTGGCACTGCTGTGTTTGGTTGACCGGGCAGGCGAAGTACACGCAAGCCCCATCCAGGTAGCTAAGATAGTGGGCATTCATCCCGATGACGCCGAGGTGCGGCTGTCTCGTCTTGCCGCGTTCCCAAGCACCGAGCAGCCGCTCGTATACCTAAGAGATGGTATGTACTCCCTGTCCAAGCAGTACATTGTGCCCGTTGTGCAGTCACTGTCACTGGTAGAACCGGAGCAGGAAACCTACCGTCCCGTCCACCGTGACGAGGTGATTGAGCGTTCACGGGCGCGTTACGCGACCCCGCGCCACGAGGCCGAGCGCATGATTGAGGAACAGCTTGGCATTGAGCCGCTGCCCGAAGGCATGGAGGGCGAAGTGCTACAAGGCCTGCTAAACGTCGGTGTTTCGCTTACCATGGGCCGTGAACTCATCGCCGCCTATCCGCTTGCGCGCATACAGGCGCAACTCCACTGGCTGCCCAACCGGGCGGCGAGAAACCCGGCCCGCTACTTGGTTTCCGCCATTCAAGGCGACTTCGGCCCGCCGGGGCCACCTCAAGGCGTCGTGCAAAAACCGCCACAAAGTCCTCATTCTATCGAAGAAAAGGGAGGGGATGAATAAGCAAAAGCTGGACAACACAGAACCACAGGCTTCGTTTTTGAGTTTGCCGCACGTATATATCGACACGCTCATGCCCGCGCTTTTGGAATCTGAGTGGCGGGTGCTGCTGGTGATTTTTCGACAAACCCAGGGCTGGACGGATGGGGAGGGAGGGGGCGTCCGCAAAGAGCGCGACTGGATCAGCATGAGTCAGTTCGCCAAAAAGACGGGCTTGCACCGTGACAGTGTGAGCCGGGCGGTGCAAAGCCTGCTCACGCTGGGCCTCATTCAGGTAGAAAGCGCGTCCGGTGAACTTCTGGACACCCCGGCTCTGCGTAAGCGACACGGCGCCCGGCTCTACTACCGCTTATGCAGCTTAACCGAGCGCAAACGCCAATGAGCAAAACTTCCCGCCACCGTGATGTGCAGCGGCAAAGCCTTTTTTCTGGGAGAGACAGTACCCCTCGGTTGATACCTGAGGCATGGGCCGACACAACAAAAGAAACCGTTAACAAAAGAGAGAAAAGCCTGTCGCCTTATGCGGCAGGGGAGCGCGGCCCTCTCTTCGAGGCCGCAAGCTTCCCGCTGCCGCATGATTGGGAAATACCCGCACAGCAAACCGCGCCGGAGGATGTCCGGGAAGCCATTCGCCGTAACCTTCAGCACGTCGCAGGCCGCAAGTGGACACGAAGCCGTCCTTCAAGTTTCGCGCGATGAAGGAAACCACATCAAAACGAAACCACCTGTACCACGGGGATGCGATGGAGATACTGGCTACTTTCCCCGACGGTTTCGTTGACGCCGTCATCACCGACCCTCCGTACTGCTCCGGCGGCCTGACTGCACAGGAGCGGATGCGCTCGGCAAGCGCCAAGTACGTGCAAACCGGTCAGAAAAACGTGTGGCCGGACTTTGAAGGGGAAAGCATGGATCAGAATGCGTGGGCGCAGTGGACATACCGCTGGCTCAAAGAAGCGCGGCGGGTGTCGTCTGAAGGCGCGCCGCTCCTCGTGTTCACGGACTGGCGGCAAATGCCGCTACTGACCACGCTCGTTCAATGGGCGGGCTGGCGCTGGCTGGGCGTTGCCGTATGGGACAAAACCGAAGCGTGCCGTCCCCAGCAAGGTCGGTTCGCCGCACAGGCAGAGTTCATCGTGTGGGGTGCGAACGGACGAATGCCGCGCAACCGTCAAGCCGCCTCACTTCCGGGTGTGTTCCGCCACCGAGTGGAACCCGTGGGGCAAAAGCTGCATCTGACGGGCAAGCCACTAAATCTGATGAGTGACCTGCTGCAAATCGTGGAGCCGGGGGGATGTGTGCTTGACCCGTTCGCCGGTTCGGGGACAACGCTCCTTGCAGCGCAGCAGCAGGGCTTGGACTGGATAGGGATCGAAGCCAGCAGAACCTACTATAACGTCGCAAGTACGCGACTTGGTGAAGGGCGTCGCGTGCCATAATTGACAAACCAAATAATGCGCGATAAAGTTGAAACAGTTTCAACTATTAGGGGGGCGCGAATGGCAGACGAATCACAGATTGCGAACGGATATGTCACTGTCAAGGCGGCGGCGGAACTCAAAGGCGTGACGCTGGCGGCGGTATACAAAGCGGTCAAGGAAAAAGATCTGGCCGAGTATCTGGTCGGCAGCCAAAAGATGCTGTCGGATAGCGAAGTCGCCGCGTGGCAGCCGCGCAACTACAAGGGCGAGCGCCCGTCGCCGTCGCTGGAATCGGTTTTGTGGCTTGCCGCCGATAAATTGCGGGGCAGCATGGACGCCGCCGAATACAAGCACGTGGTTTTAGGGCTGGTGTTTCTGCGCCACACGTCGGAAGCCTTCGAGCGTCGGCATACGGAACTGACCACCGAAGCGGCGAACCCCAAAAGCGAACTGTACGTTGCCGAGGAAAAGGCGCGCTACGGCGTGTCGGAAGACCGCGACGAGTACCGGGCCGAGGGCATTTTCTGGGTTCCGCAGGAAGCCCGCTGGTCGTTTCTTGCCAGCCGCGCCCGGCTGCCCGAAATCGGCGAAACCATCGACGCGGCGATGGCGGCGATGGAGCGCGAAAACCCATCGCTCAAGGGCGTGCTGCCCAAAGATTACGCGCGGCCCGCACTCGATAAGCGACGGCTGGGCGAAATGGTTGACCTTATCGGGAACATCGGACAAATGGACGCCGAAGGGAAAGGCGTGCGCTCCGACCTCATCGGCTGGGTGTACGAGTATTTTTTGGGCCGGTTCGCGGCGGCGGAAGGCAAGCGCGGTGGGGAGTTTTACACGCCGACTTCCATTGTTCGGCTGCTTGTGGAAATGCTCCAGCCGTACAAGGGCAAGGTGTACGATCCGTGCTGCGGGTCGGGCGGGATGTTCGTGCAGTCCGAGAAGTTCGTCGAGCAGCACGGCGGCACGTTCAACGATTTGTCCGTGTACGGACAGGAGCTGAACGCGACGACGTGGAAACTCGCCAAGATGAACCTCGCCATTCGGCACATCGAGAACAATCTGGGCACGACGCACGCCGATACGTTCCACCACGATTTGCACCCCGACCTCAAGGCCGACTTCATTTTAGCCAATCCGCCGTTCAATATTTCGGATTGGGGCGGCGAACTTCTCAAAGACGACAAGCGGTGGAAGTTCGGCGTGCCGCCGACGGGCAACGCCAACTATGCGTGGATCGAGCACATGGTGCATCACCTGTCCCCACGCGGGCGGGCAGGCTTCGTGTTGGCGAACGGTTCGATGTCGTCGGGCACGGGTGGCGAGGGCGAGATTCGGCAGCGATTGGTGGAAGCGGATTTGGTGGACTGCATCGTCGCGCTTCCCGGTCAGTTGTTTTTCACGACGCAAATTCCCGTGTGTTTGTGGCTCCTCAATCGGGCCAAGCAATTCCCGGGCGAAACGCTGTTTATCGACGCCCGCAAACGGGGCCGCATGGAAAGCCGCGTTTTGCGCGTCCTCGACCCGAGCGACATAGAAACCATCACTAAAACGTATCATGCGTGGCAAACCGGCGACGGGTACGAGAACGTGCCCGGCTTCTGCTATAGCGCGACGATTGACGAGATCGCCAAGCAGGGTTTTGTGCTGACGCCGGGGCGGTACGTGGGCGCGACCGAGGTGGAAGTGGACGAGAACGCCGAGCCGTTCGACGACAAGATGCGCCGCCTTGCCGGGGAACTGTCCGCGCAGTTCGCCGAGTCCGACCGATTGGAAGCGACCATTCAGGCCAACTTGCAAAGAATGGGCTACGGCATCTCATAACATTTGCCCGATTTCCTATGGTTGTTCTTACAACCTCTATAGAAAAGTGGCATTTTCTTTAGAGGTTGCGATAACGTCTATAGAAAATAGGGATTATTTAATCTTCGATTGGAAATATTATGCAGACGCTCACCGAAATTATCGAGCAAAAACAGTCGCAGTGGGAAACCATAGCGGTTATGCGGCGTCTCGCGTCGGCAAGTCGTCAGTTGGCTGAACTAAAGGGCGTTGCCGCATCTGTGCCGAACCCGTCGATTTTAATCAATTCGCTGTCCATGCAGGAAGCAAAGGATAGCTCCGCCATTGAGAACATCGTCACCACGCACGACGAGTTATACCGCGAAACCCTTTTTCCGCAGTACGCCGAAAATGCCGCCGCGAAAGAAGTGCGCCATTACGTTCACGCGCTCCGCACCGGCCACGATTTAGTGCGCCAAAACGGTTTGTTGACCGCCCAGCACTTGCTTCAAATTCAGGCGGCATTGGAAGGCAATGAGGCCGGTTTCCGAAAACTTCCCGGTACGGAACTCAAAAACGAGCAAACGGGCGAGACCGTTTATGTTCCTCCGCAAAGCAACGCCGAGATCGTTTTGCTTATGCAGGATTTGGAACGGTTTCTCAACGACGATGCCTTGCTTGACGCCGACCCGCTGATCAAAATGGCGATAGCCCACCATCAATTCGAAAGCATCCACCCGTTTTACGACGGCAACGGTCGGACGGGGCGTATCCTAAACGTCGTGTATTTGGTGCAAAAAGAATTGCTGGATATTCCCGTGCTGTATCTGAGCCGTCACATCAATCAAACCAAAGGCGAGTATTACCGCCTGCTGCAAAGCGTGCGCGTTACCGGCGATTGGGAACCGTGGGTGCTTTATATTTTGGTTGCCGTTGAGGAAACGGCACGCCAAACGATTGTCACGGTGAACGCTATCAAGGCCGCCTTTGCGGACTACAAACACCGTATCCGTGACCGCTATAAGTTTTACTCCCAAGATTTGATCAATAACCTGTTTGCTCACCCGTACACCAAAATAGAGTTGGTTGAAAACGACCTGCGCGTGTCGTACCTGACGGCAACCAAATACCTTGATATGCTGTCGGCGGGCGGCTTTTTGGAAAAGCGCAAAATCGGGAGGTCGAACTATTACATCAACCTTGCGCTCTACGAAATCCTGACAGCGAACGAAGGAAAGCGATGACACGCGAGATGACACGTGAAATGCCTCCGCTTGCTCAGGGGTTCGGCGCGGGTTTGTCCGACCTCGCGGTTCGCGCCCGTCCGGTTTTCGCCGACGCGGTGAATGGCCTCCTTCGTGACGGCTGCCGCGCCCCGCAGGAGATTGAGCGCACTCTCGACTATCTGCTGACCTTCTGCTACGACGCGGCAATCCTTGACTTGTACCGGCGGCTTTGTCGCTATTATTTTTCGCTTTCTCCTTCGGCGGCAGTGGGTTACATCGCCGCCTACCGCGAACTGTGGGATGCGGCGGAAACCAAACCGTCAGAGGAAATTAGAGAAATTCGGCAGGCAAAAGCTGCTGCGGTGGACTGCCTGCAAAGCGACTTGCCGACCATTGCCGAACGGGAAGCCGAAGCGGAAGCTGTCCCGTTTCCTGATAATGGAACCTTTATTGAGGACAAAGTATGACAACTAATTCTTACATTACATCCGATCTAATATCATTAGGTATTCTTGAAATCGGAGATGGTTACCGAGCCAAAAATGAAGAGTTAGGCAAATCAGGAATTCCATTTGCCCGTGCTGGCA
Source organism: uncultured Armatimonadaceae bacterium (assembly GCA_964241985.1). Classification (GTDB taxonomy): domain Bacteria; phylum Armatimonadota; class Armatimonadia; order Armatimonadales; family Armatimonadaceae; genus CAXTBP01. Next base: position 1,422 of record CAXTBP010000125.1, on the reverse strand, counting down.
ACATCAATAATGGATTTCACTTTGCAGAAGCGGATTTATTGGCGGAGGAGAACATACCACGCGCGGGATCAAAAGTTTCTAAATCTGGCGACGTTGTATTTACCTCGAAAGGTACTGTAGGTAGATTCGCCTTTGTTCGAGGCAACATCCAGCAGTTCGTCTATTCACCCCAACTTTGTTACTGGCGTTCTCGAAGTGTAGGGCATATTGATCCGCAATGGATGTTCTACTGGATGTACGGCGAAGAGTTTCAGGCGCAGATGAACAGGGTCAAAGGCCAGACTGACATGGCGGAGTATGTCAGTTTACAAGATCAGCGTCGGATGCAAATGACTTGTCCTGCCATTGCGGAGCAACGCGCCATCGCCCACGTTCTCGGCGCGCTGGACGACAAAATCGAACTCAACCGCCGCATGAACGCCACGCTGGAAGAAATGGCGCAAACGCTGTTCCGCTCGTGGTTCGTGGACTTCGACCCGGTGAGGGCGAAGGCGGAAGGCCGCAAATCCGAAGGCATGGACGCGGAAACGGCGGCGTTGTTTCCTTCGGCTTTGGCGGAAAGCGAACTTGGGCTTATTCCGCAAGGTTGGAAGGTCAAACCTGTCGATGAGTGCGTCAGCATCTATGGGGGGGGTACACCCTCGACAAGCGACCCTAATTATTGGGAAGGGGGGGAAATCCATTGGGTCACGCCCAAAGACCTTTCGCCTCTTGTTTCACCGGTGCTGTTAGACACGGAGCGAAAAATTACCGAACAAGGCTTGGGTCGCATCAGTTCCGGTTTGCTTCCTGTGGGAACCTTGCTCATGTCGTCGCGCGCTCCTATCGGCTATTTAGCAATCAGCGAAATTCCGGTCGCTATAAATCAAGGATTTATTGGTATGGTTTGTGACAAAGGTATGCCGAACTACTATTTGCTCAACTGGGCGCGTCAATCTATGGACGCGATTGTTGGGCGAGCAAACGGATCGACCTTCCTTGAAATCAGCAAGACCGCTTTTCGACCATTGCCGGTTCTTGTTCCAACTGAAGCGCTTTTGGCACGCTTTGTTGAATTGGTTGCGTCAATATATCGGCAGATTGTCACTAACCTTCGAGAATCTAATCGGCTTATCGTGATGCGGGACGAACTATTGCCGAAACTCATTAGCGGCGAAATCCGTCTGCCGGAAGCAATGGTCGCCGAGTTCAGCGAGGTGAAACCATAACGCAGGAAGAGGAATACCTCAACCATGAACTAAAATTTTTATGGCCCGGCGATTGGCCGGGCCGCCAATTTGTTGACTTGGATACAACCGGAGACCCCGGCGCATGGCTTGACGAAGTTTTGGTTGAAAGCCCCTCCGAAACGATCTTTGGCGCACCTGCGACGGTGGAGGCTTGGAGCAATCAGGCCAGCTTTATGGCGGCGGAGTACCTTCC
>CAXTBP010000124.1:0-16107 GCA_964241985.1 uncultured Armatimonadaceae bacterium | reverse complement strand
CACGTAGGACGAGCGCAAATCGGGCGCAAACGCCATCTGCGCCTGCGACTGCTTCCACGACACCTCGCCGTCATACGGATCGCCGGTCGTTTCGATGCCGTGCGGAATGCCGCCGCTTGGCGTTTGCAATTCGTGGAAAAGGCGCAAGCCCCATTCGGCCTCGTTGAGCAAATCGGGCAGGTTATGGGACGGCGGCAGGTTCCAGCGCAAACGGGCGAAATAATCGGGGAACAGCGAGAACAACTCCAGCTGCAACAAAGTCGCCTGCAAATGATCGGTGTGACGCGGGTTCCAGTCTCCGGCGTCATGGTAGCCGCCCCACGCATTGGGCAGTTGGGTAGCGGTTTTGTTTTTCCACAAGCCGGAAAAGGCATTGCCGCCGTCAAGGGCCGAATAGGTCGTCGCGTAAACGGGCACGCCGTCTTTAGGGTGCAGATCGCGGGGGTGCGTGAACTTCGTATAGGGCGGGCCATGTGCGCTCCCGCTTCGCTGATGGTAAAATCCGCGCATCTGCGTTTGAAAGGCTATTTCCCACGGATTGCCTTTGGTATCGCCGATGGGGAAGGGGTAACCGGATCCTACGCCTTCGACCACGACGCGGTACGTTCCCGGCGTTTGGAAATCGCCGAAATCCATCTGCCAAACGTCAGTTTTGGCACGGTTCGGGCTGTTCGGTTTGAACAAGCCTTCGGTATCGCCCGCTTTCCGCGCCAAAACCGTTTTGCCCCGATACACCGTTCTGCTCGTCGCGTCGTCAACGAGGGAAAAGGGCAGCGAGCCGGGATACGCGAATGCGCCGCCCGTGCCGAGCCACGCCGATAGGAACGCGCGCTTTACCGGGTCGTCGGGCCGCCAGCCGATTTGGCTGCTGTGGACGGCCTCGCTCCGAACACGCGCCGGGTCAACCGTGAACGGGCGAGGAAAGTCGCCGACATCGTTCGCGCCGGAAGATAGTCTAACGGCATAGGACGCGCCGCTTTTTAGTTCTTGCGACAATTTGAGGTAGAACGTATGTCGGAGCGCGAAGCCTTGCGACGGCTGCGCCCAATCAAGCGGCGCGGTTTTACGAAAAACGGCATCGGGCGTAACGGGTTTGCCGTTTTCGCCCGTTGTCACCGTCCACGCGGAGGGAAGGGCAAGCGGAGCGGCGTTTAATGGCGTTCCTTCCAGCGTCTCGTCGGTCACGAGGGTGTCGCGTTTGGAACCGATGAGCCAGCCGATTTCGCGCCCGCCGCGCACAAGCCGCACCATGCCCAAACCGTTCACGCTTTTGTCGTCTTTGGTTTCTTTGCGCGTATCGCCCGTCTGCGCGACATACGGTGTCAATTGGGAAGGCTGCACGCGCCCGGCCTCAATCACGACCGCCAAAACGTTGGGCGCGACCGTGTAGACTTGGGTCACCGTCGGCAGGAGCGCGACGGCTTTTGCTGAAGCCTTCGGCGCGTCGTTTTGCGCCGGTCGTGCTGAGGCGAGCAGAGCAACAAGGCAAACGGCGACCATCCCACAAAGGATTGTCGCCGTAGGTATCAATCGTTTCAAAAGCCGCATCGCTTCTCCGCCTTTTCTGGTTGTTTAGGTTTGCGTTTTACTCGTCGTGGCCTAAAACGGCGTCCTTGAGTTTGCCCAAAAAGCCTTTTTGCTCGTGCGTGGGCTTTTCACCGCGCAGGGCGGCAAGCTGACGCAGGAGTTTTTCTTCCTCGTCGGATACTTTGGTCGGCACTTCCACGCGAACGGCGACGTGCAAATCGCCCTTTATTTGCGGGTTGCGCACGTCGGGCATACCCAAGCCGCGCAAACGGAAGACCGAACCGGTTTGCGTGCCGCGCGGAAGGGTGAACGTGCCCTTGTCGTCGCCGATGTTTGCGACGGGAATTTCGTCGCCGAGCGCGGCCTGCGTGTAGGTAATTGGGGCTTCCATGTACAAATCGCGGTTTTGGCGCTCGAATTTGGCGTCCTCTTTGACTTCAAAGAACACGTACAAATCGCCCGACCCGCCGCCTCTGACGCCCGCTTCGCCTTCGCCGGAAAGCGGCAACTGCATTCCGTTGTCCACACCGGGACGAATGGGCACGGTCAGCTCGCGCATTTTGCGCCGGCGGCCCTTGCCCTGACACGTTTGGCACGGCGTTTTGACGATTTGGCCTTTGCCGCCGCACCGTCCGCACGGCACAACGGCCTGCATCGCGCCGAACATCGTGTTTTGCATTTGTCGGATTTGCCCCGTGCCTTGACAGGCGGTACACGTTTCGGGCTTGGTTCCCGGCGCGGCCCCGGAACCCGTGCAGGTTTCGCAGGTTTCGTCGCGGGCAAACGAGATCGTTTTTTCGCCGCCGCGATAGGCTTCTTCCAGCGTGACCTGCAAGTTGTATTGTAAATCGCTTCCGCGCTGCGGGCCGGTGCGCGAACGGGTCTGCCCGCCATTTGCACCGTTGAAGAAAATATCGAAAATATCAGCGAAGCCGTTTTGCCCGCCGAAACCCTCGCCGCCGCCCCCGCTACCAAATCCGCCCGGCGTTTGATGCCCGTAGCGGTCGTAGGCGGCGCGTTTTTGGTCGTCGGCCAAAACCTCGTAGGCTTCGGCGACTTCCTTGAATTTTTCCTCGGCGGTGGAATCGCCGGGGTTTACGTCCGGGTGGTAGGTGCGGGCAAGCGAGCGGTAGGCTTTCTTGATTTCATCGCCGCTTGCGGTGCGCTCAACGGACAGAACTTCGTAATAATCGCGTTTTTCGGTGACCATTGTATACCTTGATGCGGCCCCCCTGCCCCCCAATAAGGGGGGTTCTGAAAACCATCTCCAATAACCGCAGACGCTTGCGGTATCGGCAGACTACTCAGAACCCCCCATTATTGGGGGGCAGGGGGGCTATTTATTTACCGCTCGACGCGGAACTCGCCTTCCACGACGTCGTCGTTCGCATTTGCGGAGCGTCCGCCGACGCCCGCCGGTTCGGGTTCGCCGTTCAAGTCCGACGTGAACTGAGTCGTGCGCTCGGCAGAATCGTAGCCGTCGCCGTCGTTTACCGGGCCGGTTTCGCTGTCGAATTGGGCGTCGGTCGCGTAGCCGGACGGGGCCGCGCCGTTGTTCAAGTCGGCAGCGTCGGAGGCGTAGCCGTTGGAAGCGGAGGCTGCGTTCGGAACCGTCGCGCCCGCTTGATACAAGGCCGACGAAACGGCGTAAACCGCCGTTGTCAAGGCTTCGGTGCGCTCACGCAGCACGTCGGACGACGTGGCGGAATCGCCCAAACCGGCGCGAAGGGAACTCGCGGCATCGCGGGCGGTTTGCAGCAAATCGGGCGAGATTTTGCCGTCGGCGTCCGTGAACGTTTTTTCGCTGTTGTACAAAAGCGTGTCGGCGTGATTGCGGGCTTCCTGATCGTCTTTGCGCTTTTTGTCCTCGTCGGCGTGCAGTTCGGCGTCGCGGATCATGCGGTCGATGGCGTCTTTCGACAAACCGGACGAGGCCGTAATCGTGATGCGCGTTTGCTTGCCGGTCGCTTGATCTTTAGCCGACACGTTGACGATACCGTTCGCATCGATTTCAAAGGCGACTTCGATTTTCGGCACGCCGCGCGGGGCGGGGGGAATGCCCGAAAGTTGGAAGCGGCCCAGCGAATTGTTGCCGGTCACGAACTCGCGTTCGCCCTGTAACACGTGAATATCAACGGCGGCTTGTCCATCGGCGGCGGTGGTAAAAACCTGTGTTTCGCTGGTGGGAATCGTGCGGTTGCGCGCGATGAGTTTGGTCATCACGCCGCCCAGCGTTTCGATGCCCAGCGATAGGGGCGTGACATCAAGGAGCACGATGTCGCGGACTTCGCCGCCCAAAACGCCCGCCTGCACCGCCGCGCCCAGCGCGACGACTTCATCGGGATTCGTGCCTTTGTACGGCTCTTGATTGAACATTTGCCGCACCATGTCCTGCACGGCGGGCATTCGGGTCGAACCGCCGACAAGGACGATTTTGTCAATCTGCGACGGCTCGAGTTTGGCGTCTTCAAGGGCCTGCCGGGTCGACGGGAGCATCTTTTCGCGCAAATCTTCGGTTTGCTGCTCGAACTGCGACCGCGACAAATTCAAGTCCAAATGGACAGGGCCTTCGGCTGTGGTCGAGATAAAGGGCAGGTTGACGTTCGTGGTCGAAAGCGTCGAAAGTTCGATTTTGGCTTTCTCGGCGGCTTCTTTGAGCCGCTGGGCCGCCATCTTGTCTTTGCGCAGATCCACGCCGGTTTCGCGCTGGAACTCGCCCGCCATCCATTCCATGACGCGGTCGTCCCAGTCGTCGCCGCCCAAGCGGGTGTCGCCGTTGGTAGATTTGACCTCGAACACGCCTTCGCCAAGCTCCAAAATGGACACGTCGAAGGTTCCGCCGCCCAAGTCCCACACCAAAATGGTATGGACGCCTTCTTTATCCATGCCGTAGGCAAGGGCGGCGGCGGTGGGTTCGTTGATGATGCGGAGGACTTCCAAGCCCGCGATTTGTCCGGCGTCTTTGGTGGCTTGGCGCTGGGCGTCGTTGAAGTAGGCGGGAACCGTGATCACGGCGCGGTCTACTTTGTCGCCCAAAAACGCCTCGGCGTCGGCTTTGAGTTTTTGCAAAATCATCGCCGAAATTTCCTGCGGCGAATAGTTTTTGTCGTCAATCGTGACGCGGTAATCGCTTCCCATGTGCCGCTTGATGGAGGCAATCGTGCGGTCGGGGTTCGTGATCGCCTGCCGCTTGGCAAGCTGCCCGACAAGCCGCTCGCCCGACTTGGAAAAGCCGACAACGGAGGGGCACAGGCGCGACCCTTCGGCAAGCGGAATCACGGTCGGCTCGCCGCCTTCCATGACGGCGATCACCGAGTTCGTGGTTCCTAAATCAATGCCAACAATTTTAGCCATCTTTGGTTAGTTCTCCGGTTCTTCCACATCGTCTTCGGCCAGCAGAAGCGGCGTTTCGTCTTCTTCCTCTTCGACCTCTTCGCCATCTTCGTCTTCGAGGGACGCTTCTGACATATTCGCGCCAAGCTGGGAGGCCGCGCGGGCAACCAAATCGTCGGGCAGGGCGAGCGGGTCAAGTTCGACCTCGATGTCGCGCGCGCCGATAACGGCCTGCTTGTCGGCCAAGGCTTCGCGTCCGGCCAGCGACGTTTCATCGAAGCGATACGAAATGGCCCCTTCGGCGATTTCTTCCAAAGCGACGGTCAACGGATTGGGGGAATCGGTTTGAATAACGGGCCGCCCGCCTTCTTTGAGCTGCTTGGTGCGCTTTGCGGCAAGCACGACGAGGGCGTACTTGCTTTCGATTTGTTTGTCAATTTTGTCGGCGGAAGGGTAGATCATTCAATTATTCCTTTAGCGGCGGAAACGAGCGATTTCTGTGGAAACGGGATAAGAGCGGAGTTAGACGATGGGGCAGGGGAACTATTTCCTTGCTCCATCTCCAAAATAACTTTGACGCCCGCGATATTGACGCCACGCTCTTCGGTCAAATGGCGGACGCGGGCAAGCACAATTAAATCTTGATCGGAATACAAGCGCCGGTTCGAGTCTGTGCGCGACGGTGTCACAATGCCTTCCTGATCCAAGACGCGCAAAACCCAGCACGGCAAATTCGCAAGGCGCGCAGCCACGCTGATTACATACACGGGTTCGTCGGAAGGGGCAGGCATAACAAAAGAACCGTTTGACACAAACGGCGCAAACCTTATTATGGCCTATGTTGCCAACTTTTGCAAATTGTTGTGCGGAAAGTTAAGGCTTTTTCGCAGGATTGGCGCATATTAGGCGGCAGGGAAGTCGCCGGGTTGAATGAGGGCGGCAAACTTCGGCCCTTCGGTTTCTACCCATTCTTGCCACGCTTTGTACAGATCGGTACTGCTCGTGGCTAAACCGCTGTCAGCATCTCGCAGAGGATAGGTATAGAACACAGCGTAGCCCTTGTCAGGCACGGGAACTTGAAGGCCAATTTCAACCGTTCGTCGCAATCGTGTCCTCAATGTACGCTCGCACGGGGCAATAACCCCTTGAATTATCACTTTTCCGTTGCGGTAGGTTTCCGTTTGCAGATAGATAATCCACTTGGTCAATTCATTGCGTAACAACGCTTTTTCATTCGTCCACGACGACGGCCCAAAAAATGAAATCGAAATACCGTCGTAGAATTTAGAGCCTACAACTTCCAACCCCGCCGCGTCGCCAATCCATTCTATAAGTTGATTCGTTGTGTCTTTTTGGATTTCTTTATTTTTAACCTCGGCAAAGACTCGCTCAAAGGCAGCTTGATGCTTGCCATATAGTTCATGGCAAAGCTTTATAATCTCGGGGTCGCCCACAATTTTTCTCCTCAACATTCGTGTGTAGTGTTGAACTATGATTTCTATATCTGCGCTTTTGGCACTGACAAACGCGCCGCGACGGCTAACGGTTTCCAAATGGGCACAGATGGCAGCGTAACCGAGCGGCAAATAGTCAGCGTGGGAAGATTTAATGCCGCGTGGTGTCAGGTACAGGCAAAGCAACTTTTTGTCCGGCCCGCTGTACCCGTGTGCTTCAGCTATTTGTTTGTAGCGTACAAGTTGGTCAGAATGTTCGCTTGTGTCGATTTTGTTTTCCACAACGACCGCCAAACGGTTTTCTTCGCTCGTGATAAATAAAGCCACGTTATTCCATTCGCGTTGAACGTCGGCGTCGGACAAATCCCATGCGTTCAGAGTGTCGCGGGAAATTGGCGGGGCAGGGGATTGAGCAAGCGCGTGACCGAGGAACCATTTTAAGAAGGTGTCGCCGAGGCCGTGGGCTTCGTTGGGGCGCAGCAAAAAGGCCAAAAAGTCGGAATGGCGCAATTCTTGATTGCTGACGCCAATCGCGTCAAACAAGTTGAAGGCGTTTTGCGCGGTGAGGCGGCTTTCCAATTCGCGCAGGGCGTCGCTTTGGGAAAGTTGCTGCAAGGCATCGGCGATCTGCAAGGGTGGTGACTGCATGACGGGATTAACTCTGCGCTGGTTGGCTTTTCAGGAAAGGGTTTTCGGTTTATAAATTTTATCCGCTGACAGTCGGTTTCGGGCGTTTTTCCTGCACGGCGAGCAGGGCGACGGTTGCGAGAATACAAACTGTGCCGAGCCAGTCGAAAACACCGAAGGGGATTTTGAGCCAAAGGACGCCGATAAGAGCAGCAGACAGCGGTTCCGTGCAGGCGAGCAAGCTGGAGTTCGCCGCGCCCAGTATTTTTACGCTGGACAAGAAAAGGTAGAACGGTACAAGACTGCCGAATACAATAATAAAACTGAATAGGACTACGGTTGCCCAATCCCAGCGACCGGCAATTTGCCACGGGGGATGTATGAAACTAAACGACGCGCCGCCAATGAGCATGGCCCAGCCGATGATGACGGCGGTATTGTGGCGTTTGAGCAGGGCGACGGGCTGAAGCGTGTAAAAGGCGAGGGCAACGGCGGACACCAAGCCCCAGATGAGCGCGGGGGGCGAAAGGGATAGCGTTCCCGGCTTGCCGTGCGTGACAAGCAAGATCGTGCCGAGTAGCGCGAGGCCGAGAGCGATAAACTCGAAGCGGGTTGGAAATTTTTTATGGCGGGCCGCCAAATACAGGGCGATGAGCGTCGGCCCCAAATACTGCAAAATGGTCGCGGTCGCGGCGTTGGATGCGCGAATGGCGGCAAAATAGGTGTACTGAACGGCGAGCATACCAAACACGCTAAATAATAGCAAGCCAACCAAGTCGCCACGATTGCGCCAAATGGATGTAATAGGCGGGGCCGTATCCGATTTTCCGCTTTGGGTTTGGGCGAAACCAAGTAACAGCATTCCGGCGAGAAGCAAGCGAGCGGTGACCAACCATTCGGTGTTGATGATGCGGTGCTGAAACAGGAACTGGGCGCACGTGCCGGACACGCCCCACAAAACGGCAGCCGAAAACGCCATCACACCGCCTTTTTGTTCTTCTGTCAGGCCGTGGTTCATACTCGCATCATACCGTGCCTCTACTGCATCATGAATTCAAAATGTAACATAACAAACATTATCGGACGTTGCATTATTAAAAATAAAACCCCGCAATAAGCAGGGTTTTGGATTGTATGGGCTTATGCCATTGAGGTCGGCGTGAGTTCTGCCAGGCGCTGCTCGATGGAACGGACTTGGTCGTGACAGCGATCCAAAAGTTGCTGTACCGTTTCCGCTTGCGGGGCGACGGACACGCTCGCCCGTTGTCGCGCCCAAAATACGTACGCCGCCGTCGCCGCTGAAACAGCCGCCGCCGCCGCAACGCCTACTACGATAAAGGCGCGCTTTGCCGCAGACACGTCGCTGTTGTCGCTGCCACCGTTTGAACCGCTCATACCTATTTGTATACCTTCCGTCGCGTCGTTTGGGGAAATGGGTGTTTTTGGTTTTCCGCCCCGGTATTTATACGCAGTATATCCGCGCCCGTGTTTCGCGTCCAACTCAAACCTGCCCTCTTTATTATCGGCAATCAGGGTTGAAAAAACGAGATAAGCGCGTTTGCGAAAATATGATGTCCTTCGCGCGTCGGGTGCGACACGCGGTTAGATAGCAAATCGCCGGGATTATCGACGCCCGTGCGAAGCGCGCCCGAATAAATGGCGTACACGTCGGCAAGGCCGACGCCTTTTTCGCGGGCAACCGTGCGAACGACGCGCACATACTCGGCGACGGTTCCATCGTCCTGCCACTGGTCGCCGCGCGTGTTGGGCGTAATGAGGATGAGGTCGGCTTGGCTTTCCGTTTGTATCCGCTCGACGAGTTGGATCAAGCCCGCACGGAAGGCATCCACGTTTTCCTTACCCTTGCGGGCATCGTTGAGGCCAACGCAAACCGTGATTATCTGTGGATCGTGGCGCAAAGCGTCGCGGTCGAGCCGGACTAAAAGGCCGTCCACGTTATCGCCGCCCAGTCCCCCATTGAGGACGGAAATCATGGCGTGGGGATACAGTTGGGCCAAACGGGCGCGGAACAGCGCGGGGTACGCTTTGTCGCTGTCCAAAATCCCGTGCTCCAACCAACCGGCGGTGACGGAATCACCTAAAGCGACGTACACAACGCTTTGGCTGCCCGCCATACCGCTTGATTTTTGCAGGGCCGCAATCGTGCGCGCGACGAATTTATTCTGTTCGCTCATGCCGGGTGGGTTTTCGCGCGGTGTGTAAGCGCGGCTTCCAAAACGCGGGTTTCCAGCGGCCCTAATTTTTCGTGGGCTTCGCTGGCGGGTACGACGCATCTGCCGACGACGCCGTCGGCGGGGTCGTGGTGCGGTTCGTCGGATAAGGTGATTACGCTCCCGGCAACCCACAGCAAAAAGGTGGGATGAACGCGATACACGCGGCCCGGAACGCGGTTCAAAAACTCAATGCGGGTCGCGGCAACTGAGGTGTAGTTCGGGGCTAAAAGGGCGCGCGCTTCTTCCCATACTTCGCGGCGCAAGGCTTGATCGAGGGTTTCGGCGTCTTCCAAACGTCCGCCCGGAAACGTCCAACTTCCGTCCTTGTTTTCCACTAAAAGCACGTCGCCCGACGGTTCGACAAAGCCGACAACATGGATGGAGCGGACATGCACGGGTTCGCTAATCAAGGCGGGCGGGCCGGTAATCAGGCGGACGCGCTGCGCCTCGCCCCAGCGCGCTTCCAAAACGTGCCACGCGCCCGGGGGCACTTTAATCGTTTTGAGGGGCGCTCCCTCGCCCTTTGCGTTTTCGTTGTTTGGTGTGCCTGCCATGCCGTTTGATACGGCAAGTGTACCGGTCAGGCATTCTCCTGTCAACCGAACAGGCGGGCGGGCGAAAGGGTTGCGATTAAAAACCGGATTTTTGCGGTATCAATCAAGCGAAACCGGACGGTACAAACGGCGATTCCATTCTGCGACGCCGCGCCGCGCCGAGGAGAAACTGAACATGGCATTTGGCGACATTTTAGAAAAAGTAAAAGACATTTTCACGGGCGGCGACGAAACGCAGCAACAGGACGGAACGCCCACGCAACCGTCGGACGGCGAGATCTTGCCCGCCTCACAAGACCCCTACGGCGACCCCGCCGATCAACCGCAAAACGCTTCGTATGGCGGCAACGACGAGATCCTGCCCGCCTCGCAAGACCCGCTCGGCGATCCCGCTGACGATGTGACAAACGGTGGCGAATACGGCGGCGACAACATTTTGCCCGCCTCGCAGGATCCCTTGGGCGACCCCGCCGACGACCGATAAACCATCTGGTTTACGCAAACAAAAACCGGCCCTTTATTAAAGGGCCGGTTTTTTATTCGCTTGATTTTGTTTACGGGACGCCTTCCGCTTTGGCCTCTGCCCCACTGACCGCCGCCACGGCGGCAACATTGACCGGCGGTTCGTGCGTCCATAGTCGCCACAGTTGCGCAACGGTGACGGCGGCGAGAGCGGTTAAGGGCGCAGCGAACAAAACGCCCGTAATGCCGCCGATTTCAAATCCGGCAAGAAGCGCGAACAAAACGAGAACCTCGTGCAAGCCGAGCGCACGCCCGACGAGGCGCGGATACAGCACTTTAGAGCCGGCCTCGTTAATGACGAAAAACACGAGTACGACGAGGGCGACGCGCACGCCGGGCACAGTGTGCAGAATTCCGGTTTGCGTTAAGAGCGCGGAAATAATGGCCGGAAGCGCGCCGATATACGGGCCTATGACGGGTACGAGCGAGGCAAAGGTAACGAAGACGCCGATAAGCAGCCAAAAGCGCAGCCCCAACAGGCCGCAGGCCGCCCCGGCGGCAGCTCCCAAAACGAGGGCGAGGACGGCCTGACCGCGCACGAAGCCGCCCAAGATTCGGTTCACGTCGTTTTGCCACTGATTCGCGTAGGGACGCAGCCGTTCCGGTAGTGCGCGCAAACTCGCGGCCCGCATTTCTTCGCTAAACAGCAGAAAATACACGGCGATAAGAAGAACAATAATCCCCTCGACCAAAAACTTCGAGGCGTCGGTGGCAATCGTGAGGGAACGCTTGGCGACCTCTTCGCCCCACGCGCGGACGTTAGGCGGCGGATCGTCCACGATTTGCGTCACGGAAAGCGGGATGCCACGACTGGCAAGCCATGTATCGGTGCGAACGAGTTCGGCCCGGATGTTGGTTTGTATTTGCTCCTTGTCGCGGGACAACACGGTCGCTTGATGAACGGCTTCACGACCTAACAAGTACGTGCCCGTTCCCAAAGCGCCGAATAGCACGGCGAACACGGCGACGACGCCCAGCCAGCGCGGGCGCTTTTTGAGCGGCGGTGCATTCGAGGGTCGGCGTTTAAGCGAAATGTTGCCGCGCACGATTTCCACAATCGGATCAAGGGCATACGCGGTGAGGCCGCCGAGCGCGAACAGTAAAACCGTGTGGTGAATAAGCGCCAAAACGCGCGTCGTAAGATACGCGGACAACAGCAACAGCAGCGCGACCGAGGTGACGACGAGCAGGCGCACATACCGCTCGGTCGGAATAGGCACGGAAACGGTCGGCGTTTTGGGTTCGTCGGGCGGGTTCATTGCTCAACCGTTTCGTTCGCGGGTTGCGTTTCTCCTGCGCCGTTTTCCGCTTCGGCGAGTTTGCGCACGGTGTCGAGCGTGTCTATTTCTTCGGGCGGTTTGTCATCCCGAATGCGAAGAATACGAGGAAATCGCAAAGCGTATCCGCTTTTATGACGGGCCGAGGCCTGCACGCGGTCGAAGGTAATTTCCAGCACGATTTGCGGCTCCACCGTTCGCACCTTGCCGTGCGCGAATTCGGCAATCGTGTGCGCCTTGAACCATTCCGAAAGTTCTTCCACTTCTTTATCGGTCAGGCCCGAATAGGCTTTGCCGACGTTGAGAAGTGTGGCGTCCGTTTCGCTTGCCCGCACGGCGAACGTGTAATCGCTCAAAAAACGCGCCCGCCTGCCGTCGCCGACCTGCGCCGCCGTGACGACGACATCGAGGGTGGCCGACGTGCGCTTGATTTTGAGCCAATCCCGGCCCCGCTTGCCGGGCTTGTAGAATGAGGCGGGCGATTTGACCATCAAGCCTTCGTTGTTGCGGGCGCGGGCGTTTGCGAATTCCTGATCCAGTTCGGCAACATCGGCGAACGTGCGCGAACCGGCAAGCCGGACAATCGGCATTAGGTACGGCAGGGTTTCCAAAAATGCGCGGCGTTCACTCAATGGTTCGCCCGTCAAAACCCGCCCGCCGCCCATCAATATATCGTAGGCGGTGAAAGCGACGGGAGCCTGAGACAGCGTTTCTTCCGACAAGACTTTCCGGCCCAAGCGCGGCTGGAGCGATTGAAACGGCAAAATGCGGAGCGGATCGCTCGGCGAAATGGGCACAATTTCGCCGTCCAAAATAAGGCCCCCTTCCCCATCGCTCTGGCTTACAAGGGCGCACAGCGGCGCGGAAAGTTCGGGGAACGAGCGAGAAATATCGTCAAGGGTACGCGAATATAGGCGAGCCCTGATTTCGCCGTTTCCGTTTATGTCGTTTTTGCCGATATGGGCTTGGGCGCGGATGCCGTCGAACTTGTCCTCGACGATGAACGTTTCGGGCATTTGACGGGCCACGTCGGCAAGGTCGGCGGCAGCGGTTGCGAGCATGAACTTGACGGGGTGGAACAGCGTGAGCGCGGCCTCGCCCAAACGATTGTGGCGGGCCATGAGCGCGGCTTGCCCGATGTCGCCGGTCAGCATATTGGCGGCCTGTATTTCGCCAACGGGGATGTTCGCCAAACGCGCCAAAGCGTCTTCGACTGCGCCTTCTTTCAAACCGATTCGCAAATTGCCGGAAAGTAACTTGACGACATACTTGGCTTCAAACGGCGCAGCCTTTTCAAGCATTCCAACAATGAGCGCGCCCTTGTTCTTCGTGCCCGCCGTTGCCGCGAGCGTTTCCAAAAACCGGGCTACATCGGCAAGGGTAAGTTGATAAGCGCGAGCGGCAAGCGCAACTTTTTCGGCCCACAGTTCGCCCGCGACCTCGCCCGCATCGCCGCGCGCGACAAGGCGCGTGCGGACGTGCGTTTCGTCCGCGCCGGTTGCGGAAAGCAAAGCGGAGACAAGGGCCGCGCCGCCGACGCTCACGGTGCGGGCATCGTGGAGCGGAAAAATATGTCCGGCGAACCAGCGCGCGGCAAGCACCAAATCGTCGTCTGACAACGTGCCGAAGTATGCCCCTAACATCGCGGCTTTTTCTAAGCGCTTGGTCGTCGCGCCCACGCGCTCGGCGGTTTCCGTGAAGACTTGAAACAGGCCGCTTGTGGTTGTTGCTGGGGTTTCCTGCGGTTCCATTAGACGACTTTCTGACAGTTCGGGCAAAAATAAATGATGCGCTCTTTTTCCGTACCGTCTTCGAGCTGCCGCGTGAACTGCCGCTTTTGCTTGATTTTTTCGCCGCAGCGCAAACAGGGCAAATTTGTTCGGCGGAATGCGTAGTGGCGTGTCCCCCACTCGTCCGAGCCTTTGGCGTATATATAGGCGCGGTCGCTTCGCATTTTTTCGCGGTCTTCGTGGGTGACGCTTTGCCCGCCGAGTTCATAAGCGCGCTTGGCGATTTCGGGAATCGCCGCGCTTAAGCAGTCCAATTCCCCGCCGGTAAGCCCGGCGACAGTCGCAAACGGGTCGATTTGGCACACCCACAACATTTCGGCCCGCAGATAATTTCCGACCCCGGCAAGTATATTTTGGTCGAGCAACACGGCCCCTATTTCGCGGGCGGCGTTTTCGGGCGTGCAAAGGCGCGTGCGAAATTCGGCGTCGTCAAAATCGCCTTCGCCGGAGTACGGCAAAATGTCCGGGCCGAGAACGCGCAAATACGGATGTCCGATAAACGGGTTGTGCGTTGGGCTTTCGCCGACCTCGAATACGGGCGCGGAAAATAAAATCGCGGTTGTGCCGTCGTCCGCCCCGATGCGGGCGCGTTCGCGTTTGTCGATGGTTTCGGGTGGCGCGTCGAAGATTTGCCACCTACCCCACATCATCAGGTGCGAGTACCAAAACAGGCCACCGCTCGTTTGCCCGACCAGATTTTTGCCCCGCGATTTAACCCACTCCACTTTTTGCCCGACGAACGAATTCGGTAGTTCGGCAAGCCACGCTTTGGCGGCTTTGGTGCGGGCGGTGACGACGGCAAGTTTTTTACCGGCAAGGGCGGCGTGCAAGGCGTCGGCGTGGCGGCGCACTTCGGGGCCTTCGGGCATGGGTTCAAATTTCTAAGGCGTGAGGCCGGACGGGACGCCCTGTGGATACAGGGCTTTGATCGCGTCCTGAATTTTTGGGATGCGGTTTTCAGGATTCGGGTGCGTGGAGAAAAATTCAGGCGTGCGCTTTCCACCGCCCGCTTTTGCCAAAACCTGCATGACTCCGACCATCGCGCGAGGATCGTAGCCCGCTTCGCTCATAAAGCGGACGCCCAATTTGTCGGCTTCCAGTTCGTCGTTGCGCCCGTATTTCAAGTTGACCAACTGCCCGACTGCAGCGATCACAGCGGCGTTGCGCGTTGATTTGGCGGGATCGTTCGGATCGTAGGACGCCATCACCGCTGCCCCGGTCAAGCCCTGCGTGAGCTGCTGCTTGGCGATATGCTGCGCCCCGTGCCGCGCGACGACGTGCCCGACCTCGTGCCCCAACACGCCCGCGACTTGGCCCTCGGTCGTCAGTTGGTGCAGCAGGGCTTCCGTGATGAAAACCTGCCCGCCCGGCAAAGCAAAAGCATTAATCGTTTTCTCGTCGCCCAAAAGGTGGAACTGAAACTTATAACCCGTTTTCGCGGCAGCCGAACCGGCGAGAACTCTTTGACCCACGCGCTGAACAATTTGCCCGTCGCGCGAATTGGGGTTGACTTCGCCACCATACTGCTGCACCATTTCGGGCGCGGCCTGCAAACCGAGCGCGATTTCTTGATTGGCCGTGACGCCCGCGACGTGCTGCGTTTGTCCCGTCACCGGGTTTTTCGTGGACGAACCGTAGTATTGAAAGAGCGTAAACGCAGCAAGAATCAGCGCGACAATTAGGCCCGCTCCCCCACCGACGCGCCGCCCGTTTTGGTTTCCCATTTGGTTTCCCATAAGTATTTCCATTTAAGCGGCAAGGCTTAATGCCTTGGTCGCCTTATGCGTTTACCCGCTTAATGGCAGGACAAATCAGCATCGGCGGCGAAACGTAGTTCCACATTTCTTCATCGACGAGGTTCCCCATTGAGTGATATTTCCCCCTCCCCTTCCCGCCGCCGTTTACTGCGCGGCCTTGCCACCGGCGCGGTTTTAAGCGCCCTGCCCGATTGGTTCGTTAAACAAGCCGACGCGCAAACGCAGCAAATGACGCCAGCGCCGCGCCGTATCGGGCCGAACGACACGATTCAAGTCGGCGCGATTGGTTTAGGCGGCTCGACACCGGGCAGCTTTCATCAAGGCCTCAGCGACACGCGGGCGGTTGCCGGGCAAAAAGGCACGAAAATAGTCGCCGTATGCGATGTGGACGCCAAACATCTTGGGGAAGCGCACCGTATTTTCGGCCGGGATTCCAAACAATACGGCGATTTCCGCGATTTGCTGGCCCGCCCCGACATCGACGCCGTGGTTATCGGAGCGCCCGACCATTGGCACGCGATTATGTCCGTCATGGCGATGCAGGCCGGAAAAGACGTGTATTGCGAAAAGCCGATGACCTTAACGCTTGCCGAGGGGCGGCGCATGGCGACCGTGGCGCGGCAAACCGGGCGCGTGTTCCAAACCGGCTCGCAGCAGCGCAGCGACGCAAGATTTCGTATGGCTTGCGAACTTGTTCGCAACGGGCGCATCGGCAAAGTTCAATCCGTGGAGGCGCACTTGCCCGGCGCGCGCAGCGGCGGGCCGTTCGAGGTGAAACCCGTTCCGCGCTCGTTCAACTGGGATATGTGGCTCGGGCCGACGCCCCTTGTCGAATATCTGCCCGAACGGTCGCACGGGTCGTTTCGCTATTGGTACGAGTACGCGGGCGGCATGGTGACGGACTGGGGCGCGCACCATTTGGACATCGCGCAATGGGGCTTGAACCGCGATTCGAGCGGCCCGATTAAAGTGGACGGCAAAGGCGAACTGCCGAAACCCGACCCGACGAACCATTCGTTTAACGTCCATACC
>CAXTBP010000123.1:291-16154 GCA_964241985.1 uncultured Armatimonadaceae bacterium | reverse complement strand
GTACCTATCGTGCGAAACAAGCAAAACCGCTCCTTGATAGCCGCGCAAAAAGTTTTCCAGCCATTCGGTCGCGTTGATGTCCAAGTGATTCGTCGGTTCGTCCAAAATCAGCAGATCAGGGCGCGTCAAAACGAGTTTTGCCAATGCGAGCCGGGTTTGTTCGCCGCCGCTGCACGATCCGACGCGCTTTTCCATGGATTCCGGCCCGAATCCCATTTGTTTGAGAACATTGTCGCGCTCTTCCTCAATCGCGTAGCCGCCGTGCGCCTCAAAATCGTCGCTGGCGAGGGTATATTCCGCCATCGCCTTTTCCAAATCCGCCTCGGTTGTGGCGTCGCTCATCGCATGTTCCGCGTCCGCGATACGGGCTTGAATGGCGCGCAGGGGAGCGAGTGCGCCGTCGATTTCTTGGGCAATGGTGTGTTCGGGATGGACGGGCGCTTCCTGTCGCAAATAGCCCATGCGCCGCCCGGTCGCCAGCTGAACGCGCGCCTGCATCACGATGTTTGTCGCGGGCGCGATGCTGTCGTCGGGGGTTTCCTGCCCCAGCAGAATTTTAAGAAGGGTGGTTTTCCCGCCGCCGTTGCGCCCGATAAGGCCCATCTTTTGCCCGGCGGCGAGCGTGAACCCGATCTCGGAAAACAACAAATCCCCGCCAAAACTTTTGGCGACATTGGCAACGGTTAAAATACTCATAGTTCAAGAAAACCCGGTGCATTATCGCCCGCCGCGCCGCAAAGTGCAAAGAACGTTTGATTTATTGCAAAGCGGCCCGCAATTCATTAACGATACGCCGCGTGGAATCGGCTTGGTTGAACCGGTTTTTCGTGATGCCGACAGCAAGGCTCGTTTCCCCATCGGCGAAACCGAGGGAGCCGCCGTAGCCCCCGTGCCCGAACGCGGACGGCCCGCCATAGATGGAATCCGCCCCGCCAATCTGATAGCCCAAACCGAAGTTTTTGGGATAGTCCTCATTTTCGGGACGGTCAGGCTTTTGCGGTTCGGTCGCCGTTTTGACGCGGCTGGGTGGCAGCAAAGTGACGCCATCGACCCCGCCCGGCAAAAGCGCGGCGTAGTGCTTGGCAATCGCAAATGCGCTCATGATGCCGCTCGATGCGGGAGCGCAAGTACGTTGCGCGTCCGATCTATTCATCCAATCGGCGAGCGGCCCGAGCCAGTACGGAATGGCCTGCGGCGCGTCGGTCGGCTCAGGAACGACGGCATCCGGTTCCTCCAAAAACGCGACGCGCGGCTGGGCATCATCGGGCATACCGATGTACAGGCTGGTTTCCAAACCAAGCGGGCGCGCTATTTCCTCGTGGAGCAACTGCGGAAACGTGCGGCCCGAAATGCGGCAAGCCACTTCGCCGACAATCCAGCCATAGGTAATGGCGTGGTACTCAATCCTCGTTCCGGGCGTCCATAACGGCGTAAGACCCGCTATGGCGCGGCACAGAGTAGCCCAATCGCCCAAATCGTCGAACGTAAGGCCGCTTGGCATTTGCGGAATACCCGACGCATGATAGAGGGCTTGTCGTAGCGTAATTTGTTCTTTGCCGTGCGCGCCAAACTCGGGCCAAATCGACGCGATGGGCGTATCGTAATCTAATAAACCCCGCTCGGCAAGCCGGTGAACGACGGTTGCCGCGATGCCTTTGCTGGTGGAAAACACAGGAAACAAAGTCTCTGCCTCAACCTGTTTTCCGTTTCGCTGGTTGGCAATTCCGGCCCACGCATGGACGACGCATTTTCCGTTTACAAACGCGACGGCCTGCAAACCGCGCTCCACGCCGTCCGCTACTAACGAATCCAGCAGGGCTTGAACCCGTGCCTGCGCTTTGGTTTCCATACCGTTTAGTGTAGTACGAAAACGGCGAAAAGGCCTCTCCCCCCGGCCCCCTCCCCTAAAGGGAAGGGGGAGCCTGTAAAACGTTAGGTTTTGTAAATACGCAGGCTTTGCCTTTGGTCAAGTCATGCGCCTTGCAGAAACTATCGATTACTGGCTCCCCCTTCCCTTTAGGGGAGGGGGCCGGGGGGAGAGGCCCGCTCTTTTAGGAGCCAATTTAGCGGTCGAAATAACCCAAATCCCAAGCGTCGTGCCACGAAATCGTGAATGCGTCGCCGGTTTCGCCGGTTTGCCAATCAATGGGCAACCACACATAGCGCCCGTCAATCGCGTTTTCCGGGTTCCAGCGGTCAGCGAGAAAAATGAAATCGCTACTTTTGCCGCCGGGAACGGGCAAAACATACGTGCTTTGCGACTCGAACGTGCGCTCCGCGCCCGCCCCGATGCACGGATTTTCAAGTTCCGTCCACGGCCCGAGGGGATGATCGGCGACGGCGGAGCGGGCCGCGTTCGGCTCCCAGCCCGTGCAGCCGGAACCCACGAACCAGTATTTCCCGTTGTGCTTAAAAACGGCGGGTGCTTCCATATACCGACCGGGAAACGCCTTGACCCATTCCCCTGCCGTCGTCAAATAGTCGTCGGACAAGCGCGAAATATGGAGCGTTTTGTTGTCTTCGCTCGCGGTGAACAAATAGGCGGTTCGGCTCGCGTCATCGTCCGCGAAAAGCGTCAAGTCGCGGGACATACTCTTGTCCGGGCGGAAACTATGGACGAACGTGAACGGGCCGGTCGGCGAATCGCTCACGGCGACGCCGACACGGGCCGAATTGTAGCCCTGCCCGAGCAATTCCAAATGGAACCACATCACGAAGCGTTTGGTGCGGGCGTTGTAAATCACTTTGGGCCGCTCCAAAATGCAGCCCCGCGCAATATCGCTGCTCGCATCGTCCGAAACCGAAAGCGCGATGCCCTCGTTTTTCCAATGGAGCAAATCCCGCGACGAATACACGGACACGCCGACCTGCGCCGTGTTGCCCGCCTTGCCCTCGATTTTATGTTCGCCGTACCAATAGGTCACGCCGTCGTGGTGGAATAAGCCGCCGCCGTGCGCGTTGATCGCCGCGCCATCGGTATCGCGCCAAATTTCGCCGGGGCGAAAGCCGGTGCTTTGCGCGGGCGCGTCAGAAAGTAGGTTCGTTAAAGTTTGCATAGTTGATTTTGAGACAAAAGAAACGGGCGCAGGCGTTTTAAACACTGCGCCCGATTTATGAAATAGGACAAAAAGCGCGACGGCTTATTTGTACTTGTTTTCCGCGAACTTCATCGTGTTTTGTGTCGCGGTGAACGTTCCGTTGAATCCGGCGAGGTCGCGCGCCCACATATTTTTCTGCGTCGGCGTACAACTGGCGGGATTGCACTCGTTGACGGTTGACGTGGGCTTCATGCCTTTGGCGTGCCCGTCGGCAAATAGGAAGTTGGCGATTCCGGCGTGCCCGGCGAAAAGATGCCCGTTTGCGTTGGGATTGTCGGTTTCCACCCCGGAGCGGGACGTGTTACGAATGTCGAATTGGCTGTTGATGGCCGTGGATTCAACCACCGCAATGGTTTGCGCGGGCACTTGTACCAGCGATTCCCAAACGGCTGCGCCGCTGCACGACATCACGCCGAGGCCCGTTGTTGTGGCGGGGTTTTGCGCGTCGTCGTTGTGCGAGCAGTTGGCGGCATAGGAAACATAGGTTGCCGGAAAGGTATCGACGGCAGGGTGCGTAATCGTGCCATTGTTCGGGTTGGACGGGCAAATCAGCACGGAAACGCTTTTCATGTAGGGTTGAATGAGCTGCCGGTACGAAACGTTCGTGCCCAAACTCGAAGCGGAAACCGACAAGGGATACGTGCCGTCGAAGTCCTGCACGTACATAATTAAGCCCAGCCCAAGCTGTTTCTCGTTGGACAGGCACGACGTTTGCCGGGCCTTTTCGCGGGCTTTGGCAAATACGGGAAACAAGATCGCCGCCAAAATAGCGATGATTGCTATGACAACTAAGAGTTCGATTAAGGTAAATGCGCGGCGTGAAGGGGAAATCATTTTACTCTTCCTTGCAGGTTAGATTTCAGCGCATACAGTGCGCCTTGATTTGAGTGATCTTCTTTTTTCCAACCGTAGATTGGGAAAGGCCAAAACAAGCGGCGTCTTGGCCTTTTGCAACGGATACGAAGCGTGGAATAAACGCGGCGGCTTAGTTGTAGCCGGTCGTCGTGCCTGCCGTACCGTCGGCGTCGTAGTCAATACCGTTCGAGGGCGGGCCGGGTTGATTGCCAACCGTGGCGTTCGCACCGGTAAACCACGCGGGATCGTTGGCGGTTGTAATGTCGGCGGGATTCACTTTGTATAAACCAGCCTGCTTGCCTGCCCATTTGACATGGGTATCGACAAACAGCATATTCGCGCCGTTCTGGTGGGCGATCATCTTAGGTTGCGCACCACCCCACGGCGAGTAATTGCTGCCCCCCGTGCTGCTGCGGCGACCGTAAAAGGTGTTGGAGGTCGTACCGCCATAGGCGAAATAATAGTTCGTGGTTGGCTGCTGGGTATTGTTGCTATCTACAAACATCGGAACCTGCGCAGGAAGGGCGAACTGCGCCAGTGGGTGCTCACTACTGCCATTCGTGCCGCACACATTGCCCACGCACCAGTTGTAAGTGTAGGTGAGCGTTAGTCCTGCGGTTTGATCGGTTTGGTTGTTCGACGGGCAAATGTACACCCCTTTGTTCTTCACATAGGGGTCAATGGTGTCACGGGTCGAAAAATAATAGTTCGCCGCCGGGTTACGAATGGGCAGCGCGGTTTCGTCATAATCCTGCGTGTACATCATCCACGCCGTGCCGAACTGCTTCATGTTGGACAAGCAGGCGGTTTGCCGGGCTTTATCGCGGGCTTGGGCGAACACGGGAAACAAAATTGCCGCGAGAATTGCTATGATAGCGATAACAACTAACAGTTCAATCAGCGTGAAGCCATAACGCTTCGTGGACGCGGAGCCATTCCGCGCATGCAATGCAACATTAACCATTAAACAGCTTCCTTACCGTTACAAAACCGATTTTATAAAACCGGTTTCATTGCACAGAAAATATACCATCTCGCTTTTGTGCTGTCAAGAAAATTGCCGAGTTGCTTCTGTCGAAAGTTTCAGCAAAGAAAGCGAAGCGCAAAATGCGCCGAAGCGGTGTCGTACCGTACAAAACTTAAAACCGGTTGACAAAGTTCCCCCTTTTTCCGATGGTTTTGCGTCTGGTTATACTTGCGACGAGGCGCGAATGGCGAGGACGGCGCTGAGTTCCGCGAATTGATCCTGTCCGTCCGGGTTCGACAATCGGTTTTGCATGAACGCGCAGGCGGTTTGGCTAATCTCCTCAAACGGCTGCACAATCGTCGTGATGGGAACCGGGAGATATTCGGTGTCCATGATGCCGTCGCAGCCCGCGAGCGCGCAGTCGCCGGGGATGCTCAGGCCCAGATCGCACAAGGCGCGATACGCGGCAAGGGCGAAATCGTCGTTGTGGCAAAACAGCGCGCCCGGGCAGCCATGCTCCCTGAAATAGGCGCGGAACGTGGCGCGCGCGCTTGCGCGGTCGGGCGCGGGAAGCGCGATACGCTCCGGCGTCAAGCCGCGCTCCTGCAAAACCGCGTGATACGCGATATAGCGAACGTCGCCGGTGCGGCCTTCCATTTCGTCGGTGGCATACGCGACGCGGGTTCGGCCCGTGTCGCACAAATGGTGAACAAGCGCGTGGGCGGCGTTCGTTAGATTGACCTGCACGTGGTCGCGGTTGTTGGGCGACCAAATACCCGTCGTCACGACCGGCACTTTGTGCGACGTGTTGCGAAAAAGGAGCGGCCAAATATCGCCGTAGATTTCGTGCGCAATAATGCCGTCCACACCCGCAGGCGTTCCTAAATAGGTCGCGCGGTCGCGGTCGATGCGCCCAAACGGTGTCACCGCGATTTGATAGCCCTTGCCTTCAAGGGCTTCTTCCATCGCATGGGCGATTTGCGCGTGGTAGGACGTGACGAGCGTTTGCACCCACAACGCGACAAAACCGGTCTTGCCGGTCGCCAGCGCCCGGGCGAGCGGATCGGGCGCGTAACCGATTTCGCGGGCCGCATCGAACACGCGCTGCCGGGTCGCAGCCGAAAAACCCGCGCCCTTGTTATTGAGAATGCGCGATACGGTTCCTTTGGACAATCCCAAATGGGCCGCGAGATCGGCAATCGTCGTGCGGGCCATGGGCGCTTTAACGTCGGCGGTTTCGGAAACGGGTGTGTCTTTCATGCAAAGCGGGCATCGGCGGGCGGAAATAACTAAAAACGTGCCCGCGAGCGAACCGACGCCTGCTTATCATAAGGCCGCCCTACCGAAACTGTCAACTTCAAGCGTTGCAAAGAAAAAGCCGCGCACCGTGCGCGGCTTTTTTCGTTTTGAGCCGTTTCGGGTTTTGCTATTTGTCGGTGGCGATGTTGTCTTGGATGTCTTCCGCACCCAGCGGCACGAATTTGTCTTGGGCCGGATCGTATACCTCCACTTGGCCCTTTTCAAAAGTGTACATCCAGCCGTGCAGTTCCAGCTTTTTGTCTTCTATCGCCTGAACGATCCACGGATACGTTCGCAGATTTTTAAGCTGTTCGCGCACGTTTTCCTCGCCGGTCAAGCGCACCCGTTCCACGTCATCGGAGTCCCCATACTTCTCATCGACGATGCGCCGCGTTTCCGCCGCGTTTTTAAGCCAGTTCGCCACGTGAGGCAAATCGTCCAGCGTTTCGGGATGGAGCAGGCCTTTCATCGCGCCGCAGTGGGAGTGCCCGCACACGACGATATGCGAAACGCCAACCACCTTGACCGCGTATTCGATGGTTCCACCCACGCCCCCCATAGCATTTTCATACGTCGGCACGATGTTTCCGGCGTTGCGAATAACGAACAAATCGCCGGGCTTGCTTTGCGTCACCATTTGCTCGGAGATGCGGGAGTCCGAACACGTGATGAATAAGGTTTCGGGATGCTGTCCCTGTCCCAATGCTGTAAACAATTCACGCTGGGACTCGAAAACCTCGTCTTGAAACTTGCGAACCCCATTGACCAAACTAAACATAAAAAAACTCCTTACCTGCCGCATACCCCGCGTGGGTTTGGAAGCAAACCCCAACGCGCGGCTTCGGTCACCCGACTATCGTGCGACCATTTGAGCGGCGAGTTCAAATAAACTACCGGGATAAGCAGCCTTCAAGTTCCTGATTGCCGCAACGTTTGGCCCCCCTGCCCCCATTATTGGGGGCAGGGGGACATTTTACAGGCCGGAAACGCTGTCGTACGTGACGGTAAAGTCGGCGATGAAACTACCTTTACCGTTCGTGCCCGGCGAGGGCGTCGGGGTAAATTCCACCTTTTCGCCGTGAACGGTTACTTTTTTGCCATTTACAGAAACTACGGTCAGCGTTCCGCCGGTGGGACGCCACGCGCCGACTGAAAGCGCGCCGGTTTGTATGGTCACGCCGGTTTGCAAAATTCCTTGGAAGTCGTCGCCGAACGGCCCGATTTGCGGCTCGGAAACAAACGTAAACGTTTCCGGCACAAAATTCCCGCCGGAATGATGCAGCTGCCAGCCGAGCGTGAAGGAACCAGTATTCCTATTTGCGCCTTGAATGGTGCTGGTAAATTGATAGAGTTGGCCCGCCGCATTGGCATATCGCGCGTCCACGATGGAAAAGCCGCTGATACCGGGGTCAGCGAAGTTGCAGTCTGCGCTTTTGCTCACGAGCGTAAACTGCACCGCGCCGCTTGCTGGGCTTGGTGTCGGCGTCGGCGAAGGCGAAGGCGTCGGCGATGCGCTTGCGGACGGGGTCGGGTTGGGCGTCGCGCTGCCGGACGGCGACGGCGTGGGAGTTGGATTTGTCGTGCCGCCGCCGAACGTCGTTGTATACGACTGCCCGTTCACGGTGACGGTCAAACTGCCGCCTGTCGTGGACGGAGGAACAGGCAGCGTTCCCGTGATGGAAATGGGAATGGTTTGCCCATTCGCATCGACATACGAGCCGGTCAAACTAATCGCGCCGGTCGTCGGATCGAACGTGCCGGACAAAAACGGTGTGGCAATGACGATACGGGTTTTCGCGGTCGCCTTGCGCGTCGGGTCAACGATTTCCAATCTGCCGGAGGCCGCGCCCGTGCCCGACGTGAGTACGGTGACGTTACCGGTTTGCCCATTGGCGAGAGTAAACGAACCGGAGTACGAGCGGCCCGCATACGCGGCGGCTGCCGAAGCGGACGTTGCGGGAAGAGACGACACGGGCAGGCTCACAGCCGAACCGTTTGCGGCGGGCGAATTTCCCCCGCCGCTGCCGCAGCCGGTCGCGGCAAAGACAAGCGCGGTGGCTATGGAGCCGGTGAGAAAAAGTGGGGTCGCCGCCGAGCGTACAGTAAAATATTTCATGGTTTTTCTTTCGTTTTTGATGGGCCGCCGTTTGTTGTTCTGCGGCGGCCCGCATGGATTTCACGTTGTTACAATCGCGCCCCGACGTTGCCCGTAATATCGCCGTTTATCGTGAAGCCGCCATCGCCGTCGGACGAACGCGAAGGCTTCACATCGACGTTTTCGAGTTTGACAACGACGCTGCGGGCCGTCACGTTCACGACCGTCACTTTGCCGCTCTTGGCGATAAAGAGCGAGTTGACGACCTCGCCGCCGATCTGCTGGAACGAAACGTTGCAGTTGGAGGCGTCGGTGGCGTTTGCCAAATCGAAGACGGTTCCGGCCTTGAGGTCACCGCCGCGCTGGGCGGCGAAAACCGTAACCGTGCGGTAATTCGCCAGTTTCGGGTTCTTTTTGACCACGTCAGTGGTCGCTTTCAGTTGGATCGTTTGATTTCCGTTGGCATACGCTATCGCGCCGTTGATTTCCGGCCCGGAAGTTTGCAGCGCGATAGGCGACGTGTCTACCAAAGTGTTTACAACATCGCTAAAAGTGTAGGCCGCCGTTCCGCCCACGAGCGCGAAGGGGACGCCTGCAGGCGGAGAAGCCAGCGGCGACGGGCTGGGCGAGGCCGACGGGCTTGCGGACGGGGTGGGACTGGGCGACGCGCTGCCGGACGGGGTGGGTGTCGGATTCGTGCCGTTTCCCCCGAAGGTGGTCGTGTAGGATTGTCCGTTAAGCGTCACAGTCACACTACCGCCTGTTGTCGAGGGCGGCACGGGCAGCGTTCCCGTAATGGAAAGGGTGACCGTTTGGCCGTTCGGGCCGGTATACGAGCCGGAAAGGTTGATTGCGCCCGTAAGCGGATCGAACGTGCCGGACAAAAACGGCGTGGCGATGACTATGCGGCTTTTCGCCGTCGCTTTACGGGACGGATCGACGATTTCAAGTGTGCCCGATGCGGTTGTGCCGGAAACGGTCACGCTTACATTGCCGACTTGTCCATTTTCAAGCGACACTTGCCCGGTGTATGCTTTACCGGAATACAGCGACGAAACCGCCAAACCGGTGGGGTAGCCGGGCGCGGGCGAGGTTCCGCCGCCACTGCCGCAGCCGACCGATGCGAAAACAAGGAGCGAGGCCGTGGCTCCCGCAACAACGAGCGGGACGGCGGCAAGACGAAGAGAAGGCTTCATAAGGGCGTAAGTCTTTCTATATGGAGAATGGTCGCACCCCGCAAAAAAGCAGAGGGTTACATCGAGAGTGATTACTGCGTCACGTAGGTCGGGGGCTGGGTGTTTTGTACGGTTCCGTTGAGGCGCAGTTTGCCCTGCGCTTTGCCCGTGCCGCGCGTATCGACGAGCACGTTTTTGAGCGTCAATCGCACGGTGGTGGAATCGACCTGCTCGACAATTATCGTGCCTTCGGTCTTGGTGCGATCAATCGAGCCGCCTTGCCAGTATTTGGAAAAATCGATCCCTTCGCGGTACGAAGCGTTCGCGCCGGGATCGTTCAAAGCGGCTCCGATACTCACGGTTTGCGAACCGGGCGCAAGCGGGGCCGCCGTTTGGTAGGCATAGTTAACGATGTTGTTTTTGCCGTCGTTGAGTTCAAGCGCGATACGGCTAAACGGCGACGCCGCCGAGTATTCTTTGAGCGTTGCAATCGCCGTTCCCGCGATAACCACGGGCACGGAGTTGTTCGGACTGGTTCCCGGTTCGGGCGTGAGCGTGACTTGGTTCAAAACCCCGGGCGACGGTGTCGCGGACGGCGAAGGGCTGGGCGAACCGGACGGCGTCGGGCTTGCGCTGGCGGACGGCGACGGGGTAGGCGTTCCTGTTCCGCCGCCATTACTGAAGCCGCTGGAATAGGTTTGCCCGTCAATTGTGACGGTAAAATTGCCGCCGCTTGTTGCGGGCGGAATCGGGAGCGTGCCAACAATGGTAATAGGCAAGCCGATGGCCGAACCGGTCAAGTTGATTCCACCGGTTTGCCCGTTGAAGAACCCGGTCACCAAATCGCTCGAAAGGACGACGCGGGTTTTGGGCGACGCCTTGCGCGACGGATCCACGACGTCAAACGTGCCCGATACGGTTCCGCTCGCCGTCGTGGACAGGCTAAGATTGCCGATTTGTCCGTTGGCAAGATTTACCGAGCCGGAATACGCGCGGTTTGCATAGGCGGAAGTCGCTGTGGAGGGGACGGGAATGCCCGGAACGGGCGCATTACTGCCGCCGCTGCCGCAGCCCGTGGCGGCGAAAACGAGAGCCGAAGTGGTCATGGCGCATACGAGAATGGGAAGCGCGGACGAACGCAAGGCGGAGTGCATAAATGAGTTCCTTTCGCCGCTTCGCGCTAAGCGAGGACGGTTGTTGAACCCTATGCTAACCGGCTATCGTTACAAAATCGTTACAGAATTTTGACTTTTGACAAAAAGCGGAAAACGTACAAAACGCCCCTACTTCCATTGATGAAAACAGGGGGCGTTTTGATTTTCGTGCTACAAGCCGTAGCTTCCGGTTTCAAAAGTGAATGTAACCCGGAAGTTTGCCGTAAAACTGCCGACGGCTCCGCTGCCGATGGGATCGAATTTCACATTTTCGCCGCGAAACGTAACCGTATCACCGCTCACAGCCTCGATAATCAGATCGCCGCCGCGCGGCGACCAATAGGCCGTGGAATTCGCGTTAAGCTGCATTTCAACATCTGTTTTGTTAAAGGCTTGAAAATTGTCGGTGCTGCTTGGATTTTGCGGAAAACTGAACCGCCCCGGCGCAAGTCCGTTCGTGCTGCTCAGAACATTGAAACTCAAGCGGAAAACGTCGGCGGTTCGGGGAACGACCCCATTGACTACGCTGCTCCCAACAATTCCGGCGAAATCGTATCCCGTGCCGCGCGTCGCCTTTCGATACAGTGCGCTTCCCGTTTGCCCGTTTTGTAGTTTGGCTTCGGAAAAGTTACTGTTCGCGTCCCTGCTGACCACAACAAACTCATAGGCGGTATTTACCGGCGTTGGTGTAGGGGAAGGAGTGGGCGTCGGCGACGCGGTCGGGCTTGCGGACGGCGACCGGCTGGGCGACGCGCTCGCCGACGGAAGCGGGGTGGGCATGATAACGGGAACGCTGGGCGACGCAACCGTGCCAAAAAGCGGTGCAATGGGCGCGGTTCCCCCGCCGCTGCCACAGCCTGTGGCGGCGAAAACGAGAACGGATGCTATCGAAGCGCACGCAAGTGTTTGGGGGGCGGATAAACGGAAGGCGGATTTCATTAACAAATAGTCCCTTTGCCGTTTCGCGTTTGGCGATAAACGGGTATCGGGCACTATTTTACCCGCTTACAATTAGAAAATCGTTAAAAAACGCAGGTTTTTAACGATTACGGGAACTTCTCAGCGGCCTAAAACGCTACGTGAAATCCGACGTAAGGGCGCGGTGGGGCGACGCGGGGCGTCAAGCGCGACGCGAACCCGACATCCAAAAACGAGTTCGCCGTAATACCGACGCCCACGAACGGGCCGCGCCCCGTAAGGCCCAAGTCGGCGTACAAAAGTGACGTGTGCGTGCGCTGCGTGCCGAGCGAGGCGAACTGGTACGAAATAGCGGGCGTGAATCCCAACTGGCTGCCGCCGCCAAACTGCGTGATGAAGCCGGTTTTGATCAGCGGCACGGGAATCTGCGGGATTTCTTTGTCGAGTTCCTTGTCGCTTTTGCCCGTCCATACGCCGCGCAGATATTGCAGGGCGGCCCGCTCCAGCGGCCCGACGGCAAGATTGAGGGCGAAATGGTTGGTATCCACCCAGCGAATCGGCGGGCGGTCGAGGGCTTCCCACAATTCGAGCGCGTCATGGGGTGGAATCAGCAAATCACGGGCGGCCTGAATCATGAGCACGCGGCGCGGGCGATTTTTGTCCGCCCACGTCAGCGGGTCGGACGGCGACAATTTTTGGAAGCGGGCGTAGGCGTCGTAACGCGCGGGCGATGGGTGCAGAACGCGGTTCAGTCGGGCAACGAAACTGCGGCGGTACAAATCCGGCAAATCGCCCGCGCCCAAAATCGCCACGCCGCCATTGATGCGGTCGTCCTGCCCCATCGCAAGATGCGCGACAATCGCGCCGAGCGACAAGCCCGCGACCGAAATCCGCGTTTTGTCCACGTTTCGCGCGGTCTGCAGATAGGTAATGACCGTGGAAACGTCGGACGCCCCTTGCGCGAACGCTTTGGAGTTGCGGTCTACATCGTAGCCGACAAACGCTTCGGCGGGCGTCAAGCCTTTCTTTTTGCGGTTCCCGTGAAAGGGCAGATTCATCAAGGCGCACTCGACCCCGTTGCGGGCCAAGTACTCGGCGATGCGCTGCATATTGCGGTCGCCGGAATCGCCGTTCGTGGGCGGCAAAAGCACGACGGCAGGCGCGCCGCCCTCCACCGTTTGCGAGGCGTACAATCGAAACCGAATGGTATCCACGGTCGCATCGCCGGTCGGAAGGGCGGACGGGAGGGAAACTTCCTCGTAGTCTTTCGGCTTTTTGACGGGCGCGGTTTGCGGCGTGTTTTGCGCGGGCGGAACAGGATCCGGCACGGTTTGCGCCCGCGCCGCGCCTATGCCCGCGAAAAACAGAAATAGCCCCGCCATTCCCCGTGCCGCGAACGCGGCCCAACCAATGCGTGTTTTGGGGCGCGTCACGGCTTGACGGGCTTTCGTAAATCGGCGCGGTTCAAATCGAGCTGCGCGACGGGAATGACTACCACGTTCGGAAAGGCTTTTTTGAGCGCGGGCAGGAATTTTTGCGCGTCGCCGACGATGACGACACTCGCCCCTTGATTGGGAAGATGCTCGCCCGCGAACCGCTTCACATCATCCGGGCTAACCGCCTGCACCGACGTTAAATAGTCGCCGATTTGCGACAAAGGCAAATCGTACACGGCCAGACCCGCGATTTCCCCGACCAAACCCGCGCCGGTTTCCAAATCCCGGGCGTAGTTGCCGGACAGCGACGCCTTGCGCGGCGCAAGTTCGGCCTGCGAAACGCTCGCATCCGACATTTTTTGCAGTTGGGTTTCAAACAGCGTGGCGACATCGGGCGCGGTCGGGTTTTTGGTTTGCGCGGATGCTGTCCAAATGCCGCCCGTGCGCCGCGCGGATAAACCGCTGCTGGCCCCGTAGGACAAACCGCGATTGACGCGCACCTCGCGGTTCAAGCGCGACGAATACCCGCCGCCCAAAACCGCGTTTGTAACCAGCCCGGCGTAGTAGTCGGGGTCGGTTCGGGAAATCGCGGGCCGCGTCAAAAGCACCGCGGCCTGCCCCGCGCCCGGCTTATCAATCACGAGCACGCGGTTCGCAAAGCGCGGCCCGATGCTTTCAACATTGACTATGGGGGCGTTGCTTGGTGGCGTGTCGCCGCTCCAACTTCCAAAGTGTTTTTCCGCCAGCGCGAAAGCCGCGTCCGGCATAATATCGCCGCCAAGCACGAGAACGCAGTTTCCCGGCACGAGCGCGCTTTTGTGGAAATCGCGCACGTCGGCTTGCGTCAGCGTCGGTAGGGTTTGCAGCGTGCCGTTTAGGGGCGCACCATACGGGCCGTTTCCGAAGACGGCCCGGCTTGCGGCGTAGCGGGCCACTGTTCCCGGCGACTGCAAACCGACCGTCAAATCATCAAGGGTTTGCGCCCGCAGTCGCGCGATTTCATCGGCGGCAAACGCGGGGCGGAGGGCGACATCGGCGAACAAGGCGAAGGCCGGTTCGGCGTTGGTTTTGAGAACACCCATGCTGACGGTCGAACTGTCGTAGCTCGCGCCCGACGAGATCGAACCACCAAGGGCTTCAATCTGCGCCGCGATTTGCGGGGCCGTGCGCGTGGTCGTGCCTTTCGTAAGCAGCGACATGGCGAAATCCGCCCGGCCCGCTTTGATGTTTGTGTCCGACGCGCCGCCTGTTTTGGCGGCAAGTTCGGCGGTTACAAGGCCCGTTCCCGGGGTGGGAATGACGATGAC
This sequence comes from uncultured Armatimonadaceae bacterium, assembly GCA_964241985.1. Taxonomy (GTDB): domain Bacteria; phylum Armatimonadota; class Armatimonadia; order Armatimonadales; family Armatimonadaceae; genus CAXTBP01. Next base: position 1,850 of record CAXTBP010000123.1, on the reverse strand, counting down.
GCGCAAACCGTTGACGAGCGTTTTTTCGGTCGGGGCGGGCAGCAGCAAGGGACGCGCCGCCGTCGGAGCGGGCGGGTTTTCCAGCGGCTTGGGCGCGGGCGCGGCGCTTGCTTTTACGGTCGTCGGGTTGACGGACGCGGATTGATTGGTGGATTTGCCCGCGCGATATTCAATTACGACGCGGTTCGATGGCGTCAAATACTTACGGGCGACGCGCTGCACGTCCTGCGCGGTGACGGCCTGCAAGCGAGCCAAATCGGTGTTCACGCGATTGGCGTCGCCTGCCAAAACGGCGGCGTCGCCCAAACTGCTGGCTATGCCATCGTTGGTTTCGCGCCCATACAATTCGCCCGACAAAATCTGGTTGCGGGCTTTGTTGATTTCTGCCTGCGATGGCGGCGTGGCTTGAATTTTCGCCACTTGGGTAAGCAGGCTTTTTTCCACAGCCGGAAGCGTTTTGCCGCTCGCCGTGGTCGCCGACAGCCAGAACAACCCGGCGTCGGGGCGCAAATCCGCGCTGCTGCCCGCATCCGATGCGATTTGCTCCTTGTACACGAGCGATTGGTACAGCCGCGACGCTTCCCCGCCCGACATCAAGGTGTCCAAAACGCGCAGCGCTTCGGCATCTTTGCTTGTTTCATTCGGCGTCAAAAACGTCATCACGACCGACGGGAGCGGCACATTCGGCCCGGTTTCGTTGAACCGTTTTTCGCCCGTTCGTGCCGGTTCCACCGCCGTTACGCGCGGAATGGGTTTGGTCGGTTTTTTGATGCGCCCAAAATACTTGTTGATCGTATTGTCCAAATCGGCCTGCTCGAAATCGCCGACGACAATCAGCACGGCGTTATCGGGCCGGTAAAACGTATCGTGGAAGGCGCGCACGTCGGCAAGCGTCGCCCTGTCCAAATCGGCGATACTGCCAATCGTGGGCCGTTTGTACGGGTGAACGCGAAACGAATGCACGTCCACGCTGTTATACAACTGCCCATACGGCGGGGCCAACACGCTCGACCGATATTCTTCCTCGACCACGGCCCGCTCACTCACAAACGCGGACTGCGTAACGCGCAGCCCCGCCATACGGTCGGCCTCGGCCCAAAGAAGGGTGTGCAGATAATTAGACGGCACGGTTTCGTGGTACACGGTCACGTCGCTTTGCGTGAAAGCGTTGTTTTCGCCGCCCACGTCTTCGGTCAGGCGGTCAAGCGTTTCGTCCTTCATGTTGCGCGTCGCCTTGAACATAATGTGTTCAAAGAGATGCGCGAAGCCGCTCCGTCCCGGCGGATCGTTTTTCGACCCAACCTTATACCACACTTGAATGGCGACCGTAGGGTTTTGCTTGTTTTGCACGCTGTACACGGTCAGCCCATTGGCAAGCACGCGCTTCTGGTACTTAATGGGCGCAACCGAAACCTTCGCGCTCTGCTGCGCCATCGCCTTTTGCACGGGCGCAACAAAGCACAAAGCGGAAAGCAACGGGACGGCTACGAAAGCGGCGTAGTGACGGTGCGGCAAAACAAAACGCTTAAACAAAAAGGGAGTTCCTCACAAGCAAAAAC
>CAXTBP010000123.1:0-281 GCA_964241985.1 uncultured Armatimonadaceae bacterium | reverse complement strand
GGCGATGGCGGCAAAATATCGTACCCGATTTGCGCGCCCATTCTTTAGTACAATAAATAGGGGCGCAGAGTTTCGCGCGAAAGTTTCCGACGCGCAAAAAAAGCCGCCCGGCGACGAAGTAGAGCGGCGTATTACCCGAGCCATGAAAACGTGCGGCTACCAGCGGTGAATCCGCAACCCCAACCGAAAACGACCGGCGGGTGAATCCGCAGTCTATACGGAGGCGAAGCCCGCCTGCGCGGGCTGAATGCCGAAACGCGAAAGCCTTCCGGTTTGATCGG
>CAXTBP010000122.1:0-16209 GCA_964241985.1 uncultured Armatimonadaceae bacterium | reverse complement strand
CGTCGATAATGCGTACCATCGCCGCCTCGGTTTGCGTCGGGTCGGCCAAAACCTCACACGAAAAAGCGTCCATATGTCCGCCGACCTGCGGCGCACCGATTTCCGACGCCAAATGGAGCGCGCCGGACACCCATTCACGCATCCGTTTTTGCGCGCGCGGGTCGGAGTGCGACAAGCCGTGAAAGCGGTGCGTCGCAACACCGGTGTAGCAGTCGCAAAGCGTCACGCCATATTTTTCCGCAGCCGCTTTGGTTTTGGCGGCTTCATCGCTTAAAAACGAGGCGTCGCCGGAAAAGAAGGGGTCGAGGACGTCATAGCAAAAGGAATGCACGGAAAAGCCGCACTCGCGGGTCAGGCGCATCCAGTTGTCGGGGTTTTCCCAGCGCCGGGTCAAAAACGCGCCGTTGAGGGCAATATCGAGGGTAACGGTTCGGGGCATTATTGTCAGGTTCTCCCCGTTTGGTTTCGTCAAACCCGCGACGGCTTCCTGCCCCCACCGACTACTGCGCGGCTGTCAGGGGACGAAGTAACTGACGCCGCCGTGCGGGGCACAGTCCGCAGCGGTTGTAAATTTGGTGGTTTTGGTTCCGTCAACGCAAACCGCAGTGACGTGCGGTTCGTCGGGATCGTTTCCGTGTAAAGCCGCCGTCGCCGCCGAAGCCACCGTTTTACCAAGGACGTTCCGAACTCCGCTGCCGCATCCGGCGCAGAAAAACACGAGCGCGGCAAACAGTAAATAAGGTAAGCGTGGTTTGGCAAAACGCAGCACGCGAAAATAACAAGACGGCATTTCCTGCATCCTCACTTTGGTCTGTCGTAGCGTTGGTCGATTCCGCCTCGCGAGGCGCAAAATATCTCCGGCTGCTTGCTGTAGGTGTAGGAACCGTCGGTACAGCGGGCGGTTTTGTAGGTCGCTGTCGTGGGCGTGTCTTGTTGCGGGCGCGATGGGTCGTAGTTGCTTCCGCCGCCGCTGCATCCGCCCGCGCCGCAAAGCAGCAAAGTCATTCTACAGGTTACGGCAGTGTAGGACAAAAACGGTAAAGCACGAAAAGATCGGTCACGTTTCATCGAACAAGTCCTTTTCCGCTTCGGTAACGCGCAGCAAAAAGTAGCGGGGCAAAACGCGGCCCTTGTCGTCCAGTTCGACGCCTTCGTCCTTCAGCAGTTTTTCCTGCAAGGCTTTCAAATGGGCCGAGCGCGACGCGATGCGCAAATAGCCGTCGCTGCCGACGACGCGCTGCCACGGCACGTCTTCGGGCGCTTCGCCCATCGCCCAGCCGACGGTACGGGCGGTCGCGCCGACCTGCTCACCGACCTCGCCATACGACACGACACGCCCCGGCGGAATGGTTTTCACGTAAGCGTAAATAGCGGCGAAATCGTTCATGGGCAAAGTATACCTGAAATGTGATTTGGCCCCCCTGCCCCCCAATAATGGGGGGTTCTGAATGAGTCAGCCGATGCTGTAAACCCGCGCGGCTATCGGAAATGGTTTTGTCAGAACCCCCCATTATTGGGGGGCAGGGGGGCCATCCAAGAATTTCTGATAAATCGCCACATCTACCCAACCATCAAACTTGAAGCCGACGCGGCGAAGCAGACCGACTTCTTCAAAGCCATAGCGGGCATGCAGGCGAAGCGAGGCGGCGTTGTCGGCGGAAATAAGGGCGAGGCACGACGTGAAGCCGCGCCGGGCGGCATCGGTTAAGAGGACGGAAAGCAAGGCAGAACCGACGCCGACGCCGTGCCAGTCGGGATGCACGTAAATGGACGTTTCGACCGTGGGACGGTAGCCATCGCGCGGTATGAACGGCGAGAGCGAAGCGTAGCCAACGACTTGCCCGTCGTCCACGGTTTCGGCAACAAAGGCGGGGTAGGGGACGCCGTCGTGGGCGCGCATCCAGTCGATTTGCTCGGCTTCCGTGCGGTCAACGGTTGCCATCGTCGCCGTCGTGTTTTGGACGGCGTGGTTGTAGATTTCCCGCAAAGCGTCGGCGTCGCGGGGCCGAATCGGGCGAACGGTGACGGCGCTCATTAGTTTAGCGGGCGACTTCCCACGCGAGGTGTGCCAGTTCCGGGCCGATGAGTTTTTCCCACGCCAAGCGCACGGCGGCATGGGAGCCGGGAATGCACACGACGATTTTTTTCTGGTACACGCCCGCCGTCGCCCGTGACAGCATTGCCGCCGCGCCCACTTGCTCATACGACAGCATACGAAAAATTTCGCCGAAACCGGGCAGCGTTTTTTCTAAGTGGCGAGAAATTACGTCGAAGGTCGTGTCGCGGGACGCGATGCCCGTGCCGCCGTTGAAAAGGACGATTTGCGTTTGCGCGTCGTCGATTGCGTTTTGCAAGGCGGTCTCGACTTCGGCGGATTCGTCCTTGATGATTTGGTAGGCCGTGACGGTGTGCCCCGCTTGCTCGATTTCGCCGCGCAAATACGGGCCGTTTTTGTCGGTTTCTGGTGTGCGCGTGTCGCTCACCGTAACAAGGGCGATGCCGACCGGGCCGCGTTTGTCGGCGGCTTCATGGTGCTGCGCGACGCTCTGGGCGTCGGAAGGAAGAGACGAAGGGGCGTTCATGTTAGCGCATTTCCTGTCCGCCGGTGACGTTGATGGCCTGCCCGGTCATGTAGGCTGCGTCGGGGGAGCATAGGAAAACGACGACGCCCGCGATGTCGTCGTAGGTCGCGCCCCGGCCCAGCGGGACTTGCGATTCGTATTTGGCGCGGACTTGCTCGATGGTCAAGCCTTGCGTTTCCGCGTATTGCGAAAATAAACTGTCCTGCCACAGCGTTCCGTCCAGCAGATTGCCGGGGCACACGGCGTTGACGCGGACGTTGTGCGGGGCCAAATCGAGCGCGAGCGATTGCGTCAAACCGATGCCGCCGAACTTGGAGGCCGAATACGCCGAATTGCGGAACGAGCCTTTTTTACCGGACTTGGAGTTTATTTGCACAATCACGCCGGATTTTTGCGCGACCATCTGTTTTGCCGCCGCTTGCGCGGAAACGAAATAGCCGAACAGGTTCACGTCCATGACGCGCTTCCAATCGTTCGGATCGAACTCGGTCACGTCGCCCGCCTTCAAAATCCCAGCGTTTGCGATAAGAATGTCCAGTTTGCCCCACGCGGACACGACCTGCTCAACGAGGGCGCGGCACGAATCGGGGTTCGTTACATCGGCCTGCACGCCAAGCGTCCGTTTGCCGGTATCGTTTGCGATGGCTTGGGCGGCGGCTTGGGCTTTATCACCGTTTACGTCGGCGAGGCACACATCGCAACCTTCGGTTGCCAAGCGGCGGGCGATTGCCTCGCCCAATCCTTGCGCCGCGCCCGTCACGATGGCAGTTTTTCCTTCCAGTCGCATTACGCCGCGCCTCCGTTGGGTTCGCCCAAAAGCGCGGCCTCGGCCTCTTTCGTCCATTGCCCGTTGTCAAGTTTGGCGGCGACTTTGGGGCGCGACACGGCCAAATCGGGCAATGCGGTTAGGGGAAAATCTTCGACTTGTGGGAAAATCACGGTTTTGCCGGGGAAGCGTCCGGTTTTCACGGCCTCCAAGCCGTCGCGGAAAGCGTTCAATCCGCCAATCGCGGCGACGCTGGCGTTCGTGGATAACTGGCCGGATTCCATCACGTCGCGGGTGTGGCGCATATCGGCGATTGTCGAGCCGGTTGTGCCGACGATGCGCGTATTTTTCGTGGCGACCGTGGAAATGTCAATCGTCGCCGTGACGCCCCGCGCGATGCCCGCGAAAATGTTCAACACTCCGCCGTCGGCCATGTGCGGCCACGCTTCTTCAATGGCCTCCACCGACGGAACCATGACGACCACATCGTCAAATCCACCGGGCGCAAGGGCCGACAAATCGGGCGTGCCGGTTTCGCGCACGTTGAAGTTGAGCAATTCCACGCCGCGTTCTTGGGCGAGCGGGAAGAACCGTTCGCGCAAGGCGTCGATACGTTCTTGATTGCGGTCGGTGCAAACCAGTTTCTTGGGCGGGGAGGGCAAACTGAGCGCGCGCTGCACGTGCATCTGTCCCATCGGCCCCGCCGCCCCGATAAACCACGCCGTCCCGCCGCCTTTGAGGTCATTGCGCGTGTGCGGCGTTTTGCCCACGTACCGATGCCCGTCGTAATGAATGCGACCCACGTCAACTGCGACAGGCCGCGCAAACGGCTTGTCAAAACCGCCAAACTTGCCCTTCGTGTTGATTGGCAAAGGGCAATAATCAAGGTGAACGACGCCCTCTTTACCTAACAGGGCGCACGATGCTTCAAACGTTTCCGGTTCGGGCGTTTGCCCTAAGAAATAAATGTTGGCGTACCCAGCGCCATTTGGCGCAGGCGGCGGACTTTGACCGCCATGCCATACGGTGCGGTGACCTGAATTAATGCTGGTCAGTCGGGGCAACATCAAACCAAGAGGCATCGTCGCTACACATAAATAATCGTTTGTTTCGTCGCTTTTGCTTTGTTCCGTCCACAAATACGCGGCTTCCACGCAGGCCCACGGCTCCACGAGCGCGGCGGCGGCATAGCCGACCGCATCTTGAATGGGGAGCAGATAACAGCCTTCGTCGCCTTCCAACACTTCCGGCCCGATCAGCCCGTACTGGCTCATGCCGCCCGGCAAGGCGTAGCCGTAAGCCAAACCCTGCCCTTTGTAAAACACGTCGGCCTGCACGATAAACCGCTGACCGGGGAAAAATTTGTCCTTGTGGTTTTCGCCCGCTTCCACGACCGTTAAGGCGACTTCGTGACCCATCACGACCGGGTTTTCGTGCAAATCGCGGCCCGCGAGCCGGGGATGGTTTTCGCCCAAATTGATGATTTTGATGTCCGAATAGCAAATACCGCAGGCGTCGTGGCGCACCAAAATCTCATCGGGGCCGGGATGCGTAAGTTCGACGGTTTCCGGCTGCCCATTTTTACCAACGTTTTCAAGGCCCGCACCGTACAAGTGCCAGCGTCGGTAGCGTTCGGGCGGGGGAGCGACGGCGGCAAGGGAAGGAGAAGCGTTCATAGATTTATTGTAAGGCACGGGGGCGGGTTTTTCCTGCGCGTAGGGTCAGGGACATGAACGTCCCTGCCCAAGCCTTCGGCACGATGTCCCTACCGGGACGTAGCCATTGCAAAGGGGTTTGATCGTGCCGCGAACGAACACTGCTGTCTATACTTTTCTGTGAGGCAGCGAGTTCGCAAATTAGTGACGGCTCTTACGTCCCGGCAGGGACATCGTGCCCGAAGGGCTTGGGCAGGGACGTTCATGTCCCTGACACAACAAAGTGAACGTTGACCCAACCAACCCCGCCGTGCTACAATCGCGGCATGGAGCAGGGCACAAAACACCAGTTTTTGAAGGCGGCGTTTGCCGTCACGGTTTGGGCGATGGGCGCGGGATTGGCGACGAGCGCGCGGGCGCAGATGGCGCGCGTCCAACCCGACGGGCGGCCCGCGCTTCCCGTGCCGGTCGGGGCGAACGGGTCGCAAATCGCGCCCGAAGGCAATGCGTCCGGCGTCGTGTATGAACCCAAGCGGATCAAGCGAACCGTGCCGCTCGATATTACGGGCGGGCTTGCGGGAAAATGGGACGTGCTGACCGTGACCGGTGAAGGCGCGACCGCACGAACGACCTATTTTGACTGGGACGAAACCTACCTTTATCTTGCCGTCGAAACCAACGCGCCGATGCGCGAAGCCCGGTTCGATTTGGATTTAGCTAACGACGGCTGGCTCAAAGGGGCCGATAATCTTTCGATTTTCGTTACGCCGACTGCCGAAGGGGCGGACGCCGCGCCGACCGTTATTGCTCAACGATTCGATTTGGCGCAAAACAAAGATACGCCCGTTTGGGCCGCGTCGCCGATTGATGTTAAGGAAATGATGGTCAAAGCGGGCAAAACCGCCTTTGGCACGTATGTCGTTCTCGTCGCTTTGCCGCGCACGGAAACCGTGAGCGCGGCACGCAAGCCGGGAACGTCGGTTGGCGTGCGCATTGACGCGGGAAATTTGCCGCCATACCAAAACGAAGCCGCCCTCATTCCTGTTCGGCCCTTGCTGCGCTTGGTGCTCGCCGATCAGGTGGACGCAATCGACGGCGCGGTCTCCATTACGGTCGATGTGAACAAGCGCGAAATTATACCGAATGGCGAACTCAAAGCGACCGTCGAGGTAAAAAATAGCGGAACCGCGCCCGTGCGGCTGTCGCGTGTGTTTTTGCGCGGGGCGGGCGGGGTTTCCGGCGAACTTTTAGACGACCAAAAATTCGCGGGCGCGGAAGTCGCCCCGGGAAAATCGGTTAAGCGCGAATGGAAGTCCAATTTGCCGCCTCAAGCTCCGATGGGAACTTTCGTTTTGAGCGGTGGCGCGGACGTAGACGGAACCGGTAAAACGCTGACCGGGTTAACGTCGTTCGATCAAGTGGAGCCATATTCCATTTTCATGGAAACCGACGAAAAACCGGTTCCGCAAGCAACGACAAAAGGCGTGCCGACGATCCGTGAGGCGCGTGTTTTCGTGCGAAGCCGAACGACAACGAAAACGGCGGCGAAAGTAACGTTCACCTTGCCGGAAGGGTGGAAACTGGAAAACGACGCGCCGACCGAACTCACGATGAATGTGGCCTATATCGGCGTGGGGCGCTCGCCCGCGTTCCGCGTGGTCGTGCCCCCGGATGCCGCGCCGGGCCGCTACGCCGTGTCCGCAAAAGTGGAAATGAACGGGCGTAAGTACACGGCGGCAGGTTTATTCTTCATTGCGCAGTAAGGTATTCGCGGCGTAGTGTTCGTTCGTCGCGTTTATTTGGCAGGCCGATGGATTCCAGCCGGAGCGAAGCGGCAGATCGCTTGCGGAGCGGAAAGTTAGGCGGGTGGCACGGCGTGACGACCCAAACGTCGCGCCAAATTCGGTCGGTACGGTTTCGCTCTGGTCGCTATTGATATGCAAAACACCGACGCCGTACAAGCCCAAGTACGCGGCGATACCGACGCGCAAGGCGGTTTGCACAAACCGGGGCCGCGATAACCGCGCCCATTCGGCGATTAAAAGCGGCATAACGAGCAGCACGAGTTTGGCGAGAATAAACGTGTGCGTTCCGCCGTGCGTCAGATAATACGCCATGATGGGATTGCCCTCGGAAGCGTCGCGGTACGCGACCCAAAATAAGGTGCTTGCCAAATCCAATAAACAAACGGCGGCAAGAATAAAACTTTCCGTTGCCGGAACGTACACGCGGCGCGGACGAAAAAACGTCGGGCGCGCAAAAACGGCGTTAAACGGCGATGCAGAGGGCAAAGCAATCACAAGCGAGCGTCCTTCCCAAACAACAGCGACACCGTGCGGCGCATACTGCCGCTTAGTCGCTATATTATGCAATTTCGTGTTAAACGAATAATGGCTTTTTTACGGGGTTCCAACAGGGTAAACCATGAATGAACGCGCATCTAATCGTTTATTTTTACGAATTTTCGGGAGCCGCCCGTGACGCTCGAAACGCCCGTTCGAGTGGGACAAAAACTGTGGAGCGGACTGCTGGATTTCGTGTATCCGCCGCACTGCTTGGTGTGTGATACGGAAGGCCGTCCCGTGATCTGCGACGAGTGCGCGGCCCGGTTCGAGCCGCTGCCTAACCCGACGTGCGAGCGATGCGGCAGACCGCTTTCCGTACAAGGCGACGAACCGCTCGGCCCAAACGAGGCGCTCGCCGATCCCGATTTGGTTTCCGTGCTGGCTTGCCGCTATTGCGCGCTGGCCCGGGAAACCGGTGCGGACTGGGCTTTTGATCGCGCGTTCGCGGCGGGGGCGTATTACGGGGCATTGCGCTACGCCATTCACCAACTTAAATTCAACAAGCGGGAGTTTTTAGGCAAGCCGCTCGGCGCGCACTTGGCGAACCGGGCGATTGCGGACGCACTCATCCCGCGCGACGTTTTGACGAAGATAAACCTTGTCGCCGCGCTCCCGATGCACGCGGCGCGAGAGCGGCAGCGCGGTTTCAATCAAGCCCGTTTAATCGCGGCCCCGGTCGCCGATATGCACGGCGTTCCGCTTTTGCCCGCCCGCGCTTTGCGGCGAATTCGCAAAACGCATACGCAGGTCGGTTTGAGCGGGAATGAACGGTTGGCGAACGTCGGCGCGGAACTGTTCGCCGCCGACACGGAGGCCGTGCAAGGGAAAAGCATTTTGCTCATCGACGACGTAATGACGACCGGCGCGACCGTTTCGGCCTGCGCGCAAGCCCTCAAAAACGCGGGGGCGTCGTCGGTTTACGTGCTCGTGCTTGCCGCCGGGGCATAGCGCAAGGAACCGGTCGTCCGTGGGTACACTATCGCCATGAACCGAATCCGAATTGGGCGAGCGCGCACGGCGTTCACGGCGACACTGGCTATAATGGCGCTTCCTTTGTGCGCGATAACCACAGGCTGCGGCAAGGGCGCGAACAGTGTACAGGCCGGACAAATCGCGGGAATTACCGAAGACGCCCTTGTCGATGTGCTTTTGGGAACGCCGCCCGAGGCCGTGCGGCAAGCCCCGCCCAACAAACCGTTGCTGACGCCGTCAGGCTATAACCGGGTTTTAATCGCCGCCGACGAGCGTGGGTTTGTCGCCGTTTCCAAAGGGTCTTTTGGCGTCAGCGACGTGCGAAGCCTTAATGAGCGCGTCGTCAAAGGCGTGGACAAGCGGATCGGCAAAAAGAACTTCCACGCCGAAAGCACGACGTTTCCACCGCCCGCCCCGCAACCCGCAAACGGCGAGCCGAACCGCGTCCTTATCGCAACGCTAACGCCCGTCATACAAGTCGCCGGTTCGCCCGACGATGTGGCGAAAAACAAAACCAAAAACTTGCTGCTCGTGCGCCTCAGGGTATCGGACGCGCAAACCGGCGTTGATATTGTCGTCCGTGACTATTATTCGGGCCGCGACGTGGGCCGCTGAAGCCGCTTTTCTGCGGCATGAATGCGCCAAACCGTCACTATCCAAAGAATGGCGCTGCCTGAAATAGCGCCCAAAATGACCGCTGCGATAATCATTGGAACGGCGCGGTAAAGAGCGTTGGAAAAATTGCCGCGCCACTCCCGACGCCAATCTGCATCAAGGGGCGGCGGGGCCGTTTCTTGAAAACCCTGCCAAAACGCGGCGTCCGTATCGGGATGCCGCCCTCGTTTGAGGCGGGCAACCATAAAGGCAGTGCGATTTTTCTGCCAGTCGTCGGCCTCGCGGCGCAGAACATGGAATTGCGCTTCCACGGTCGCGGGATTGGTGATGCGGGTGTTGAGGTATCGGGGAGCGACGGCTTGCAGCGTTTGGTTCGGGTTTTCTTTGTCGGGACGCAGTGACCTGCGGCCCGCGTCTACGAGTTCTCGGCAGCGTAGAAACGCAAGATAGGAGACTTTGTTTTTTCGCTGCCGCTGCAATGAATACGCGAGCGCGCCGGTAATGTCCGGGCTTTCCCACGCAGCGCCCAGCACGATAAGGCCCATCAAGCCCTCACTTTGTGCCAAGGCATCGCCGCGCACCGAGTGAGTCTCTACATAGTCCCAATAGGACGTGGCGGAAAGGGCATCGTTCGGGAGCGTTTTGACGTAGGGGTTGAGTATCCAGTGCATCGCCGCGAGTTGGTAACGTTCGCGGTTAAAATGGGCGTTTGGCTTGATTTGAATGGCGCGGGCGATTTCGTCGCGGGCGCGTGTGACCTCAGCCAATTTCGTGCGGTCGGCTCTTGCTTTTATCCACCGATGAACCCGAAACGTGCCGACGTTCGCATAGTACCGATACCATGCTTCGCGGATTTCGGGCGACGCGGTTTTCCACGATGTTCCGGCAAGTTGGGCGCGCTTCTTTTCGATCCACGCAATCGCTTCATTGTCCTTGCCCAAACGGTCATAGGCGACGGCGACATCGTCATACAAAGCCAAGTGTTCGGGATGCCGCGCGATTTCTTGTCGAACGCGATTAATCCGCATTTGGTAAAAAAGCGGCGGGTTGCGCTCGAACCGCCCGGTCACGACCCGCACCACATCGGGCAACCCTTGGGCCTCGTTTGCAAGCGAATCCGAATCACGGTCGTTCAAACACGCCCGCGCCGTGCCGCTAAAACCGGCGACAATCAAAAGCGCGAGGGAAAGGGTGGTTAAACGACGGCGTTTCATAGTTACCTAAACGGATTATGCCGCAAATGCGATACGGGATAGCAACGCTATGTCAAAAACGCCGCCATGACATCGCTTGCCACGAAGAGACCGCGCCGCGTCAAACGCAGGCGGTTTTCGTTGCGCTCCAGCAAACCCATTTGCGTGAAGCGGGCGATTTCGTCCGCCCACACCGATTCGACCCGAACGCCAAACCGGCCCGCGAAAGCGTCCAAGTCGATGCCTCGCGCCAAGCGCAACCCGAGCATAAACGTTTCACCGCGCGTTTGTTCGGACGTTAGGGTTTCCGTTTCCGCAAACACGCCCTTGTTTGCCCAAACGCGGTCGATGTAGGCGGGCGGGCGTTTTTCGTTGACGGTACGCACGCCATTCAAATACGACGCCGCGCCCGCGCCTAAACCGACATACGATTCGTTGCGCCAATAGATTTGGTTGTGTCGGGACGCGAAACCGGGTTTTGCGTAATTGCTGATTTCGTAGCGTTCGTAGCCCGCCGAATGGGTTAAATCGAGGGCACGGGCGAACATTTCGGTTTCGTCGTCTTCGCCGGGGAGCGGCAGTTTGCTCCGCTCGCGTCGCGCCCAAAACGGCGTGTTTTCTTCGACAATCAATCCATACAGCGATAGATGCGGCACACCGAGCGCGAACGCCTTGTGCAGTGATTTTTCCCAACCCGCGACCGTTTGGCGGGGCAAACCGAACATCAAATCAAGAGAAAAATTCGTAAAGCCCGCGCCCTTAGCCAAACCGATAGCCTGCTCGGCGTCGCGGGCGGAATGGTCACGGTCGATAAGCGGCAAAAGCCGGTCGTCGAAGGTTTGCACGCCAAACGAAATCCGGTTGAAACCCGCGTGGCGCAGGGCCGAAAAATAGGCAGCGTCCGCTTGTGTCGGATTGGCTTCGAGGGAAATTTCCGCATCGGCGTCAACGGAAAACGCAGCTTGTACGGCGGCTAAAATGCGATGGAGTGCGTGGGCGGAAAGCGTGGTTGGGGTTCCACCGCCGAAAAACACGGTCGGGACACGCAAATCGTTGTCGGCCCGCTGCCGGATTTCTTCGATAAGCGCGTCCACGTAGCGGGTTTTGGTTGCGTCCTTGTAACCGGAATAGGCGTTGAAGTCGCAGTAGCCGCACTTTTTGGCGCAAAACGGGATATGCACATACACGCCCGCCGTTTTCGCCCTCGCCTCGTTTGTTTCGCTCACCCTTTCATTGTAACGCGGAAGGCGTTGGCAAGCCGCAAAACGCCGTTGTGTGCATGTCGGGTACAGTAAAACCAAGTATGGAACCGCGCTCGCTGACGACTTGGGAACAAAAAGAGCGCGACGGCTTGCTCGCCCTTGAAACCGACGAGTGGCGACAAAAGCGACACATCGCCGAAGATCCGAACACGACAGCGGACATTTTAGCCGAATTGTCAGACTCCGTTCATAAAGCCTATCACACCGTTGATAGTGAAGGGTACGCAGTGCGGGGTGTTTCCCATTCGGCTTGTTTGCTCGCCGAAGCCATTGCCGCCCATCCGAATGTGCCGCCGCAACGTTTGCTTTCGTTGCTGCTTTTGCCCGCGCCCTTTGCCCTTTTTTGCCCGCGTGGGCTTTGCCGCAATCCAATCGCCCCCGTTCTGCAACTGGAAACCCCGGACTTTTGGGGACGATTGACACACATTGAACGCTCGTGCAGTGAAGCCGTTTTGCGCGAAGCGACGGTTCCGCTGTCTGCTAACATTGCAATGAGCCAAAGCGGCGTGCAATCGGTTGTTCAATCGGCTCTCCTTCACGTGAATTCGGCGGGCGAACTAACCACGCCCGCCGAAGGAACGGTAGCCCTGACCCAATTTTGGCAAGCGTTTTGCGTGGAAGAAAGCCGCGTGCCCCGTTTGGACACCAAGCGGTTTGAAGGCTGGGAGTGGTACACCGAAATCGTGGAATATAGTCTCGCTCCCCGGTGGGCTTTAGGAGAAGGCGTGCCGATGCCGCGCAACTGGCCGAAAACGCCGCTTTCGTGGGATAGATCGCGCTTTCCGCCGCATAAGCAGGCAAGGGCGGAACGCATTGAGCGGGCGTGGTCGCCGGAAACCCAACCAGATGTATTGATTCAGTTGGCACGGGAACCGGAGTCGAAGGGCAGCGCTTTTGTGCGCCGTTTGGTGTGCCGTCACCCGAACGCGCCGCCCGAAATTCAAGCACACGCGCGGTATGGATTTCTCGCATCGGTGGAGCACGGCGTATTTTTTGACCACTTCGATTATCCACGCAGCGCGGCTTACCCGAACGGCCTGCCGTATAACCGAACGGCGTTCGTCGCGTTGGTTGCCAATCTGCACGGCGCGTTTCGCCTTTCGACGCTATGCGAAAAAGGACAGTCGTCGGAATGGATGGAGCGCCTCAACACCGCTCTTGCGCTGACTTTATCGGATGCGCCGTTCGCAGGCGAGGATGAGCGGGGGCTGCCCATCGAATTGTGGAATCGTTCGCCGCTGGACTTGCTCCAACACCTTGCCTGCGACGGCAACCGTTTCGTGCGCTGGGCGGCGCAAACCCGCCTTGCCGATCCCGATTTTGTTTTCACATGGTACGAAGGAGAATGACGATGTCGCCCGCAGAAACCGCTCCGCCATCGCCGACGCGCCGGGATAAACTGCTTTGTTTTGCGAACCTGTTTTTGCTGATTGCTGCCATCACGATTTCGGTCGGCTTCTTTATGTGGCGGCAGGACAAACCGCCAAATAATCCGAACGGCCCGCTCAGAAGTATGGGGGAGGCCGTCGTGTGGTGGGAATGGTTCGCGCTTGCGCCCGGCCCGACGCTTTGCACATGGAGCGCAGTTAATATCCTTCGCGTTTTAGGCAAAACGATCAAAGCGCGGTACGGCCAACCGCCGCCGCTTCCCGAAGGAGTGTTGGCCTGCGTTTCCCAGCGCGACAGTTTTATTGCCGCCGGTTGCTTTCTCGTTGTGCTGTGCATCGCGGTGTATATCGCTACGCATCCCGCGCCCACGTGGCGGAACAATCTGCCCAACGCCGCACTTATCCTCATCAGCCTGTCGCTTTCGTTTGGCATACTGCCGCCCCTCCGAAAAGACATAGCGCGATGGGTACGCTGGATTGCCGCGCAGCACCGAAGATCGTAGGTGTTTTTTGGCGGCGGTTTAGGTGCGGTACACGCGGCCTTTCCATGCGTGGCCTTTGCCCGACAGAGCAAGATACGCGGAATTAAGGCCGATGGCGAGCGTAATCGCCCAGCCGACGGGATGAAGCGGCATGGCCCACAAGGCTTGTTTGAAGCGCACCGTGAGCGCGGTGCGAATGACGAGGGCAGCGGCACACTGAAAAAGCGGCAGCCAAAACGCCCAAACCGTGCGGTTTCCGGTTAGCAGAGCGACCGCGAGAAAGACGAACGGAAGGACTTGCGTCGTCACCAAATACAGCGTCCAAGCCGTCAAAATGGGCAGCGATTTGTTCATGGCCGGGAACAGATTTTTGGAAAAGCCGTCCCACACCGAGCGCAACCCGTCGTACATTCGGACGCTGTAGATGCGCGTTCCGTCGCCGTACACCAATTTGTAGCCGCGCCGCTTGACGTGTTGGGCAAACTTGATGTCTTCCGCCATTTCACTTTTGACCGGTTCGTGTCCGTCCAAATCGACGTAGGTTTGGCGCGACAACAACAAAAACGCGCCGTTGGCGGCGGCGAAGGCAGGGTTTTTCGACGCCCAAACCTGCCGCAACGGAAGCGTCACGAAAATGACGAAGTATTGCAGCGGTACGACGACGTGTTCCCAAAACGTGCCACTTTCCAAATACGGGATAAGCGACAAACAATCGGCCCCGACTTTTTCCCGATGCAGAACGGCGTCGCGTAAGGCGTGCGGGTAAAACACGCAGTCGGCGTCGGTGAGCAGAAGCAAATCGCCGGTCGCGCGCTCGGCAAGCTGCCGCAAAGCGTTGGGCTTGCCTTTCCAGCCGGTCAGCAAATCTCCGCCCGGTACGAGTTCAACGCGCCCGTTGCTTCGGGCCGCCCAGTCACTAACTATTTGCGCCGTGGCGTCGTCGGAGCGGTCGTCCAGAACAAGAATTTGCAAACCGCCCGGATAGTTTTGTTCCAAAAGCGACTGCAAGCACGCGCCAATCACGGTTTCCTCGTTGCGGGCCGGAATGAGGACAGACACGGATGGTAAAGGAATGGTTTCCGCGCCCGACTTATGAACAGGTTTGCGAAATGCGAACCAATCCCCAAGCGCAATCATGGCTCCCCAAAGCGTCCAAAACGTCGCGCTCATCTGGTACACTGCAAGCAGCGGCGACGGTTCGAGAGAAAAAGGCATACCCTTTTATCATACAGCACGCCGCCCAACCGACCCGCAGTAAGGGTTTTGCGAGGACGCTCCTGCAACTTCTTTTTGGTGAAACACACGACGGGCGACACATCGACGTAAACGCCCCGGGCGGCTATGAGTGGTGGTATTTCGACGCGCTATCCGACGACAAACGGTACGCGCTCGTGGCGATTTTTTTCATCGGTTCGCCCATGTCGCCGTATTACAAGCAGTGCGCCACGGGAGAAAATCCGCCTGCCCAAGACTGGTGCGGTGTGTTCTACGCCTTGCATGAACGCCCGCCCGGCAGCACAAAATGGCGGGAGCGCGCCTACGCCTACAATCTGTACCGGGGCGGACAGTGGAGCGACGTGAACGCCGCACCGCGCGTGCAAATCGGTGGTTCCCAATTCAATACCTCCCGCGAAAACGACGCGACCCATTGGCGCATCGAACTGCGCGAGCCAAAATTATGGAGCGGGGAAGTCGGGGCAAACTTCGTTTTTTCGCAAATCCCGACCGCGTTCCCCACAGTTAGCGCGCCCGCGTCGAACGCCGACGCCGACCATGCTTGGGTTTGCGCCGCGCCCCTGTGCGACGTTTCGGGAACCGTTTCTCTGTCCGCGCAGGAAACCATTTCGTTTGTCGGCGGCGGCTATCACGATCATAACTTCGGGCGGCTTCCGCTCCGCGACACCGATATTTGGTACTGGGGCCGCGCCCCGCTTGTGTGCGACGACCACAAACTGCGGCAGGCCGTTTTTTACCATACGGTTCGTCGGTTGAGCGACGAGGAATTTCCCCAAAGCGAAACCACGTGGCTCACCTTTGAAGCGGACGGGGCCGAGGCCCCCTTGCTCCGCGAAAACCTGCCGCTTTTAACCGGCCCGACCGGCAACAACTACGGCATGAAACATTTCGACCGCGCGCAGTTCGCGCACAACGTTTTGGGGGACAACGAGCAGTGGCGGGTCGCGTTTCGGCCCGAGCGCGGCGTTTTTTCCGAAGGCCCGTTTTATCGTCGGTTGCCGATTACGATTACGGCCCAGCAAAAAACGGTCGGGCACACGGCGTGGTCGGGAGTCGGCGAAGGCATCGGCGAGGTGTTTCGGCCCGCGCGGCTGCTCGGCCCGATTGCGTCGCGGGCGGTTTGGTCGCGCCTGCGCCGCCGCTAAAACCGAAAGAAAAGTGATGGCGCAAAAAGAGCCGAATCCCGTCGCGCAAATTATCGCCGTGCGGGCCGCGCAGGCCGGTTTGATAGATGCCGCGCTGCTTTGCGTAGCGTTTGCGACCGTTCCGCAGTGGGCGTTTTGGCGCGTCGTGGTTCCCGCCAACGCCGTGCTTGCGACAAGCGGACTGTGCGCGTACTTCGCGTCGGTTTTCGTGCCCGGCGTGCTCCCGCAGCCCTTGCGCTGGCTCGATGTTCCGCCGCGATTTTTCCACTTGCCGCCCCGCGAATCGAGCCGCATCGCGCTCACCTTTGACGATGGCCCGGACCCCGCGGCCCGCCAGATGCTTGGCCACGCCCTGTAAGAGGGTCCGCGCCAAGCCGAGACCGCGGTATTGCGGCAGGATCTTGGCGGTCATCAGCAGCACGGCATCGGGGCTGACCGGCCCGGCCTCGTCGACTCGCTCGCGCGAGAGGTCGCCGCGCTGGGTGGCAACGGGGAGGAGCGCCGCCTCGTGCGCCTCGCCGGGCAGTTCGCGGGCGCCCTCAGCCCGACTGCCGGATGCGGGCCGGCG
>CAXTBP010000121.1:0-16280 GCA_964241985.1 uncultured Armatimonadaceae bacterium | reverse complement strand
CGGTTCCCCTTCGATTTGCGGCATGAGTTGCGGCCCGGCGACATGGAAGATTTTCGCGCCGCGCGTTTTGTCCCAATCCACGTCGGCTTCGGTGAAAGCCGCGTTCGCGCCGATGGAATGGAGAAACGACCGCTGGGCGTCGCTATGCACGGCGACAAGCGTTGCCGCCGTGGGCGCGCGTTCGTCGCGCTTAACGCCCGCAACGTTTACGCCCTGCCGGGAGAGTGTGCCAGTTAAGAAGTCGCCTAAGTTGTCAGCTCCGACCTTGCCCAAAAGCGCGACGGAAATGCCCAGTTTCGCCAGTGCCAAACTCGTGTTGGCCCCGTTGCCGCCCGAATGAAGTTCGATGCGCTCCACGAGGGCGAGGGTTCCGCGCGTCGGCAAAGCGTCGATAGGTAGCCCGACGGCATCGGCGACCAAAATTCCCAAACACGCGACATCGCAGGTGGGTGAAACAGCATCATTCATGGGAATAAGTTCGGGCCTCTCCCCCCGGCCCCCTTCCCGAAGCGGGAAGGGGGGAGCCTGCAAAATGTCAGACGGTGCAAATGCGCTCGCATGTTTTGGTTCGTTAAACCTGCGCCTTGCTGAAAACTGACGGTTATTGGCTCCCCCCTTCCCTTTCAGGGGAGGGGGCCGGGGGAGAGGCCTGCTTCCTACGGCTTGACGGGCGGCGGATTGGGGCCATCGGGAATAAATGCACCGGGCGTGACGAGAAGGGTGTCCACGACGCACGGCGCGCTGCCCGCCCGCATTTCGAGCGTATGCACGCCTTTGGGAAGCGTGGCGACCCCGTAGTGCGTCCAAACAAGGGTTCCGCCCGCATACGGCTGCCCCACGGCTTGCGGCGCGACGGCTTCATCGAGAACCGGTTGCCCGTCCAAACGGAACGTCAACGGCGCGTCCGGCGAGGCGGCGACCCACAAGTTATACGGGCCGGTTTGCTGGACTTCCACGCGGTACGTTGCGGTCGCCGCCGATGTGGAAGGCCGCGCCCCGACAAGAAGCACCTGCCCGTTGCTCGCGCCCACGCGCTCGCTGACCTCGTCGAAACTTTGCGCTATCGCGCCGGTAATTTGCACGCCGTTTGTTCCGATCCCGCCCGGTTCGGCTTCGATCCACGCATACGGGCGTAGCAGCGCGCGCATTCGCATGAGCAGTGATTGTATTTCGCTCAAAGAAAGCCACGGGTTTTCTCGGTTGAAGCGGAACGCAATCGTGCTGGCCTCTTCTTGAAATCGTCCGGCGTCTATAATTCCCCGCTTCTTCATCGCCGAAACGAGCGTTTTCACTTCGGCTTTGGCACTGTCGAAAGCGTCGAGCGGTACAGGAATGGCGGCCATATTTTCCAGCCGAATGGGATCCGGCCCAATCGTCAGGCTGAGTTCTTCGCCTTTGGCTTCCCCATTCGCGCCCTGACTCCAGCGCACGGGCGGAACCCCTTCCATGCGCGATGCTTTAGGTATACGAATTTTTATCCGGCGCACTCCTGCCGGGTTCCACAAGTAATAGGTGAAGCCCCCGTTTGGTTCGCTCAGGGCGTACGCCCGGCCCGACTCACCAAAATCAAACAGCGTTCCGGGTCGGGGCGTGGGCAGCCACCAGCCGCCCGTCGTTAGCGGACGGACGCTCGCGGACGCCAGTCCTTTGGGATAAAACACGGCCTGCGGCGCGGTTTGCGCGGAGGCGACCCCGGTTGCAAAAAGGAGCCTTTGATACGCGGAAAGCCAGTCCAACTGTTCGGGCGCGTTTACCAAATTGAACGATTGCCGGGTCGGATCCACGACCCGCGCCCCTTCGACATAAAAGCCCCGCGCGCCGATACTACGCAGCGCGTCCAGATCGCCGGTCAGCGCGGATTGCGTCGCATAGCCCTTATCGGTTTTTTCGGTTTGGTTCGGATCTACGCCGCCGTTTGCATTGGTTGCCGCCGTTGTTGCTGCGCCGGAAAGGGTTGGGGCGGCATCGGCGGTTGCCGCGACCATGAGCCATGTCGTTTTGGGCGCTTCGGCGGCTTCGGCATAAGCGTAGCCCGCGCTATTGGTTACCAAATCGCTGCCCCGCCCATAAGCCGTGATGCCGATGCCATCAAATCCCCGGTTGCGCGGCAAACTCGTGAACAGCGTGGATTCGCCGCGCGTTCGGTACACGACGGGCACATCGGCGACCGCTTTTTTGAGTGAAACGGCCAAATCGTTCATATAGTCCCGAACGGAGATTTCCTTGAACGCGGACAAATCTTTCCAAAAGGCGGACTTGGTCGTATCGACGCGGTGCTGCTTATTATTTGCTCGGTCATATAAAATCGACACGCCTTTACCGCCACCCCAAAGCGGCAGCAAGGTCGCGGCCTCGTCGAAACTTTTCACGTCGCGGTCGGTGACACCCCACGCCTCATGGAGCCTGCCGAGGGTTTTATAGCGGAACGCAAGATAGGTTTCCCATTCCTGCGCCCAGTTCGGGCCGGACGGGATAAAACGCTCGGTGTCCGTGTTGAGGGCGAGGTTTTGCGGCAAAGCGTCGATAAAGAAGCGGAAGCCTTTGCCCAGTTTCACTTGGGAAAAAAGTTGGAGCAAACTGTCACGGTATTCGTCGAAGCCGTCCCACAGGTTCGGCAGCGGCAAACCGCCGGTCGCCTGCCCGAACGACACTTTTTGCGGCAAAAGAAAAACGACGTTTTGCGTGCCGCCGCTGTTCGCAATCGGATCGACCGTCACGCGCGCCCCTTCGGCAACCATTGTCGCGTCGCCGCTTCGGATAATTTCGCTGCCGTCCGCGCTGACCAAAAAGTACAATGCGGATGCGACCGAATCCAGCGGAAAGCGCAGGGTTCCCCCCTCGCCCCCTATGCTTTGCCGGAACGCGCCGGGGCGCACCAGATACCCGACCAGAATATCGTGCGGCCCGTCGTTAATGGAAATTCCGTAGGTGAAGCCTTCCTTGTCCAGATAATCCGTGAGTTTCTGAATTGCCGCAGGCGGCACAAACGTCAAACCGACGCGCGCGGGCTGCAAATAAATGTCCGTGACGCCGTGGCTTTTCAAGGTTTGCAGCGCGGCCACATCGGACTCAAAATCCGCGTCGGTCGGCGTGCGCGCCCACGATTTGGCTTGAAACAATCCGCCCACGGGCACAAACGGTTTATCATCCCAAACGAGCGTATGGGCGGCATCAATGCGCCACGGATGCACGGTTCCGCCGTTGTCCTTGTACGTCCCCTTGCTGACGGTGACGTTTACGTTGACCTGCGCATCCGCTTGGCGCGGCGTAAGCGGCGACAGCGTAGCGGCAAGCAAGGCGGTTATAGCAAAGGATCGTTTAAGCATAAAGGTTTCTTTTATCAATTCGGCCATTGAATCAGTTCGTGCCCACGCCCAAAATGCCGAGCGCATCGCGCAAAACGGTTTTGACCTGCGCGTTGTCGCTTCGCGCGGTATTCCATGCGTGCGCGAGTTCCACAACGTAGCGCGCCACCAAATACGGAGACAATTTATCGGCGGCGTCTTGAACCGTTTGCGGGAAAGCCGCGATTTGCGCGGCGAGCGCACTGTCGCCCATTTTGCTTGCGGCGTTATCCGCGTCGGAAACCGTTTGCAAGCGTTGCCACGCGGTTTGCACGACGAAAAACGGATTGCGCTCGGTTTGCAAACGGGCACGGTCGGCATCAAGCAAAAGCGGTGCGGCTTCCGACCCATTCAAAAGGGCGAAACGCAGCGCGGCTTGCCCCAACTCGTGCGTTAGTTCGTGCAAAACGGGCGTTCCCGCGTCTTTAACGTCGGCCCCGTCGCGCACCAAGCGCACGCTCCCACACAAAACCACGTCCAAGTTATCACCCGCGACGCCAAGCGCCGTCAGTCCGGCCCGCGTGCGCCCGACATAGGCGGCGTGGTCGGCGTTCCACACGTCCACAACATACCCGAAGCCGCGTCCGAATTTGTTTTTGTGATAGGCCAAATCGGATGCAAGATACGTCACCGAGCCGTCGGCGCGGCGCAAAACATAGTCGCGCTCGCCTTCGCGGAGCCGCGACGAGCGTAGCCAAAGCGCCCCAAACTCATCGGACGCGGCACGAGCGGTTTGCAGTTCGGTTAGCAGCGCGGCAATCGGCGCGACACCCGCGCTTGACGCGGCATGGAGTTCGCTTTCCTTGAAAAAACGGTCAAAGCGCACGCCCAAAGCGCTTAGCGTTTTTTCGTGTTCGGTTTGCCAAAAATCAGCGACAAGCGCCTGCAAAAACGGCGCGGCCTCTTCAAACGGCACGGACGCAAAATGCGCGCTTTGCGGGTTCTGTTCAAGCGCGGCGATAAGCGCGCTTGGTAATTGCACCGCGCCGCCGTCCAAGCCGCTTGGGGGCGCGCTATCGTTTTGTTTTTGCAAGTCCCACAAAGCGCGGGCCAAAACGCGCAACGCGGACGCGCCATCGTTGACGTAAAACTCA
This sequence comes from uncultured Armatimonadaceae bacterium, assembly GCA_964241985.1. Taxonomy (GTDB): domain Bacteria; phylum Armatimonadota; class Armatimonadia; order Armatimonadales; family Armatimonadaceae; genus CAXTBP01. The sequence continues at coordinate 11,842 of CAXTBP010000121.1, read as the reverse complement.
CGCTTTGTTTCGCTTACTCGATTGGCATACGTGAGCAGGTTCGCCAGTGCGTCGCCGACCACGCCGTTGCGGGCTTGATGGAGCGTCAGCGGCCCGGTCGGGTCGGCGGAAACGAACTCAACGAGCACGCGTGGCAAAACCGTCGCATCGGCGGCTTCCGGTTTATCCATGCAGAGCATCCTTTTGAATGGCTTGGGGGTTCATCATAGTTCGGTAGTTTTCATTTACAGCATCAAATCGTGCAGATACGGCATCGAAGCGGCGCGCAGCGCGGGGAAACACCAGCCCGCGAGCCACACCAAAGCCAGTCCGACCCAAAATCCGGCGAAAATCTGCAAAAAGCCCATGCGCCACAAACGCACATAGGGCGGCGCGGCAGCTTGCCCCGACCGAACGCGGGCATCGTGCCGGGCCAGCACTTCGCGGGCCGCTTTGATTCCGCTTTCGGTTTCTTTGTGGCTTGGCGGGCGCGTCGTAACAAACTGCTGAAGCCAGCTTCCGACGGGCCGAAAATAGCCCCATGCGATAAAAGCGGCAAATCCCCATACGGCGTAGCCGGTGAGTTCGTTTTGGCCCCACCCAAGCGCGTCCGCGACGGCCTGCAAAAGGCTTGCCGTCGTGGTTAAAAGCAAACCGCCCGCGACCAAATTGGTTCCGCACCGGGGATGGACGCGCGGCATGGCCCGCACATATTGCGGCAGTAGCGGGAACGAGCGCTCAATCGCATGGACGGTTTGATGTTCGGCGGCATGGTAGCCGCCCAGCGGCGACACGCGCACGAACGCCAAATACAGGGCGGTTTGCAACAGGGAAACGAAAACGACCGCCAAGCCGCTTTCGCTTGCGCGAGCCAAAAACGGGGGCGCGTTTTCGTGCGTCCAGTGTAAAATCGGCTGCGTTAAAACGATGCTGAGCAGAAAGGCGGCGAACATTACCAAGCCCGTGAGCATGAGGGCGAGCGTTCCCACGCCGCCGGAAACCGCGCCGGTCGTGAGATATACGCCGAGCGGGGTCGCCATGCCGCCGAGTACGGGCGGGCGCAGAGGCCGCGTCAGTTCGCGCACCAAATCGCCGCGCCCAATCAGGCCCAAAAACGCGCCGGTTCCGTCCACGACCGCGAGTACGTTTGCGCCGCTCGCGTCCATTTGGCGGGCCGCATCGGATACGAACGCGCCCGGCGAAATAAAGGCGGCGTTTTGCGCGGGCGTAATGAGGCCGGGCACATCGGCAAGTGCGGTTTGCATCAACGCTTTGCGCGCGGCATCACTGTCCGCAGCAAGCAAAGCGCGGGCCATTTCGGTTTCGCCGACCCAGCCCACAAACGACGAGGGCGCGCCCCAAGATCGGCCAGCAGAGGTCGGGGATGACGCAAGGGCGACATTCACCACGGGAACGACCGCGTGCGATCCGGCCCGCAAAAGTTCGATGGCCTCGCCGACAGGCAGGCGCGGGTGCGCAACGGGAACGCCGGTTCGCATCACATTTTGCACGCGCGGGTTTTGCGCCGGTTCGCCCGCATCGGGAAAACGGATTTCGGCACGCCGCCACAATGGCCTTCTTCTTCCGAAAAGCATACTAATGGGTTAGTTTCGTGATTTCTGAGCGCGGTTTCAAACGGTTTGTAAAACGCACCGTTTTCAGGAACCGCGAAGGCGTAAGCCATCGTAAAAGCAGGTAAAATAGCGTGCGGAACTTTGCTCGTTTCGTTCCGCGCTTTTATTTTAAGCAAATACCAAATACGCCGCTCGACTCTTAAACTAACCCATTATACGTTATGCCTTTTTTTAATGCCCCTCCCAAAAACTCCCCCGTTAAACCGGGCGGAAAGTCGCTTATCTTACCGCGTGGAGCCGCGCGATTTTCGCCGGGATTGGAAGTCGCAAGTGCGACCAAAGCCCCGCCCGCCGAGCCGCTCCCCGGAAGCCGCGCGACCACGCCGGGCCGCACCGAAGCCGTGGAAAAGGTGTATAAGGAGCAAGTCGAACTTGCCAGTCAAGACGACGCCGAACGCCAAAAAGGCATCAAAATCCTCAAAGTCATTACGGGCGATCCGCGCAAACCCTTTATCGCGCTGACATTCGACGATGGCCCGCACGGCGCGCGCACGGAAGATTTGCTGGACACGCTGCATCGCTTGGGGGTTCCGGCGACGTTTTTCGTGGTCGGGATGCAGGCCGTCAAGTACCCGGAAATCATTCAGCGCATGGTTTTGGAAGGGCACGAACTGGGCAACCACACCTTCCACCATTACCGCTTGCCGCGTATTCCCCTTGAAGAAGTGCCCGGTGAACTCAATTTGACCCGCGATGCCTTGTTCAACTTGGTCGGGTCGCGCACCCGCTTGGTGCGTCCGCCGGGCGGCGAGTACAACCCCGCCATACAAAAAGTCATTGAGCAAAACGGCTACGCCAACATTTTATGGTCGGACGATCCCGCCGATTATGCCGCCGGGCGCACGCCCGCGCAAATCGAGGGCTTTGTGATGCGCGACATCACGCCCGGCGGCATCATTCTTTTGCACGACGGCGTTTTGCCCACCCTTGCCGTTTTGCCGCGCCTTGTCGCACGCCTCCGCGCCAAAGGGCTGATTTTCGTCACGGTTTCCGAACTCATCCAGCGCGGCGGCGGACTGCTCCGCGTGCGGGAAAACCATATTTCGCGCACGTCCGCCCGGCCCTAAGGTAGCCTTAAAAAGGCATGAAAAAAGGCATGAAGATTTGGAAACGCCCTGCCTAAAATAAATCCCGAAAAAATACCTGAAAATTTTCTGAAAAACCCGTAAAAACACCCTAAAGATTTTCGCGCGCCTTTCCTATAATTAAATTCGGAGAGGCTGCGCGCTGTTTCAACAGTCAACCCCCTCCCCGACTGGAAGAAAATTCCGGCGGTATTTTATTCAGTTCCGTCACCGTTTTATGCCGACTTCGCCCACCGAGGCGTTAAGCGGATTGCGTTGTGTGGAAGGAGTGTATTGTTGAAACGCTTATCGAAGATGGTTTGTGGAAACGAGAAGCAAGGGTATACCTCTTCGCTTACCCGCTCTCTTGCCACGGGTGGTGCGCTTACTGCTGCCGCCGCTCTTTGCACGGTTTGGACGGCGTCCGCCGCTCATGCGGGCGACCTATCGAAAATCGCCCCCGATTTGGCTGCCTCGCTGCAGCCCGCGCCCGTGTCCGCTACGGGCAAAAACAAATTCGCGCTGCTTTCTGCCGCCGCCGCGTCCGTTAAAACAAGCAAAGACGCCGAGCCGCGCTTCCGCGTTATCGTGCGCATGAAAACGCCGGTCGATAATACCGTCACGACCCATAACGTGCGCATGAACGTCGCCGTTTTGGGCCGCACGTTCAAAAGCACAAACAGCGCGGTCGTTGAGGCGACCCCTTCGCAACTCGTCGCATTGTCGAACGACCCGAGCGTCGCTTCCATTTCCCCCGACCGGGCCGTGATGACGACCGCCGACCTTGACGTGGATCGCCGCGCAACCGGTGTCGATGTCGCCGGGCAGGCGCTTCCGACGCAGATCAAGCGTACCGGACAGGGAATCAACATCGCGGTTCTCGATTCGGGTGTTGTGGTGGGCGGCGATATTGCCTCGAACTCCGTTGTCGGCTTCAAGGACTTCGTCAACAACCAAACGACGGCTTATGACGATTACGGTCATGGAACCCACGTCACCGGTATCATTGTCGGCAACGGCAACGCTTCCGCCGGGGCGTACAAAGGCATCGCGCCATCGTCCAAAATCGTTGCCCTCAAAGTGCTGGGCAGCAACGGCTCGGGCCAAACGTCTAACATCCTTGCCGCCATCGACTGGGTTATCGCCAACAAAACCGCGTACAAAATCCGCATTATCAACATGTCGCTGTCCACGGGCGTTTGGGAATCCTACAAAACCGATCCCCTGTGCCAAGCGGCGGAAAAAGCCGTTCATGCCGGTATTACCGTCGTTGCCGCAGCGGGTAACATCGGCGGCGTGTACGGCGCGGTCGGCGCGCCCGCGAACGATCCGCTCGTTATCGCGGTCGGCGCATCGAACTCGCGCGGCACGGTCGGACGCGGCGACGACGTTATCGCGTCGTTCTCGTCGCGTGGCCCGTCCCGCTTCGATTTGTCCATCAAGCCGGACGTAATTGCGCCGGGCAACAACATTGTGTCGGTGCGCGCGCCGGGTTCGTTCCTTGATACGAACTACCCGCAAACGCAAGTCCCGACGAGCGAATACACCACGTCGGGTGGAACCAGCGCGTACACGCGCCTTTCGGGCACGTCGATGGCGTCTCCGATGGTCGCCGCCGCCGCTGCGCTGATTCTGCAAACCAATGGCGCGCTGTATCCCAATGCCGTCAAATCGGCTTTGATGTATTCCGCCGAACCGCTTACGGGCTACGACCCGGTGCGCCAAGCGACCGTTGTGTACGATCCGCTGACGCAAGGCGCGGGCGAACTCAACATCCCCGGTGCGTGCGAAACGGCGAACCTGATGAAACCCAACGGTTTGTCCTCCAATCCTTCGCTCGTCTCGCAAATCGGCGGCGCGGACGTGGTTTGGCTTGGCGCGAAGCTTCCCAGCCTGCTGGTTCGCAGCGGCGGCGTGGGAGCCGACAACCTGATTTGGGGCGGCCATATCGACTATGTTCCGCAGCCCAAAGAAAACACGGTTTGGGGCAGCAACCTCATCTGGGGCGGTCATATCGACTTCAAGGACGAAATGGTTTGGGGAGCCAACCTGATCTGGGGCGGCCATATCGACAACGCAAAGCCCTACGCACAGGATCCGCCGGACACCTCCGACATGATCTGGGCCAACCAAGCGTTGTGGGGCAAAGCGACCCAGTATTCCAGCGGCGCGCCCGACGATGGCGTCGTCAATGCCAACAACCTGATTTGGGGCGGGCACATTGATTTTCAGGGTGATTCCAACGACCCGACGGCAAACAACCTGATTTGGGGCGGCCATATCGATGCCGCAAACTTGATTTGGGGCGGGCACATTGACGTGCAGCGAGGCGACGATACCGCCAACCCGTATCCGGGAAATCCGTAAAACGTTTTCCTGATTTCTATTGCCAACCGTTCGCGCGCGCTTTCATCAAAGGAGAAATCGATGTACAGCAAAGTTACTCAACGCAACATCATTTGGGACAAAGGCTAAACCTTCCCGTTGCGTTCGTAAAAAACAAAAAACCGGCCCTGCTTCTAAGGGGCCGGTTTTTATTTATATAAGGGATTTGCACAAAAACCGTGAAATACCGGATAATCTTTATGTGTGGTCTTACCAATAACAATGCTATGTCATTAGGAAAAAGATACAATGGTAGACCGTGCGTGAAGTTTACCTCGCGTCGTTTCGATGACCGCATCTTTCGTGCCAAATAGATATTTAAGGATACGTCATGCAGCAGTTTTCCCTTGCTGCCCGAATTTATATATGGACGGTGTACGTGCTGGGCGCTGCTGCTTTGGCATGTTCGCTGTTTGCCGTGACGGCCTTTCCCCCCTCGCTTTGGACAGGTAAGTGGGCGCTGCTTTTGGTGGGGAGCGCGCTGGGCGTTGCCGCCGGCTTTCGGAAGATGCTCCTTTTCGCCGTGCGGCGGCGCGACCGCGAAAGCCCAACGCGGGCGACAATGTCGCTCGGCTTCATTCCCGCGTATTTGCTCCTGCTTGCTGCTGGCCCCTTTGCCGGAATTATTGTCTCCTGCCTCAATTCGCTGGTTTCCTCGCTGTATCCACGCCGCACGTTCGGTTATCAAATCGCCTTCAACGTAAGCGTCGCTTCTTTATCCGTTTTTGCATCCGGTTTGGTTTTGCACGCTTTCGGTTTTTACGATCCGCACTTCAAGTTGGATGCGTTCAAACTTTTCAGCGCGGACGCGCAGGCCGTTCTTAGCCGCGTCTTGTTTAGTGTCGTTTTTTCCACGCTTACGTACTGGCTCGTCAATACTTCCCTTGTGGCCTTCGTTATCGCGCTTACGTCCGGCGAAAATCCGATTCGTATTTGGCGGAGTAATTTTGTTTGGATGGGGCCGGGCTACTTCGCGGGAGCCTCGTGCGCCGTCGTCGTAGACGCGCTGCTGCCGTCGGCAACCCTTTACCCGTGGACGATTGCCGCCGTTATTACGGTTGGAACGTGGGTTCCTTTTATTACGTTCTACGTTTACAAATCGTACAACGACCGCGCGGAAGATCAGGAACAGCATATCGACGCTTTGAGCAAAAGCCACGACGAACTGGAAACCGCGAACTCCGAACTTGCGCTCGCCAACGCCGAACTGCAAAACAGCAAGGAAGAATTGCAGCATCTGTACACTTCGACGGTGGAGTCCCTCGCCCTTGCTATCGATGCCAAAGACCGCTACACCAAAGAGCATATTCAGCGCGTCAAAGGAATCGCCGTCAGCATCGCCAAAGAAATGGGGCTGGCTGGCGACGATCTCAAAGCCCTTGAAACCGCCGCTTTGCTCCATGACATCGGCAAACTCGCCGTGCCCGAGCATATTTTGACCAAACCGGGCCGCTTGACCGACGAAGAGTTTGAGCGCATCAAAACGCACCCGGATATGGGCGCGAAAATTTTGCAGCCGGTTCCCTTCCCTTTCCCGGTTATGCCCGCTGTCCGCAGCCACCACGAGCGATGGGACGGAACCGGTTACCCGGACGGTTTGAGCGGCGAGGATATTCCGCTCGGCGGACGCATCCTCGCGGTCGCCGACGTGTACGACGCGCTAACCACGGATCGCTCCTACCGTCCCGGCTGGCCGCACGAGCAGGCCGTCCAGCATCTGAAAGACAATGCGGGCAGCCATTTCGACCCCATCATCGTAGACGCTTTTATGGCGGTTTTGGATCGCAGCCCGCGCTTGCACATCGGCAGCGATTTGATTGAAGAGGCGGGGAGCAAAGACCAAAATGGTTTCTCGTCGTCGGCTGCCGCCGAGATCTACGATGCAGTTTCTTCCGGCTTGAACCGCTCGTCGTTTGAATACGTGTCGCTGTACGAAATTTCGCAGGCCGCGTCGGCCACCCTGCCGGTCGGCGAACTTCTCAGCGTTTTGGTCAGCAAGTTCAAGAATATTTTCAATGCGTCGTCGTGTGTTTTGCTGTTGCTTGAAAACGACGTTCTAACCGTACAGCGAGCCGTCGGAATCAACGCAACCCTATTTGACGGTTTGCAAATCCCTATCGGGGAAGGCCCGACGGGTCAAGTCGCGCTCAGTGGCGAAGGCGTGATGGACGATTTGCGCGCCCGCGAAATGGAGGCCGCACTGGCTGCCCGTTTGCGCCGCATCGGGTCGGCAATTCCCGGCGTGCCCCCGGGGACACCCGCGCAGATGTTGGAAGAATGGGTTCCCCTCATTTCGACCATTATCGCACCGCTCGTGAGCGACGGTAAAGTCATCGGCACGATCAACCTGTATCAAGAACGGGCCGGGGCGTTCGACCGGGAAGATTTGCGCGTTTTGCAGGCGGTCGCGGCACAAGCCGCCCGCGCAATTGTTCACGCCCGCGAGTACGACCGAAACCGCATTTCCGCTTTGACGGATTCCTTGACCGGACTGTACAATGCCCGCCATTTGACGCAGTTCATGGAACGGGAATTGGAGCGCGCCCGCGCGGAAGATCGGCCCTTGACGGTTCTCGTGCTGGATTTGGACAATTTCAAGCCCGTCAACGACCAGTTCGGACATACGCGCGGCAATGAAGTGTTGCGCGATTTGGGCGGTATATTCCAATCGGTGCTGCGCAGCGGCGATTTGGTCGCCCGCTATGCAGGCGACGAATTCGTGATCGTTTTGCCGCTCACCGGCCCCGTCGAAGCCAAAATCGTGATGGATAAAATCCGCGATGCGGTCGATATGTACGATCCGCGATTGTCCGGCGGCGATTTGGGCGATGTGCGCGTGGGCGTTTCCATCGGCGCGGCGTCGTTCCCCTACGAAGGCTCGGAAGCGGCGGCGCTGATTTCAAGCGCCGACCGCGCAATGTACAAAGACAAAAACGCGCGCAAACTCATTATGGCCTCGCGGAGCGCGCCGGAAACCACGGCTGGTTATCCTACAAACAGCAATGGGCACACGGCGGATACCGCGAAAAACGAGTCCGAAAACTACGTTTCCGCGACAACGGTCGCCATAGATACCGGCGAAACTGCGCCGCGTGGCGGAGGCCGCCTGCAACTGCTTCCATAGCAAGCGGAGCGGGTGGGGCTTGCGAAAACAAATCTCAGCCGGGTATACTATGAAAGGCTCTGCGGGAGTAGTTCAGTGGTAGAGCGTTTGCTTCCCAAGCAAAATGTCGCGAGTTCGAGTCTCGTCTCCCGCTTTGTTTGTGTTCGGTCGGTCGGTTTGAGTTGGTTTATATGGCGCAGTGCCGAAGTGGTAACGGAGGGGCCTGCAAAGCCTTCATGCAGCGGTTCGATTCCGCTCTGCGCCTTAGTTTTTTAATTTTTTGTTTTTCTAGGGGTTGTCGCTTTCCCCGTTTTCCCACACACGCTGCTGTACCCAAGGGGCTAAGGGGGAGGTCTGCAAAACCTTTATCGGGGGTTCGATTCCCTCCGGCAGCTTTTTCGTCGTTTCAATAAAAACGCCCCGCTTGGTTTTGAGCCAGGCGGGGCGTTTTTGGTTTGTTCTTCGCGTTTTACGCGGCGGCAGACGGTGCGCCGTAGTACGAAACCGAGTGCTTGAACAGCGTGATTTCGTCCCGGTTTGATGTCACGATATGAACGGCCTCGTCGTCGAACCAGCGAATGACGCCTTCCACCACATTGCCGTCAAGCAAGGTAAAGCGAAGCGTTTTGCGCTCGTCCCGAAATTTGATCAGTTCGCCGACGTGCTGCAAAACGGGCACGGCGCGATCCCGCGAAGTTGCGGCAGCCCCTTCCATACGCTTTAATTTCCTTTCGGGTAGACGGTTGGCTTATTCCACCGATGACGACCGTCGGGTCGTGGGGGTGGGACGGGGCGCGGCGGGCGCGGCGGCGTAGCGCGGGGCGTTCGCGGCGGCGACTTTAGCGGCGGCTTTTTCGCGCACTTGTTTGCGGTGCTGCGCTTGGCGGATTTCTTTTTTGCGAATTCGCATGGGTTTTGGTTTCCTTTCGGTCAAAACGTTTTAACCGTATTTTGTTTAGTGTACCCGATTAAAACCGGTTACGGGCGATCTGCGGCGGCAGGCGATGCGGCAGCCGCGATAATGGCGGCGAAATCCGTGGCTTTCAGGGCCGCACCACCGATTAAGCCGCCGTCGATATTGGGGCGCGACAGCAAATCGGGCGCGTTGTCCGGCTTCATCGAGCCGCCATACTGAATGCGGACGGCCTCGGCAGTTTGCGTGCCGGGATACAAATTGGCAATCGTTTGACGCACAACCCCACACACACGGTCGGCCTCGTCGGCGCTGCACGTTTTACCCGTGCCAATCGCCCAAACCGGTTCGTAGGCCATCACGATTTGCGATGCGTCGCTTGCGTCAATATGGGCGAGCGCGCCCTTGACTTGGGCGGCGACAACGGCATCCGTTTGGTTCGCGTCGCGCTCAGCGAGCGTTTCGCCGATACACACAATCGGCGTCAAACCGGCGGCGAGGGCCGCTCGCGTTTTGCGGTTGACGGTTTCGTCGGTTTCGCCAAACAGTTTCAAAACGTCGGCGTCGAAATCGGGTTCCGGCACGCCGAAACGGCCCCGCGCTTCCGAATGCCCGATGAGAACATAGCGCACGCCCGCGTCCACAAGCATAGAGGGCGAAACTTGCCCGGTATACGCGCCGCTGTCTTTCCAAAACATATTCTGCGCGCCGAGGGCGATGGTGTGGTTGTCGTCCAAAACCGACCGGGCGGCGGCAAGGGCGGTAAACGGCGGACACACGACGATTTGCAGTTTGCCCGCCAAATTCTTGTCAATAAGTTGCGCAAGCAAATCTTCGACCAGAGCGACCGCATCGCCTGCGGTTCCCTTGTTCATTTTCCAGTTGCCCGCGATAATCGGCATTCGTGCCAAAGTTAAATTAAACTCCCTTGATAGTAATACCGCTTACCGTTCGGTTTCGCGGGCACGGCTTCCTGCTTCTCGATTATCGTTTGGCCCCCCTGCCCCCCAATAAGGGGGGTTCTGATGACACCGTTTGCAAAGAACCCACTATTTGGCGGTTATCGAAAAGCCTACTCGGAACCCCCCATTATTGGGGGCAGGGGGGCCTTAAGCGTGACGCAGCGGCAAACGCAGACGGATGGTCGTTCCCGTGCCCTCGGCGCTTTCCACCGAAATTGTGCCGTTGTGCCGGGCGACAACGCCCGCGACGATGCGCGTTCCCAAGCCCGTACCGCCGGGTGTCGTGGATACGGCGGCATCGGTAAACAAGCGGGCGCGAACGTGCTCGGGCATTCCTTGCCCCGTGTCCTGCACAAAAACCGTGAAAAACGTATCGCCCTCGGTGTATTGTGTGCCGAGCGTAACGCTTCCGCCGGAGGGCGTAAAGGGCAAAGCATTATTGACCAAATTGTACAAGGCGTTGTACATCTGCTTCTTGTCGAACTCGACGGGCGGCAGATTTTCGTCGGCATCCATTAGGAGCTGCACGCCGGTTTGATCGGCGACGGTTTTGAGCGGACTCAGTATGGATTGGCAGGTTTCGTGGAAATCGGCCCGCTCGAAAAACGGCGGCGACAGTTCGCCCTTGACGGCATCGGCGATTTCTTTGGTGCGATCCTGCACCTGCTGCGCCGACGATAAAATTCCGTCCAGCATCCAGCCGTAGTTGTCGCGCACCGCCCCTACGATGCGGGCGATGTCGTTTGCCCACGGCTCGGTTTCCGGGCACGTCGCGCGGATTTTATCCAAGTCCTCGAACAGGCTCGTAAACATCGGCTGCAGCGTCCACACGCCCGATTTAATCGGCGTGAGCATATTTTTGATGTCGTGGGAAACATCGCCGATAACGTGAACGATTTCGGTCTTTTTGGCCTCTTCGGTTAGCCGCGCGTGATCGATACTTGCCGCCGCCTGCGCGCACAAGACTTCTAAAACTTCCAAATCGCCGGACGTAAACGGGATGCGGGCGTTCAGGATTTGCATGACGCCGAGCGGCGTTTCGTTTCCGGCCCGCTTGACAGGCACGGTCATCAGCGAGCGGGTATGGAAGCCGGTTTCCGCGTCCACTTGGGCGTTGAAATCGGCGCGGCCCGTTACGTCGCCGGTTAGGTTGGATTCATGGGTACTAAACACCGTCCACGCGATCCCGCCCTGCGCGGCGGGAATGCGCTTATTTAGCAAATTCTCCCCGCCCCCACCGACGACGTAGCGAAATACCAAACTGTCATCGCTTTCATCGTGGAGAAAAACCGTTCCCGCGTCGGCCCGCAAAACGTCGAGCGCGATTTCAAGGGTGGCGCGCACCATTTCGCTTGCGGACGGCAGGGAAAACAGCGCGTCGCTGGTGCGGCGTATGGCGTCTAATTGGCGGTTGCGGTGCTCCAAAAGCAGCATCAATTCTGCGGGTGTCAGCGTATTGGTTTCGGAGGGTTGGTTTGGTTCGTACATTGGTAATTTCAGGCAGGGGGTAGTATGGGAAAGCCCGGGTTTATCGTACACCGGCTTGGTCTTTTTCGTCAAACGAAAGAAACGGATTTCGTTTGGTTGACAGGGCGGAAACTAAATGGCGGCTTGTTGCGCCGCGTTAAAATCCTGTGTTACAATCGCGCATACCGTTTGTCGCGCCGCCCCGTTGTTTGGCCCCGTAACGCCGCGACCTGAAATAACACACCTATGCCCGACCGAGACGAGCCAGAAGAAGGCTTTACCATCCGTGACCGCCGCCGCGGTTTGTCCGATTCCCCTGCCGCAACGCCCCAGCC
>CAXTBP010000120.1:14814-16329 GCA_964241985.1 uncultured Armatimonadaceae bacterium | reverse complement strand
ACAGACGATGTCTTATCAAACTCTGGTTTGAAAATATAGGTTTTCGTAGCGATTTATTGTTTTACATCTATCATGGAGCAAGCGCGGAGATAAGGCGACCCGCCACGGAGAGGCGGCATTCCGGCGAGGTTTGGTTCATTGCCGACCAACAGATTTTGACCCGCCTCGTCAATTTCCAAAGTAAATCGGATGTCTTCAAGATCGTCAATTTTGTTTAACTGGATTTCGTCGAGTATCGGGGGCCAAAAACGGATAGGGTCGGGTTTCCATACACTGCGGAACTCTGGCAACTGACAAGAACTTTGTTGGTCTTCGGGAAGATGGTAGATGTAATTTTGAACTTCGGCATTCCAAGTGGGAAAAAGCGATCCCCCAATGGCGTCGGATTTTCCTGTCCATCGGTTCACCATAAAAGGCAACCCACCTATGACATAAGGTGCATCGCCCGGTTTTCCGGTTTCTCGCATATTCTTTACCCACTCTGGATGGCCCCAAAAGATGCACCAGCCGCAAGGCACTTCTTCAATCTTCCAGATCGTTTCCTCAATAATTCGCTCTACAACACGGTCGGGCGGCACATCTAATTCCGCGTCAAAATCCGTTATCATCTGGGCGACCGAATCACTAACCCACCGCAGGTCAGTCCCACAGGCTTTGACGGCTTCCTTAGCATTGTGTATTTTTACATCCATCAAATACCCCAATTTCCCGACCGTTTTGTTTGAAATTCACACGCCGCGCTTGTCCAAATACTCGCGCAAAAGGCGGGCGTATTGGGGGAACGCGACTTCCGGGTCGGCGATGTCGGGCTTCCAGCGTTTTTCCCATTCGAGCGAAATCGGGCCGGTATAGCCGCCGTCCAAAATCAAGTCCAGCATCGGGAAAACGGGCACGTCGCCTTCGCCTAAAAGGGTGTAGGTTCCGCTTGCGCCGTCCTTGACGTGAACGTGCCGCAGCGTGGGCGCAAGGTATTGGTCGGTCGTTTCGATGGCTTCGTTTTGCCGGTACGGATGGTGCAAATCCCACAAGGAAAACACGGCGGGATGGGCGGTTTTGCTCAGCAGTTCGGCGACTTGCGCGCCCGTGGAAAACGAATCGTGGGTTTCCAGCACAATCCCGACGCCCGCCGCTTGGGCCGCATCGCCAAACGCGCGCAAATTGTCGGCGGCGTGGGACAGGGCGTCGTCGTGCGAAACGTCGTCGGGTAATTTGCCGCCAAACACACGCACAAATGGCGCGCCCAAATCGCGGGCAACGTCGGCATGGCCCCGCACATGAGCCAAATTCCCCTTAACCACGACGCCCGACGACGATACGCAGCACACGCCAACGCCCGCATCGTCGAATTTGCGCTTGGTTTCCGCCCGGTTCCCGTCCGTGAACGGATCGGCGAGCGGCAAATCCATTTCGGCCAAATACCCACGCAACTCGACGGCCTGATAGCCGTAGTCGCGGGCGGCGGAAAGAATGCGGTCGATGTCCCACTGCGGACACCCCAACGTGGAAAACGCAAGC
>CAXTBP010000120.1:0-14804 GCA_964241985.1 uncultured Armatimonadaceae bacterium | reverse complement strand
TTGCCATAATAGCAACCGTTCGCCAAATCCGCGTTCGCTTCCTTTTCGGCTATGGCTAACACGCCGCGCTAATGATCAAAAATGAGAACAAGTGCAATGATACAAGCGCCGCAAAAAGTAACGAACCATAAAGCGCGCGTTTCCCTGTGGGGTTTATCGGTTCGTGTAATAATTCGTTCAGCCCGCAGGTAGATTTGCCGCAAAACGGCAGCGATAAGCGGAATGGTTAGGGCAAGTACCGTGTAACCAAGCAACAAAACACCCGCTTGTTTCCAAGGTAGAGGCTGTATCGGATGGACAGGTTTCGGGCCAATGCCCAACCTTTGGGAAGCCAAATCAATCGCACCCTTGAAAACGAAAGCAAAAAGCAGCCAGCCCGCTTGCCGCGCCCAGCCGCGCCACGTAATTGAGCGCAGAATCAGATTCAGTTCACCGTTTTTGTCAACGATCCATGTTCTTTCCATTTCTTGCTCCCCGCCGTTCTGTTCATTAGCCTGCGTTGTACTCCCGCGCTTGCCTGAAACTGGTGTGCTATATCGTCCAGTCTTCTACTTTCAAACCCGGCACTTTGCCGAAGTCGCGTGTGTTGCGCGTTAAAACCGTCGCATCGTTTGCCAGCGCGATGGATGCGATTTTCAAATCTTGGGTTCCAACGCGCACTTTTTGCTTCACCAAAACTTGATAAATCGCCGCCGAACGTTCATCGTATTGCCACACCGAAAAGAATTGGTAATATCGGAGCAGTTCGCCTAATCGCTGATACTGTTGGGTTTGCACGTCGGGCTTTTGAGCCGTACCTGCGATTTCTGCAAGCCAGCCGCGCATTTGTTCCTCGAAATTGATAATCGTGGTTCCGTAGTCATCGGGCGCAATGCTGTCCAAACGTTCTTTGAGGCGTACTTTTTCCAACCCGCCCCGCTCCCAAACCGTCATGTGGTCGGTGTCAAGCAGATATAACGTCGCTGGCATCTTTTATGTTCTGCTCCCGCTCGTTTTCAGTTGATTCGGCTTTTCGCCATTCCTGCCCGGCACGAACGGCGGCCTCAAACAAAGGGTCATTTGCGAAAAGGCCCGACGAACGCTCTATTTGTTCAGGATTGGTTTTGCCGATAGGCGGCGCGGACGGATAAAGCGATTTGATACGTTCTATCTCCGTCAGCAAATCTTCTTTATCCAGTAATGCGGATGTTTGTGCCATAGTCTTTTCCGTTTTCCTTTCGGTCATATTTTATCGCCGCTACTTGAAAATTGGCCTTTCTATGCGCCGCTCATCAGGCTGACGACTTCTTCGTTGGCGTCGGCGACCGGAGTTACGTCGGCCCATGTCGCGCCGGTTTTGACTTCCACATCAAGAGCGACGCGGAGCGGATACACGCTTGTCATGCGCTCGCGGACACGGGCGGCAAGGTGCGCAACTTCTTCAGGCGGCGTTTCAAACAAGAGTTCGTCGTGGACTTGCAGCAGCATTTTCGATTGAAAGCCTTCGTCGCGGAGCATATCGCGGACGGCGATCATGGCGAGTTTCATAATGTCCGCCGACGAGCCTTGAATGGGCATATTCGCGGCGGCGCGCTCGGCGGCCTGCCGGAACGTGAACACGCGGCTCGAAATATCGGGTATATAGCGACGGCGGCCCCACAAGGTTTGCACGTAGCCGTGGGCGCGGGCGAACGCGACGGTTTCGTCCAAATACGTGCGAACGCCGGGAAAACGCGCGAAATACGAGGTTTTCAACTCTTTGGCGGCGACAAACGAAATGCCCAAACGACGGGCCAGCGCAAACTCGGAAATGCCATAAATGACAGCGTAGTTCACGGTTTTCGCGGCCCTTCTCATATCGCCAGTCACGTCGGCAACGGCGACGTTGTACATTTTCGCGCCGGTGTAGGTGTGAATGTCTTCCCCGCTTTCAAACGCGGCGACCAGTTCTTTATCGCCGGTGACGTGGGCGAACAGGCGCAGTTCGATCTGCGAATAGTCCGCCGATACCAAAACCGTGCCGGGCGCGGCGATAAAGGCGCGGCGGATTTCACGACCAATCGGGGTGCGAACCGGAATGTTTTGCAGGTTCGGGTTCGACGAACTCAAACGCCCCGTTGCCGCCACGGTTTGATTGAGCGTCGTGTGAATGCGCCCGTCGCTTTTCACGAGAAGCGGCATGGCTTCAGCATAGGTGTTTTTGAGTTTGGTGAATTCCCGGTGCTTCATGACGAGCGACACAATGGGATAATCGGGGGCGAGTTCTTCCAACACGTCGGCCCCGGTCGAGTAACCGGTTTTCGTTTTTTTGCCCGAAGGGATTTTGAGTTTGTCGAACAGGACTTCCTGCAACTGCTTGGTCGAACCGATGGAAAACGGGTCGCCCGCAATGGCGAAAATTTGCGCTTCCAGTTCGGTAATTTGCGTTTGCATTTCGCGGGCCATGCGATCCATAACGGGCACATCGACGAGAAGGCCCGCGAGTTCCATTTCCGCCAAAATAGGCGCGACGGGAAGTTCGAGGGTTTCCAAAACGCTGGTCAATTTGTCGGCGGCAAGGCGCGGCTCCTGTACGCCCATGATGGCATAGATGGCGTCGGCTTCCTGCAAGACTTGTGTTCTGTCGTGGGCCGCGATGGCGTCCGGCTCCGCCGTTTTGCGCTCTTTTTTGTCCAGCAACGCGATTTCGTGCCCGGCGTAATCGGCGGCGACTTCGTTGAGCGGATACCCTGACCGTCGCCCAGCATTCAGCAAGTACGCGGCAAGTTCCGTATCGAACGCGATACCGGCGAGCGTCAAGCCGTGTTTTTCGATGGCGGCAATATCACGCTTGGCGTCGTGCGTAACTTTGGCGATTTTCGGATCGGCAAGGAGGCCCGCCGCTTTTTCGGGCGGCGAAACGTAAAACACGGTTCCATTTCCGATGCCGAGCGCGACGCCGATGAGTTTGCTGTCCAGCAAGTCGCTCGCGTTTGTGGCGTCGCCCGATAAATGCAGGCGCACGGAAACACGGTGCGCCGCGCGAACCGCCGTTTCCATTTCGCCCACAGTTTTGGCATCCGTCGCTTCGGTAATGTCGCGGAAATCGGCGGGCGCAACCGCAACGGCAGGCGTTTTCGGCGCGGGCAGTTCAGCGTCGGGAGCATCGTCGGCAAACGGGTCGTAGTCTTCGGCCTCGATGTCAACCGTTTTGCCCCCCTGCCCCCCAATAACGGGGGGTTCCGACAAAAAGCCTTCCTCGCTTTGGTCTGCAATACCGCCACGGAAGCCAACGGGTACTGCCTTCGCGTCCGGCAATCGCCGAAGCAAGGTGCGGAACTCCAACCGCTCGAACAAGGCGCGCACGGCGGCGTAATCGGGTTTGTGTTCCGCCGTCGCCAAATCCGGCAAATCCACGCCGGGAAGCGGCACGTCGCGGACGATGACGGCAAGTTTTTTCGACAGCACAATTTGATCGGTCGCGCCGACGAGCGCGGCTTGCAATTTGGCGGGCGTTACCTCGTCCATGTGGTGCAGCAAGTTTTCCACATGGTCGTATTTTTGCAAAAGGGTTGCCGCCGTTTTATCCCCGACGCCGGGCACACCCGGAATGTTGTCGCTCGTGTCGCCTTTGAGGGCGCGGAAATCCGCCAACTGATCGGGGCGCAAATTGTACCGCTTTAGCACGGCGTCCTCGTCGTACACGACCGTATCCGTCACGCCCTTAACCGTTGTCATGACCTGTACGCCCGGTGCGACGAGCTGCAAGGCGTCCAAATCGCCGGTCACGATCAGGATTTCGTAGCCCTGCTCACGGCCCTGCTTACTCAGCGTACCGATAATGTCGTCGGCCTCGAAACCGGGCGCTTCCACGGTCGGAACGTGAAACGCATTGACGAGTTCGCGGGCGAGTGGCCCCTGCTGCGTGAGTTCGGTCGGCGGACTGGAGCGTTGCCCTTTGTAGGCCTTGGTCAATTCGTGCCGGAACGTTGGCTTCGACGTGTCCCACGCGCACAGCATCACGTCGGGCTTTTCTTTTTCAAGGAGCGTGAGCAGCATCATCGTGAACGAAAACACGGCGTTTGTGTGCAGGCCCGCGCTCGTCGTGAGCGCGCGCATCGCGAAAAAGCCCCGGTACAGGAGCGAGTTGCCGTCGAGAAGAACGAGATTTTTGGTTGGGTTGGTGTTTGTTGAAGGCATAATAAAAGGGAAACGTACTTTTGTTTGTTTATTCCCTTTTTCACTCCGCTTGCCCTGCGCTTTTAGGAATCGTTTCGGAAAACTGTGACGTGGGTTTTAACCCATGTGATTTACCGGGTCGCAAAACCATCTGCTTTTTGCGTAACTTTTGCTTTTTGCGAACTGGGTATACTAAAAGCGTTGCAGGCGATGCCGCACCGCAGCAATCGCGCCCTACGGCATTCCGGCGTACCATTTTTCTTAAAGGATTTGCTTGTTTATGACGCCGCGCACGCTGCACACCTATACCGTTACCCCGTCGCTTCCGCCCGCTTTGCAAAATTTGCGGGAACTCGCCTACAACCTACGCTGGGCGTGGGATGCCGCTTCCATTCGTTTGTTCCGCGCTCTGGGCGGTGACCCACTGTGGGAACAGTCGGGGCACAATCCCGCCAAATTGTTGGGCTTGGTTCCCCAAGCGCGGCTGGACGCCGCCGCCCAAGATGCCGCGTTTTTGGCGCAGTTGGGCGACGTGTACCAAGCGTTCCGCGCGTATATGGACGGCCCGATGTGGTGGGACGGCGCGTACAAAACCGAGTTTTCCGACCCGAACTTTCGCATCGCGTATTTCTCCGCCGAGTTTGGCATCACGGAATGCTTGCCCATTTATTCGGGCGGCTTGGGGGTGCTTGCGGGCGACCATTTGAAATCCGCGTCGGACTTGGGTTTGCCGCTTGTCGGGGTCGGTTTTTTGTACCAAAACGGCTACTTCCGGCAATCGCTGAACGGCGACGGCTGGCAAATCGAAAACTACCCGACGACCGATTTTTACTCGCTGCCCATCGAACCCGTGCCCGGCGGCGAAAAGCGCGAGGGCGATTTGACCGATCATCCGTTCACGATTGATGTCAATTTTCCCGGTCGGCAAGTCCATATTCAGGTGTGGAAAGCGCAGGTCGGACGTATCCCGCTCTTTCTTTTGGACACGAATCTACCGCAAAACAGCGAGGCCGACCGCCATATCGCGGGCAACCTATACGGCGGCGACAACGAAACGCGCATCCAGCAGGAAATTATTTTGGGTATCGGCGGCATCCACGCCCTTGCCGCAATGGGCATCAAGCCCGCCGTGTGCCACATGAACGAGGGTCATTCCGCGTTTTTGAGTTTGGAGCGCGTGCGGCGGTTGGCTCAGGAAAAAGGCTTGTCATTCGCGGACGCATCCGAAGCGGCGGCGGCAGGCAATTTGTTCACCACCCACACGCCGGTTCCCGCCGGATTCGATAAATTCCCGCCCGAACTCATGGCGAAATACTTCACGGACTATGCCTTCGACGTGAAACTGCCCGCGTTCGCCGACTTGATGGATCGGGGCCGCGTAGCGCAGGGAGACGCCAGCGAAAAATTCAATATGGCGGTTCTCGCGTTCCGGCAGGCCCGCTATATCAACGGCGTTTCCAAACTGCACGGCGAAGTGACACGAAAAATGGTACAGCCCAACTGGCCCGATTATCCGCTCGATGAAGTGCCGGTCGGCAGCGTTACGAATGGTATCCACACGCGCTCATTTTTGTCGGGCGAAATGGCGGATTTGCAGGACAAATATCTGGGCGAAGCGACGGCGGAAAACTTGGCAAGTGTGGATTTTTGGGCCAAAGTGGACACCATTCCCGACGCGGAACTGTGGCAAACCCACGAACTGCGCCGCGAAAAATTGGTAACGTGGGCGCGCAAGTATCAAGAAGCCCGCATGGAAAAGCGCGGCGCGTCCGACCGCGAGATACAGGACGCCCGCGAAATTTTAGACCCTAAAATTTTGACGATTGGCTTCGCCCGTCGCTTCGCCACCTACAAACGCGGCGACCTTTTGCTCCGCGACGTGGAGCGCATCAAGCGCATTTTGAACAATACCGACCGGCCCGTGCAGTTCGTGTTCGCGGGCAAAGCGCACCCAAAAGACGATTCCGGCAAAGAACTCATTCGCCATATCGTTCACTTCGCCAAAGGCGAGGACGTTCGGCGTAAAATCGTGTTTTTGGAAGACTACGATATGGCGATGGCGCGGTATTTGGTCGAGGGCGTGGACGTGTGGCTCAACAACCCGCGCCGCCCGCACGAGGCGTCGGGCACGTCCGGCATGAAAGTCATCGCAAACGGCGGTCTCAACTTTTCCATTCTCGACGGCTGGTGGGCCGAGGGCTACGACCCCGCCGTTGGCTGGGAAATAGGACGCGGCGACGATTACGAGGACGAGGGCTACCAAGACCACGTCGAGGCCGAAGACATCTACGAAACGTTGGAGCGTTCCATCGTGCCGCTGTTCTACGACCGGGGAACCGACGGCTTGCCGCACGGGTGGATAAGCAAAGTCAAGGCGTCGATGAAAAAATTGGCCCCGGTTTTCACAACCGCCCGCATGGTCAAAGAGTACGCCGAAACTTACTACGTGCCCGCCGCCCGCCGCGAAGCCGTGCTTGCCGCCAACGATTACGCCGTCGCCAAAGAGCTGGTCTCGTGGAAGAAGAAATCGCGGCCCAGTTGGGCCACTGCCAACACCGAGAGCGTGCAAAACGCGCAAGACAACTTGGCCTCCCACCAAGCCGCACAGGTTCACGTCGTCGTTTCGCTGGGCACGCTGACGCCAAGCGATGTCGCCGTGCAATTCTACGGCGGCCCAATTGACGCCGACCGCTCGCTGGAAACCGCGCACACCGTTTTGCTAACCTGCGAAAATCCCGACGCCCCCGCTGGCCCCTACCGCTATTCCGGCCCGCTCCCCACCGAGCAAAGCGGCCAGCAAGGCTTCACCGTGCGCGTTTTGCCCTACCACAAAAACGCCGTTCTGCCGCAGGAACTACCACTTATCGCGTGGGAATAGAGAATTCGGTCGGCAATGTGCCCCGCGTGCTATAATTTTCTATGAAGAAACGGCGAACCCGCGAACACGTCATTGCGGATTTGAGCGTCAATCACGTAGAGCGGTTTATATTGCGCGCGGGCCATGTTGCCGACCGGATTTTCTTCGATTACGGCTATGATTTGACGGTTCGTACTTTTGACGCGAATGGCGAAATAGAGCGCGACTTCTTCTACATTCAACTTAAAGCAACGGACGCACCGACCTTTGTTGATAACGGACGCGCGGTTTCCGTGCGCGTTGCGGAAGGCGATTTACAGGCATGGCGCGAGGAACGGGTTCCGGTCGTTTTGGTTCTTTATGATGTTCCCGCCGACACTGCCTACTGGTTACACATTCAGGACGCGGCAAGCGACATAACCCGCTCAACGCTTCGCGTTCCCGTAAGTCAGCATTTTGATGAGGCTGCAGTTGAGTTATTACGTCAGCGCAAGAACCACATCATTTAGGAGCAACCTATGATAGCGACAGTAAGCGGTTTAACCTATCAGGATTTGGCGCAAGCATTGCGCCACGAAGGCTTTGTCGAAACCGTCGATACACGAGGACGAACTTTCGACCATCCCACCGGTGCGCGGCTGCCCCTACCCCAACTTGCGGATTCCGAACCGGTACGCGCCTATCACCTTGCGGCGGCGCGCGGTATTTTGAACGATTACGGCATTCTGTCCGCCGATGCTTTCGACTTGCTGATGGTACGTTTGTCGCATACAGCTTCGCGCTCAGTGTAAATAACTTAGTTTTGAAAATCAGTAGATTGAATAACAATGACAGCAACAGCAGAAGTAATTTTGCCAAACAGCCAAGAAATGCCGCGCAAAACTTGGACGCGCGACGAGTACGCGCGTTTATTTGACAGCGGCTGGCTCGGCTCCACGGCAAGTAGCGCGGCGCGTTACGAACTTTTGGAAGGGGAAATTGTTACCGTTATGCCGCAAAAACGCAGGCACTTGGTGGCGTGTATGCGCGTTCAGGCGTTGCTGATGGGAGTGTTTGGCACGGAGTTCGTGCAGTCGCAAGGGCCGGTCGCCCTTGACGACAACAACCTGCCGGAGCCGGATGTCGTCGTTCTGCATCGCCCGGTTTCCGATTATACGGGCGACCCGGCGGCCCGCGACGTGCGGCTTCTTGTCGAAGTTTCCGATACCACGCTCCGCACCGATGTATCCGTCAAGGCCGCGCTGTATGCGCGGGCCGGAGTTGTGGAATACTGGGTGCTGGATTTGAACGGGCGCGAACTGCGCGTGTATTCTCAGCCGACGCCCAACGGCTACGCAAATCTTGCCACGTTTGAAGAAACCGACACCGTTTCGCTCGCGGCGGCGCAGTCCGTTTTACGGGTTTCCGATATGCTCCTGCCCGCATAGACAAGCGCAAAACACAAAAAAGCCCGACGCAAACGCGCCGGGCTTTTTTATGCGATTTTGCGATGCGCTATTTGGCGACGGGTTTCGCAGCGGTTGCGGCATTATCATCCGTATGCGGTTCGCGTGCCCAGCGGTCGGCGAGCAGGGAGCAGATGAAAAGCTGGAGCGGATGATAAATCATAATCGGAAGCAGAATCAGACCCATGCCGGGGTTTGCCCCGAAAATTAGCTGCGCCATCGGGACGCCCGAAGCCAGTGATTTTTTCGATCCGCAAAACACGGCGGCGATACGGTCTTTGCGCGGCACATTCAAAAGGTCGCACGCCGTTCCCGTTGCAAAAAACACCGCACCAAACAAAATGAGTGAGGCAACGAGCGTGACGAGAAGTGTGGCGATGCCGTGCCCCGTCCATACGCCGCGCTTGACCGAATCGCAAAACGAGGTGTACACGAGCAGCAAAATCGTACAGCGATCCACCTTATTGACGAACGCTTTGTTTTTTTTGACCCATGCGCCTAAGAGCGGGCGGAAAATCTGCCCGACAATGAGCGGCAAAACGAGCCACAGCATCAAATCCAAAATGACCGAACCCAGCGGAAGCGCGTGCGCTTCGCCGCCGGTTCCCTGCGTTTTTAGGGCTACCCCAATCCAGAGCGGCGTGGCGAATACCCCGATGAGGCTGGAAATCGTGGCGTTGAACACGGCAATCGGTACGTCGCCTTTAGCCGCCGCCGTCATCGCAACCGACGATGAAACCGTCGATGGCAAGGCGCACAAATAAAATAGGCCCAGTTTCAGCGCGGGCGGACACCAATCGAGCGGCACGCCCGGCAGCAAAAGCAGCCCCATTCCCAGCAGGGGAAATAAGAGGAACGTGCAGCCCTGAACGAGCAAATGGATAGGCCAGCGCAACATTCCCGCCTTCAAATCGCCAAACGAAAGCGCGACGCCGTGCAAAAAGAAAATCAGGGCGACGCCCGCTTTGGTCAGAATTTCGGGATGAAGCCAGCCGCCTTCCGCCCCGGCGCTCGGGAAAAGCCACGCAAGCACCACGGCGATGACCATGCCCGAAAGAAACCAGTCCGGTTTGAAGCGAAGTTTCACGGACGAACCATAGCCCGTTCGGGCTTCAAAGAGTCTCGCATATCGGTTTTACTGTACCACCGGGCACCTTCCGTCGCATAAAACACAAAAAGCCCGGCGCAAACGCGCCGGGCTATTCGCTATCCCCTTTTCTCTTGGTTCGCTCAACGCTACTTGACGGCAGGTTTCGCGGCGGTTGCAGCGTCCGGGCTGCCGTTGTTGATTGCGGCAGGAACGACGGTCACAACCGGCACGGCGGCGACAACGGCGGGCGTGGGCTGCGCGGCAAGGGCGTCGCGGAGCGCGGCCAGCAGTTTGGGATCGCTTGCCAAACGCTGGGCGATGGCTTCCGTGTCCTCGGACGTTTGCGCCGAATTACTGTTTGCGCCGCCCGTCACTTTGGCGAGCGCGGGGCCAAGCAAACCGCCGACCTGCGATAAGAGCGCGCCCACGGCGTCGGTTCCGTTTCCATTGCCGTTTGTCGAGCGGACGGCAGGTAAGTTCGCGCCGTTTCCGTTTGCGCCGTCGTCCGGGCCATTGACGAAACTGTTGATCATTGAGCGCAGACCGAAGCCTTTTGCCATATTGTCGATCATCATATTGGCGGTTTCGGGCGTGCCGTACAAGGTCATGTGCCCCGACGATAAGAAGTTTGCCATCGCTTTGGCGAACTCCATTTGCACGTCGCGGTCGGCTTGAATCGTCAGTTTCTGGACTTCTAACTGAATACCGGCTTGGGCGAACTGTTGCCGGTTTTCCAATTGTTGCCGCTCGACAGCGACCTTCGCTTCGTCCACCGTAACCTGTTCGCGGTTGACTTCCACGGCTACCATTTGCTGCGCTTTTTCGCCACGGGCGACCAGTTCGCGGGCCTGCGCTTCAGCTTCCGCCATCTGCAAACGCGCTTCGGCCTGCTGAACGGCAGATTCGCGCTCCGCCTCGGCCTGCTTAATGCGCGTGTAGGCTTCCACGTCGGCCCCGGTTTGTTGCCGAAGTTTGGACTGCTCGATTTCCTGCCGGGCCGCGATCAGTTTTTTGTTGGCGTCGCGGTCGGCTTCGGCAAGCTGCGTCACGGTGACGACTTGCTGGCTCGCTTTTTCACGGTCGGCCTGCGCGGACAGGGCTTCCTCTTCGGCTTTGGCGCGCGCGGTTTCCTGCTGGGCAACCGCGATTTGCTTTTGCCGCTCGGCGACACTGACGGATTTTTCCCGCTCGACCGTCGCCGTTTGCAGGGCTTGGTCACGCACGATTTGCGCGGCCTGCACGGCCTGTTCCTGCTGGGTTCGCGCGATTTCGACGGCTTGCTGTCGCGCGATTTCCTGCGCCTGCACCTGCTTCTCTTTTTCGATCCGCGCAAGTTCGATTTGCCGCTGCTGCACAATAACCGCTTCTTGAGATTCGCGCTCGTTGTCGGCGCGGACTTTGGCGATTTCCGTTTGCTGCTGCGCTTCGGCCTCAGCCTGTTGCCGCTCCAAACCTAAGATTTGCTGGCGCGTTTCCACGTCCTTGAGTTTGCGGGCTTGTTCGGCGGTGCGCTCCAAATTGTTGCGCTCCACCATCGCGGCGGCGGTAATTTCGGTGATTTTACGCTTGCCCTGCGCATCGAAGACGTTGTTGTCCGACAACTCTGCCGGGTCGGTTTGGTCGAGTTCGGAAATCGTGACGGATTCCAAAAGCAAACCGTTGGCTTCCAAGTCGTCCTTGACGTGTTCCTTGACCCGCTCAGCAAACTGGTCGCGCTGGGTGTGAATATCGAACAAGTCCATCTGCGAAGCGATAGCGCGGAGCGCGCTCGTCAGTTTTTCCGACACTAATTCTTCGACGGCCCGTTCGTTGATGCTGTTTTCACCCAAGCTGCGGGCGGCGTTCAGGATATGCTCGGTATCGGCCTGTACGCGAATATAAAACTGTGCGAGGACGTTGGCCCGCAAATTATCCCGTGTAATGAGCGCGTTCGCGCCGCGCGGGTTAACGCCTAATTTCATCGTTTTGAGGTTGATCTCAATGATGCGATGAATGAGCGGATAGACAGGAATACCGCCATCCAAAACGACGTGCTTGCCGCCCTGCCCTGTGCGCACAAAGGCTTGATCCGCGCTCGTGCGCCGATAGAAGCCCATAAACGTCAAGCCCAGTCCGACGAGGGTGACGAGCAGGCCGCAAATCATAATGAGCAGGCCCGCCAACGTTTGTATGGGCGCTCCGAGGGCTGGCCCCAAGAGGCCGAAAACAATCAGCGCAAGCCCCGCCGCAATCACAATAAATCCCATGTGGTACGCTCCTCCAAAGCGTTCCGTTTTTCTATGTGCCGTTTAGTGAACGGCTTCCACTATCAAACGACCGGACACCGCGTCCCGGTCAACAATACGTACTTTGGCCCTTTTTGCGATTGAGGCCGCGCCAACTGCGACGCGGCACGGCTCGTCGTGAAAGGTGTTGAATTCGTCGTACACGCGCACCCGCCCGCCGGTTACGGTCGCGGCGAAAAGCAGGGTTCCGGTTAAGCCGAACAAGGCATCGCGCGACACGGTTTGCGTTTTTACGCCGGGCATCAACCGTTGCGCGAACTGCCGCATCACAAGCGCGCCCGCCAAACCGGCGACAAGCGCGATCAGAAAAACAGGCCAGAGTTTGGAAAAGGCCGGTTCCTGCGCGTCGGGGAAAAGCAGTTGGTTCGCGCCGATTCCGAAAACGCCCCACGCCAACGCGAATCCGTTAATAAGCAAACTGCGCGGGGCCGTACTTTTGTGGTTTGCGCCGTGGCTTTTTGTTTGGTCGCCGTCGGTATCGTCGCCGCTTGTGTCACTGTCGCCATTGGCATCGCCGCCGTCTAAATCCGCGTCGCCGCTTTCGCCGTCGCCGCCGTCGTCGCCGCCGTCGCTGCCATCCGTGCCGTCATTGTCGCTGTCGCCGCCCGAAAACAACAGGGACAGCGTAAGCAAGAAAATGGAAACACCGAGGGGCAGCAGGAAAATCAAATAGCGCGGCTGTAAAAACACCATCATCGTGTCGCAGTTTCCCTTTTGGGCCTTTGTTTTTTAGGCTTCTTCGACCAACAAACACCCTTTGGCGTCGCGGTCAACGATGCGCACTGTGCGGCCTTTGGCAATCGGCGCGGCGTCATCGTCGCTATTCGCGCCCGCTCTGCGGCAGGATTCGTCGTGGAGCGTGTTCCATTCGTCGTACACGCGCACCCGGCCCGCGCTCGCGGTAACCGGGAAAATCACCTTGCCGGTCAATCCGTACAAGGCATCGCGCGAAACCACCGATGTGCTTTCCTGCGGCATAAATCGGGCCAACAGTTCCGCGCCCAAGCGGGCCGCGACAAACCCGAACGCGAATGCGGCGAGCAAGCAAAACAAAAAGCGCAAACTGCTTTCGCCCGCCCCGCTTGGTTCACCGCCGGGAAGCAATCGTCCTGCGGCAAGCCCTCCGACGCCCCACGCCAAACAGAATATCTGCGCCAAAAGCGGGAGCGGCGCGCGGTTTGCGCCAACAAGGGCTATAACGAAGCCAAGCGGCGTGACGTGATTTTTCGACGAACCGTTGTTATGCTTCGCGCCGGGCTTGCCATGCGCCTTGCCCGCCGCCGTTTTCGCGTGCCCTTTGCCGACCCCGCCGCTGTGGTGATGCCGCCCGTGTCCGCCGCCTGCGTGCCCTTTGAAACCGCCGCCCGCGTGCCGATGCCCGCCGCCCAAACGAAACGACGACAGCAACAGCAAAAATATCGACGCGCCAAACGGCAGCAAAAACACCAAATTCTGCCATGAAAGCAGCGCGGAAAGGCCGCTGCTGCCCGCGTTGTGTCCACCAATTTCGCCCATGCCCAGCGGTCTTCCTTGCCGCTTATTTATGGGACACGGCCCGTTTCAAGCAGGTTGCACCTTGCAGAAAAATTATTTTTCGCGGACACAAAACCCCACCGTGACGGAAAAATCGGAGCGCGTG
Organism: uncultured Armatimonadaceae bacterium; assembly: GCA_964241985.1. Classification (GTDB taxonomy): domain Bacteria; phylum Armatimonadota; class Armatimonadia; order Armatimonadales; family Armatimonadaceae; genus CAXTBP01. Next base: position 1,351 of record CAXTBP010000120.1, on the reverse strand, counting down.
TTGGTAGGAATGGCCTCTTTGGGTAAATCGGCAAAGGAAACGGTTTCGGCGCGGTTCGACGCGCTTGCTGCCGTACCGAAACCTTACCCCGAAAGAAAATAAACCGATGGCCTATTTGACAACCCGCGACAAAACGCAACTTTACTATAAGGATTGGGGCACGGGACGCCCCGTGATTCTCATTCACGGTTGGCCTCTGAACGCCGACGGCTGGGACGACATCGCTATTCCCCTTGTCGAAGCGGGCTTCCGCACGATTGCCTACGACCGACGCGGGTTTGGTCGGTCGGAACAACCGTGGAACGGTTACAACTACGACACACTGACCGACGATTTGGCCGACCTCATCGAAGCGACCGGTGCGACCAACGCCGCCCTTGTCGGTTTTTCAATGGCAGGCGGCGAAGTCGCCCGCTATATGTCCCGCTATGGCGGCAAGAACGTCACGCAGGCCGCCCTCGTTTCGTCCGTCGTGCCGTATATGCTGAAAACGCCCGACAACCCGAACGGCGTAGATCAAGCGGTTTTCGACCAAATGACGGCAGGCATGAAAAAAGACCGCGCCCAGTTCTTCGCCGGTTTCTTCAAAGACTTTTTCGGTAACGGCTTGATCGAAAAAAAGGTCAGTCAGGAAGTCGTCGATAACGCAACCGACATCGCCCTGATGGCGAGCCTCAAATCCACGCTCGACTGCGCCAAAGCGTTTGCCACGACCGACTTCCGCCCCGATTTGGCCTCGTTTAATGTGCCCCTGCTCGTCATCCACGGCACAGATGACAAAACCGTGCCGATTGACACGACCGCCCGCGAAGTCGCTAAAGCCATTCCGTCCGCCAAACTCATCGAGTACGACGGCGAACCGCACGGCGTTTTCGCCACGCAAAAAGAACGCCTAACCGCCGACCTTTTGGCGTTCCTCCAATCCGCGTAGCGTTACAGCGCAAGATGATTTGAAAGCGCGGGCCGCCCCAATCGGGAGTGGCCCGCGCTTTTTCCATTTGGTTTGTGCTACAATGCCGCAGAACCAAGCGCAGGAGCAACTATGACAGTCCCCTTGTCCCCAACGGCGGAGACGACCGAAAACGCGGAAATCGAGCGCAGTTATCTGCGCAAACTGATGGGGAAACTCATTCCGTTTCTGGCCCTTTTGTACGTGTTTTGCCTGCTTGACCGGGGCAATTTGAGTATCGCCGCCCTCACGATGAAGGACGATCTCAAGTTCAGCGATACCATTTATGGCATCGGCGCGGGCTTGTTTTTCGTCGGCTACTTTTTGTTTGAAGTTCCCAGCAACTTAATCATGGAGCGAGTCGGCGCGCGTAAATGGATCGCCCGCATCATGATTACGTGG
>CAXTBP010000119.1:10421-16350 GCA_964241985.1 uncultured Armatimonadaceae bacterium | reverse complement strand
ACGCTGGGCGGGGTCGTGCTCGCGCTCGGTGGAACGGCAGCTTTCGTCGTGTTTCCGCAAAAGCAAAGAGCGCATTTGGCGCGGGCGGAAAATCTGGTCACAAACGGCATCCCCGTGGTGGCTCGCGTCCTTAGTTCGGAAAACTTGACTGGTGACTCCACGTACGGGCGCGCGGTTAAGTACCAAGTAACCCTGCCGGGCGGCGAAATGGCGCACCGGACGACAAACGCCGACGAGCGCGCCCTCCCCAAGCGCGTGCCCGGCGACACGACCGCGCTGATCGATGTCGCCTCCGGCGACGTGGAACTGTACTGCGCCTTGCCGTTCCGCGCGGTTCCCAAAAATCCCGTCGCGGCGACAACCGGGCCAAGTGACCCGTTCGGCTCGACCATTCCCATGACAGCCCCAACGATGGCCTCGACGGTCGCTCCGATAATGGCGTCCACGGTTCCGCCCGTTGTTCCTCCCGCTGCTGCAGTAACTCCGTCAACCGGCGCGGGGCAATTCGGCGACCGTTTGTTATCGCCGGGCGCTGCCCAAAGCGGCGCAGGGCAGTATGGTGACCGCTTGCCTTCGCCTTCCACCGCAGTTGGAGGAGGGGCGTATGGCGACCGTTTGCCGTCGCCCGGAGCCGCAAACACGACGCCTGCCCCGGCAACCGTGCCCGCCGCGCCTCCCACAGCAACCAGTATGGGAAACCTTGTTGTTCCGACGCCCGCAGCGGCGACCGAAAACGCAGACGACGACCAAATTGTGCCCGCACCGGTTGTGGAAAAAACGCCCCCGGCCCCGAAAACCCCCGACGCGCCCCCGCAAACGTGGGAATAAACAAAAAGGCCTCTCCCCCCAACCCCCGTCCCTTTCAGGGGAGGGGGTTGGGGGGAGAGGCCTGTATCCATTCCTCCTGCAAAAGGGCGTACACGAAGGTGTCAATCCACGCGCCTTTGAGAAATTGATTTTGCTTGTGATGGCCTTCGCGGCGCATTTTCAGTTTTTCCATGACGCGCCACGAGGCCGTGTTCAGGGCCGCACACCGCGCCCAAACCCGGTGCAGGTTCAGGGTTTCAAACGCGAACTGAAGGCCGAAGCACGCGGCCTCAGTCGCGTAGCCGTGTCCCCAATGGGCGCGGGCGAGCGTCCAGCCGATTTCGGCGTCATTGTTGCCGTCGCCTAAAAGAAGGGGCAGCCAGCCGATGAGTTCGCCCGTGTCTTTGCGAACGATTGCCATTTCGTAGCGGGTGCGGGGAACGGCGTCGCGCTGGGCGGCGATTTTTGCCAAGCCGTTTTGCACCTGCTCGGGCGTCGCGGGCTGGGCCATGCGATAGCGCAAAACTTCGGCATCCGAAGCGTAGGCCAAAACGCTTTGCCAGTCACCGGGCACGAACTCGCGCAAAACGAGGCGCGGCGTTTCGCCAAACGGCGTCGGTTCAGGAAGGGGCGAAATAGAATCCAAAACGTCCACGTTAAATCGGCGCTCTCGTTTACCAAGCCGGGGGCGGCACGGTGCGCTCGAACATTTCGGTCGCCAGTTGTTCCATACGCGCCTCGATGTCGCCGCCCGTGATTTCCTCGTTCGTGAAATCCGCGCCGCTTGCCACGACGAACCGGGGCACTATCCAGCAGCGAAAGTCCAGCATCAGCGAATTGGCGAAACCGAGCACGGACATATACGAGCGCGGCCCGCCCAAGGCGCACAAAAAGCCCACCGTTTTGTTCGCCAGTTCTTCCTTGCCGGACACGAGCAATTCGACCAAATTTTTCGCCGACGCGCCGACCGCGAAGTTGTAAATCGGAGCCGCAATGATGACGTGCGTCGCCCGCGCGAGTTCGGCTTTTAGTGTTTGCAAATCGGCGTGGTTTTCGGCTTGCTGCCGCGCCTGCGGGGAACCGGCAATCGGCAGCGGTTCCCATGCCTGTAAATCGGCGAAGTGCGCGGACGGCAAGTCCGGGTACGTTTCCGCTAAAAGCTGGGCGAACCGCCGCGCCAAAATCCGCGAACGCGAACCGGGATTGAGGCTCGTGCTAATCACGACGACATACGCGCCACTGGGCGCTTGCTTAGGTTCCGCTAAAGGTTCGCTCATGCTTCTGCAACGCTCACGGGCGGCGGAAAGTTCGCGGAAACGTCGTCAAGAACAAGCACCCAATCGTCTTCCAGGCCATAGAAAGGGGTTGGGGTAAACGTCGGTGCGCCGAACGCGGCAACTACGCCTAAACTATCGGCCTCGCCGGTACGCGGGTTGAAGCACCACGCTTGCAAGAGTTTCCCGTTTGCAAGTCCGTCCAAAGATACGCGCACGGAATCGCCGCGCGGCACGTACACGAAAGCATACGAACCGTTCGCGTCCTGTGTCGCGCAGGGCGCGGGCGTTTGGGCCGGGTCGAAAAGGAGTTCCGGCGCGGGAGCGCGGCGTAAATAAGGGCGCGACAGCAGCAGATTTTTGACGTGAACCATCTGCTGCGCGGCGGGAAGTTCGAGCGCATCGCGCCAATGGATGTGCGCCCCGTTGATCGCGGGATGGCAGGCCGGATCGAAAAACTGCCAAACATCGTGGCATCCGTAGGTATGCCCGTGCGCCCCGGCGAACAAAGCGCGATAGGCAGCGTCCCGAATGTCGCGCGTCGTGAAGCGACCGTTGACGACGTTGAAATCGATGGGATGGTCTTCGTAGCGCGGCTCGCCATCCATACAGGCCTTGACGGGAGCGCGGGCGTAATCGGCGGCAATCATCGTTCCGCCCACCGGTGGGCCGCCGTTGTGTCCGCTTTGGATCATGTTGAAATCCAGCCACGGTTCGTTATGAAAAGTGTCGGACGACGCCCCGCGCCCGTTCGGGTGAAACGTGATGAGGTGCGCGCTCTCGTCGCCGTCTTTTAGGCCCCGCGCGATTTGCCGCCAAATTTCGGCTTGTTGTTCGTTTTCGACTTTGCGGTCGCCGCCGTTTATCCAAATTACGGGCGCGTCTTTATAGCGTCGGCCTAAAAACTGCCCGTACACGAACGCATTTTCGGGCGTGAAAACCAACGGCCCTTTGCCCCATGTAGACAAATTCACCTTGTCGCCCCACGTCGGCAAAAGCCCGATGTGCATATCGAGGTGGGCGGCGTACTTAACGACCCAATCCACCAAGTCGAAGTACGCCTCGTTCGGGCGCGTCGGGTCAAGGTCGTGGAGCGGCAGATGGCCTTCGCGGTTCGGCTCGGTTAAGCCGTCGCACTCGGCAAGGCACACGGCCTGAATAACAGTAAAGCCCTGTTCGGAACGCCGCTCCAAATACTCCGCGATTTCGTCGCGGGTCAAGCGGTGGAACAATTCCCACGCCGTATCGCCCAAATAAAAGAACGGGTCGCCGGTTTCCTTATGCACCAAAAAACGGCGGTTTTCGCTAATGGACAGCATACTCGTAACCCTTCGTCGGGAAATGCGGTTTTTCCTATCGGTTCGTTGCGGCGATGCGCGTGTACCCGCTTCCATCAAACGCAACACGGGAAATCTGAATGGGGCCGTCCATTCCCGTTTCGCTAAAGAAGATTGATTTTCCATCCCGGCTAAACTCCGGGCCGGTCAAATAATTGCGCTCTTTCGACTGGAAAATTTGCCGCGCGTCGCCCTCGCCCTCGTCCATGCGCGAAACGGAAATCGACTGGCTGTACGGATCCGACGTGAAGACCATCCATTTTTTGTCGGGCGAAACGCCGCCTTGCGCCCATCGGTCGCCCTTAGGAATATCCGCCGGTTCCCGCCAACTGCGGCTTGGTAAAAGCACGGGCGCGCTGTTTCCATCCACCGCAACGCGAAACAACTCGGCTATGCTGACTTTCATGCTCGGCGTTAGGCGCGTCGCATAGACGGATTTACCGTCGGCGGAAAACACGGGGTCGGAATAGTTGGTTTCGTCGTGCGTGACGGCGCGGGCATCGGTTCCGTCGGCATTCATTACCCAAACTTCGCCTTTGTAGGCGTTTATGGTTGAGGCTTGCGGCGTTTCCTTGATATAAACGATTTGCTTGCCGTTCGGCGAAAAGGTGGGACTGCCTTCGCACCATTCGTCGCGGGTAAGCTGCCAAACCGCTTTGCCTTTTTCGTCGCTTAGGTACAAATCGCCCCGGCCCGTTTTGAATGACGAGAAAACGAGCGTTCCATTCGCGGGAGAAACGGTGGGGCCGAACTCTATTGTTGCGCCCCCAGACGACCGAGCGTAACTGTCACCCTCGCCGACGCGGTGACAGAAATACAAAAACAGGAAAACGACGAAGCCAAAAAAGGCCAGCAAAACAAGGAAAGACGCGGCCCGCAAAACCGATTTGACAAAAACTGACTGCACGTTTCGCTTGCTCCGTTTCTGTTAGCGCAGTTGCGCCCGACTTGCTTTAACCCGGCGAGACAGAAGAAATACCACGCCCACAAACGCGGAAACGCATAAGCCGCACAAAAAGCCGGGCAGAAACAGCATCGGCGTCCACGCGGCGAGCTGCCCGACGTTGTTTGGCGTGATTTCGCGGCGGGCGCTCAAAACATAGAACGTCATCAGAGCAAAGCCACTAACCACCGAAGTGATAAGACACGCCTTTCCATAGCGGCGCACGCAAGCGTGTGAGACTATCGCCACTAATAAAGCGATGAAAAGGGTTGACACAAGCCATTGGGTATCGTCGCCGCTCATCGGTTCCGCCTTCGTATTGTGTACTGAATTACTTCAAAAATCGTTCCGGCAACAAGCGCGCAAGCCATCGCCACCAGAACGCGATCCCATGAAATTGTACCCGAAGGCTTGGGCGGCGCGTCTTTGTGGGCTGCGTCGTACCACGCGAAGCCAACAAAGAGCGTAACAAACATCAGCGCGTAGCGCACAAGAAATTGAGCAAGTAGCGAAGGGCGCGGTGTTTGGTTCATTCGGTGCTAACCCTTTCTCGTTCGTTTAAGGTCGGTTCATGGCGACGCACAATCCGCTCCGTTTCCCAATCCACGGCCTGCTGATTGCCGTATTCCACGTACCAACGGCAAGCGTCCGCGCCGTTTTCGTCGTAACCGCCCAGAAAATCTTCCGCGTCAAGCCGCCTTTGCAAAGAAGGGCTGTATTCTACAACCGCCCGAAAATGATGAAGCCAATGCACTTTGACTATGGTTTTGAACCACCGGTGTGTGCGGCGGTCTTTGCACAAAATTTGTGCGCTGTACCAACCATCGCCCCAAATGGCACGGTTCACATACACTTTTGCGCCTTCGGGCAAATGCCACGCGCCCGCCGGGCGGTTCGCATAAAGATATTCCGTCGTGACGTTGGCGACCAAGCACCATCGGCCCTTCGGTTCGGCGGGCGGGTTTTCTTCCTTGGTTTCCGGTGTATTCTGTGCTTCGCTCATCAGGCGGCCTTCAAGACGGCGACGAATGTGCCTACGGCATCGGTTTATCGTTGACCGTGTTGGTTTCGGAGAGGGCGCGGGAGCGCTTTTGCTGCCATGTGCCGCTCGCGGTTTTGATCCAAAAATCGCGGTACGTACCCGTCGTGTTCAGGCGGATCTTCTGGTTCTTTTGCGCGAGCATCAAATACGACGCGCTTTGCGTATCGACAATCGCGCCGTCCTTGATGAACTGAATGTTTTTAACCGTCGTGCGCGTGAACGAATCCGTGGCGAACGTGAACATTCCGGCGAGTTTGGTTTCGCGCTCGCTTTTACCGTGTGTGGTTTCCGCGCCCTTTTTGTTCAGGTTAACGAAGTCGGCGTGCGTGAACGCGACGGCGGCTTTTGCGTCGCGTTTGTTGGCGGCGGTATCCGTTTTTTTAATCGCGTCGCGGATAAACGCGGCGTCTTTGGCATGGTTATCCGCCGACGCGGGACGCGAAAGGCCGACGGCAAGCGTCAGCAAAGCAACGGCAGAAACAAACAAGCGGCAGTCATGGGGCAGCATAGAAACGTTCCTTGAACG
>CAXTBP010000119.1:0-10411 GCA_964241985.1 uncultured Armatimonadaceae bacterium | reverse complement strand
TATTCGGGCGCGATGGCCTCGTTTTCCGAGCGCAGTTTATTGATTTCCGTTTGCATTTCCACCAAGCGTCGGAACGTGCCGCCTTCTTTTTGCATCAGTTCGTCGTGCGTGCCGAGTTCCGCGAGTTTGCCTTTGTCCATAACCAAAAGCCGGTCGGCGTTTCGGAGCGTGGACAAACGGTGCGCGATGGCGAACGTCGTCCGGCCCTTGATCAGCCGCGTGATGGCTTCCTGAATTTGCTTCTCGGTTTCGGTATCGACACTCGCGGTCGCTTCATCCAAAATAAGGATGCGCGGATCGTGGAGCACGGCGCGGGCAATGGACAACCGCTGCCGCTCGCCGCCCGACAGTTTCACGCCGCGCTCACCGACTTGGGTATCGTAGCCGTCGGGAAAGCGCATGATGAAATCGTGGGCGTTCGCGGCTTTGGCGGCCTTCATAATGGCTTCCGGCGACGCTTCGGGATTTGCATACGCTATATTTTCGGCAATCGTGCCCGGAAACAAGAACGGTTCCTGCAAAACAATTCCCAATTGGCGGCGCAGATCGTTAACCTTGATTTGGTGCATCGGCACGCCGTCAATCAAAATTTCGCCCTCGACGGGATCGTAGAACCGCGACAGCAAGTTGATAATCGTGGTTTTGCCCGCGCCGCTGTGCCCAACAAGCCCGATCATTTCGCCGGGCGCAATCGACAAATCCAAGTTTTCCAATACGCGCCGCGATTTGTCGTAGCCAAACGACACATTTTTGAACTCGACCGACCCGTTAATGCGTGGCAGGGCTACGGCGTCGGCCTCGTCTTTTACGTCGGCTTCGGTGTCCAGCACTTCAAAGACACGCTCGGCGGCGGTGAGGGCGCGAGAAAGCCAGTCGGCGATGCGCGTCATGCCCTGCAAAGGCCCGTACAACTGGCCCAGATAAAACAGAAACATATTGAGTGTGCCGAACGTGATGACGCCGCCGATCACGTTACGCCCGCCCGTGTACCAAACCACAAACGAGCCGACCGTCATTATGAACCCGATGACCGGAAAAATGGTCGCCCACATCTGCTCGACGTTTAGGTTCGCCTCGAACATGGCCCGCGAGCGGTTGTTGAATTTATCGACTTCGCGGCTTTCCTGCGCGAAGGCTTTGACGACCCGCGCGCCGGTGAGCGTTGCGTTCAAACCGGCGGCAAGGGCGGAGCGCAAAAACCACACGCGATGCCAGCGCCCACGCAAAAACTTCCACGCCCGCCGCGTCACAAACACCACGACCGGCGCGGGGAGCATAACGAGCAGCGTCAGCCGCCAGTTTTGCGTGAGCAGGATCACGAGAATACCGAGCAGGGTTAAGCCGTTGACGACCAAAACCTGCAAACCGTCCACAAGGAAGTTGTTTAGCTCGTTGACATCCTGCGTCACGCGCGTCATCAATGCGCCACTTTGCTTTTTGTCGTAGTACGACATCCCCAAACCCTGAAGATGCTCGTGGACATCGGTGCGCAGTTTGTAGGTGATGATGCCTGATAAATAGGCCGATAACCGCCCCCGCCAAATGGTGAGCGCGGTATCGAGTAGCCGGGTTGCAATCATCCATCCGACCCACACACCAAGCGCGGTGAACCGGAAATCGGCGGTAACGGGGCGCGTAGGAACCAAAACATCGTCGGTCAGATGTCGCACAATAATGCCGGGCGCAAGGCCCGTGGCAATACCCGCGAACATGAGAGCGAGAAGCAAAGCGGCTTGCACTTTGAACGGCGCGGCGTAGGAAAACAAGCGAGCCAGCGTCGCGGTTTTGTTGATACAGAACCGGCACACGTCGTTGTCTTTGGGCAGCGGGCGTCCGCATGTCGGGCACGTCCGCTCGTCGTCGTCCTCCAAATTGGCGACCGGCAGTTCGTCGCCTTTGGCAAGGGCGTCAATGGCGCGGGCCACACTTCCCATACGCCCCGCGAGCGGCTGCGTGTATCGGGCCACTTCCACGGCGTCGGTTCCCGTCGTCAGCGTCAAGGCCCCGCCGCCAACCAGCGTTTCGGTTTTGGCCGACGTAATATCGCCCAGAGGAACCGCCAAATCCAAATGGGCCGCGCCGCCGTCGCCGTTTGCCGATAGGACGCGAACCGCATGATTGTCCACGACCACCCAGCGGTCGCCGATTTGCCCGTTCGCGGCAATATCGGTTTTAACGGCGACGCTTAGGGGTTCGCCCCCCGTTCCGTTGCGGGAGGCTTGCAGGGTTTGCTCAACGTTTGCGGGGAGTTCTTCAAGGAGTGGCATATCCCTTTGTTGTACCTGACCGAGCAAACAAAGTAAACAATTTTAACAGGTTTTATTTAAGTTTTATTAAACTTTTTACCCCACCTTTCGGGCAGGTAGCACTGTGCCTTACGAAAACCAAATTGGCTCTTTTGAAAATTATTTTTGGAATTGCTTGACAGGATTTACAGAAGCAAGTACAATCTCTACCAAGCAGGGACACACAACGCGGCAAGTGCCGTGACCCCTCTTTTTTAATCGACGCGGCAAGTGCCGTGACCCCTCTTTTTTAATCGACGCGGCAAGTGCCGTGACCCCCTTCTCGTCTTGTTCGGTTACTGTTTGGAGGTGGTTTTTTGAGCGTCACATCAACTTCTGGCTCTGCCGTTACTGGTGGAACCCGTGCCACCACACTAAAATTGGGCGCACGGCCCGGTCGTTCGCGCGCCTATATGGACGCCGCTCTTCTTTTCGCGGGCTTTCTCACGCTGTGCGTGTTCGTGCTCTTGTGGCGGCTTCCTATCGTTACCAACGTATTGTACGCGCCGCATAACGTGTACGACTTTGGAAGGGTCGCGCATGGCACGAACGTTCGTCAAACGTTCATCGTCCGCAATCTTCACCCTTGGCCCGTCACCGTGTTGCGCGTGCAGGGCGGTTGCGGCTGCACCAAAACATTTGTTGGAAAGGAGGAACCATTTCGTTTGAAGCCGCTGGAATCGGTTATCGTCAATGCTACTTGATACAAGCGGGAAGCAAGGGCGAACCGAACAGACTATTGCTGTTATCACCAGCGACAATGCCGCCGGAACGCCACTAGTTCTGCGCGGTTATGTCCGCTAACTCTCCTCTGCGAAAGGTTATCATGAAAACGCCATCCATCATCGCAGCCTTAATCGGTTGCCTTCTCATTGCCTTCTGCCTGCTGTTGCCCTGCGGTGTCCTTCCAGTTTCAGCAGATGAAGGTAGCATTGCGCCCCCTTGTCCCGGCAACTACAACTCTTGCCAGACCATTGACGGCTATTTGAATCAAGGCTGCACAATACACGTTGCCCAGTACACTTCAACATCATTTAAAAAGTGCTGTGGTGATACCATGCCTTTTCACACCGTTACTGGTACGCAGAAGTTTTGGTACTGTGCTCTTTCTGCTTCGTGTCCGGGTCAAAATGATGTCGTTATCTGTTCAGGAAGCGGTAAATACTGTGAAAAAACCACAGTCACCTATGGCGGCGAGTGCAGCCTTTTGGAAGAATAGTACGCATCGCTAGCTTTCCAAACACATTGTCAGCTGGGACAGCCTGTTTCTGCTGTCCCGGCTGACGGAGGTTTTGAACAATGCTTGAAAAAACGTGGCTTCGTGTCACGGTTCTTGTTTCACTGGTTCTTTTGTGCGGCTTCTACAGTATTCACCTCTACCGAGCAACTCACCCTAAACCCGGTGACCTAAACTACCGAATTCCCAATGACGGGTACGTAGAAAACGATACAAACGGGAGAGTGCCCGGCAATCCTGCAAATGGTCGCCGCACGCTTTTGAAGCTGTCGGGTTTTTATAACACGTACAAACGCCTGCACGGTTCCTTTCCCAACAGTTTTGGCGATATGTTCACGGACTTGATGAAAACGCCCAAATCTTACGGCGTCACAGGCTTATCAGATATGGATAAGGCCATTGCAAATCCTGATGTGAAATACTCGGATGATCCGCAAGAGCGCACTGGTAGAATGATTGCTTTTGGAAGTGACACTTTGCGTCCCGATAAAACTGCGAAGTTCTCCACGAAGCAGCCGGGAACAAAAGACGTGCTTGCTTATACAAGTACCTACGTCCACCAAAACAATCGTCAGTTTGCTGGCGCTCGAAGCACACTAAACCCTGTTGGTTTTTATCAAGTTTTGTGGGACGATGGAACTGTGGAAAACGTTCCCTACGACAAAATCTTGTACGTGCCCGATCCCGCGAACGCAGGACGAAATCGCAAGGAATACGCGATGGCTTTTCCCGGTCAGGCTGGGGTTCCCACCAATGCCATGACTTACGACGAGTACTACAAAAGCGCCGGATGGGAAAATGCGCCGCGCGGCGTCGAAGGTGGCAAGGGCCTGTCATATAGTGGGCAGTCCTACCGCTGAAACAAAACCGTCGGTGCAGAAAAGCGCGGCCCGTGAAAACGGGTCGCGCTTTTTCATTTGTGATACGGCTCGTTCTTGGCGATTTTGAAGGCGCGGTACACTTGTTCCCACAAAACGACGCGCATCAGTTGGTGCGGAAACGTCATCGGCCCGAACGATAAAACCAAATCGGCGCGCTCCAAAACCGACGGGTGCAAACCAAGCGAGCCGCCAATCACGAACGAAAACGCGGACGCCGCCTGCTCGCTCATCGCGGTTTGCAGGGTTTGCGAAAACTGCGGGGACGACAGCGTTTTGCCGCGCCCGTCCAAAACAATCACAAAATCGCGGTCGCCTATTTTGGGCAGAATGCGCTTGGCTTCGCGCTTGCGGATGGTTTCTTCCTGCGCGGGCGAGGCGTTGTCGGGTGTGGGTTCGTCGGCGGTTTCCCAAACCGTGAGTTTGCTCGCGTAGCCGGTCAGTCGCTTGCGGTATTCGGCATCGGCGTCCTGCCAAAACGGTTCGCGCAATTTACCCACGCACACGAGCGTTAGTTGCGGCTTCATTGGTTCAGCCCCACAAAATGCGGGCAATCAAGCGGCCCCAAGCACGCGGGAACGCGCGACCACGTTCCCGTTCGGTAGTCGCGCGGGTCGCTCAAACGGACGACCGGAACGACGACGCCATACGGGCAAGCGTAGCACGGGCCGGTTTCTTCCAAGTTGGTTGGGTTGAGAGCGCGGCGCGGCGCGATTTCCGCATCGTCCGGTGTCAAGGGCGGGTCGGTGCGTGGCGGGTCGGGCGAGGAGGCGGGTTTGCCACCCGGTTCGTTTGCGCGGGCAATCGTGCGCAACGTGCCCACGCGGTATAAATCGGCAGGCGTATCCGCGTTTTCGGGCGGAACCAAGTGGGCGTCGCCGCGCAGTAAATCGCCGGGCGAAACGTCGCGCTTTTCGCGGGCGGTGGGGCCGAGCGCGACCGTAAAATGGCTGCCCTGCGCCGTGCCGCCGTTTGTGCTTTGCGTGCCGTCGATCAAAACCAAATGACCCGCGCACTTGGCGACGGTTTGGCCTTCAAATTTGGTTAAAACGAGCCGGGGCTTGACCGAAAGCACAATCCCCCAAAATCGCACGGGCGCTGGCATAATGTGTTTTATTGTACCCGGCGCGGGGCGAGCAATTTTCAGTTCGCCATAAACGGGCTGTGCGTGATGATGGCAAGTAGAAGCAGCAACAAGAACGGCAAGCAACCGATGCACGTTAAAATAAGGTACGCCCGCTGTTCGCGCTCCGATAGGGGATTGTGCGGTACAGAGCGGCGGTTGTCGTCGGGCGGCGGGGGTGGGTCTTCGCGCCACGGCGGACGCGCGGGCGGATTGCGGAAAAAGCGCGCGTTCATCGCCGTATCAGAGCCACCACTTACGGCAAAGGCGGGCGAACAAAAAAGCACAGAACGGCGCACTGCGAAGAAAGGCGACCACGGAAAAAAAGGCGGCACGAACATACCAAACTTGTTATACCGGAAACCTGCACCGCTTTGCTGCCTATCCGCGATGCGCGGTGTACCACGGCGCGGCGGACGTTTGCGATGTGGATGGCGTAACCAAAACCGTGTGCCCGAATTGGTTGCTCGCGTCCGCCATCGCCACGGCCTGCGGCGCGAAAAACGTATCGCGGAGCAGCAGCTCGACCCGCCGAACGTCGGGAATGCCGGTAAGAGAAACTCTTTCCGTGGTTCGGTCGCCATCGCTATCACGGGTCGGGCGGCGCAGGAAAACCAAGTCGCCGCTGCCGCTTGCGCGTTCGGTGCGCTCTAAATCGCTCTCGTTTTCGGGGACGTAGTTTTTTACGGTTGTGGTTTTGCCATTTACGGTGACAAACAAAATGCGGCGGTTCGTTATAACGTACACGGTTTGGCGGGCATCCCACGCCGCCAAAAGTGGCGATAGCAGCATCGCAAGTCCAATGAAAACGAAGGGTACGCCGAACAGCGCGAACGCGCCCCCACTCCGCACTGTCGCTGCCATCCAGAAAACGGTTATCAGCGACCACGGAACACCAAAAAAAACGATAGGTAGGGCCGAAAGAGCGGAATGTTTTGCACTCGGTTGTACAACCCATAAAACAGTTTCGTGCGTACGCCCCGCGCCATTATTGGGCGGATTGAGTTCACGCTCGACCGCTTGGTACAAAGCGTTAGGCAAATTGGCATTGGCAAAAACTTTGTTCATCGCGCGAGTTTCCTTTGTTTATTATAGGCGAAAACTGGTTCTTTTCTTGCCTCGTGCCGCAAACAGGAATTTTTCCGCCGCGCCGCGAATTGGTAAAGCGTCCCATGCCTGTATCCGCTCCACCTAATATGCCCTTGCCGTCCGCAGTGTCGAACGCACCCACGCCGTTTGATCCGCTCATGGCGGCGCTTCTGCGCTGCCCGGCCTGCGCGGAGCGGCCCGTTCTCACGCTACGCGCCGGGGCCGAAAACGTTTTGGTGTGCGACGTGTGCGGGCGCGCGTATTCGATTAAAAACGGCGTGCCGTATTTGTTTATCGACGATGCCGACGGCGACCCCGGCAATGAAGAAAGCCGGGCGCGTTTCTAACATTATGCAAATCAACCCGAATGGGCCGCTGAAAGTCTTGGTTTTGCACGGCCCCAACCTCAACCTTCTCGGTTTGCGCGAACCCGATATTTACGGCGCGCAATCATTCGACGACATCAACCGCAAAATCCAAAGCCACGCCAAACAAATCGGCGTGGACGTGAAAATCACGCAAAGCAACCACGAAGGCGCGCTCATCGACGCCCTCCACGACGCGATTGGCTGGGCGGAAGCGGTCGTGATTAACGCGGGCGCGTACACCCATTATTCCTACGCGATTGCCGATGCGATCCGCGCCATTCGTTTGCCCGTCGTGGAAGTGCATTTAACGAACGTCCACGCCCGCGAAGAATGGCGTCGCCATTCCGTGATTGCGCCCGCCGTGGTCGGACAGATTTCCGGCTTCGGCGCGGACTCCTATCTGCTCGCCCTCGATGCCGCCCGCGCTCTGGTGCGGCAAGGAAAGAATTAAAAATAACCCATGACGGATTTTCGCTACCCTGACCGCGTGCGCCGCTTGCGCGAAAAATTGGCCCTGTCCATCCCGCAAAAAAGCAAAGACAAGAACGCTGTGCCCTTGCCCGATGCCCCGCCGTGCGACACGGTTATTGTGTCCGATATTGAAAACGCGCGGTATCTGACTGGGTTTTCCGGCTCGAACGCGCTCCTTATCGTGACGCAAACCGCTGCGGTGTTTTTGACGGACGGACGCTACAAGTTGCAGGCATCCCGCGAAGTGCCGGGCTGGGAAATCGTAATCGTACCGCAAGGCTCGGTGTTAGCGGAACTCGCGGGCGAGCATTTGCAGCGGTTGGGCAGTCGGCGTGTCGGTTTCGAGGCCGGGCACTTGTCGTACAACGGCTACCAAGCGCTCGAAAAAGCCATGCCGGAATCGGTCGAACTCGTCGGGCGCAGCGGATTGGTGGAAAGTGTTCGCGCGATTAAAGACGCCGACGAAGTCGCCAAAATCCGCGCGGCCATTGCGATTGCCGACGCCTGCTTCGATTTCATCCGCGAAACCCTGCGGGCGGGCATGACGGAAAAAGAACTGGCGTGGGAAATGGAAACGTTTATGCGCCATACCAAAGGCGCGCCGCGTTTGTCGTTTGACAGCATTATCGGGAGCGGCCCGCAGTCCGCGCTCATTCACGGGCGACCGTCGGATCGCGTTATCGGATCGTCCGGCGCGCCCGAATTTTTGCTCTGCGATTTCGGCTGCGAACTGAATGGGTACTGCTCGGACATCACGCGCACGTTCGTCGTGGGCGGTGAACCGACCGATAAGCAGCGCGATTTATACGACGCCGTTTTGCGCTCCCAACTCGCTGCGATTGCCGCCATCAAACCCGGCGCGGACGGTAAGGGCGTGGACGCTGTCGCCCGCGAAGTCTTGACGCAAGCCGGATACGGCGAGGCCTTCGGACACGGTTTGGGGCATCAACTGGGCCGCATCGTCCACGACGGCCCCGCGTTTTCGCAAAAAGCCGAAGTCACGCTGGAAGCCGGAATGATCGTCACGATTGAACCCGGCGCATATTTGGAAGATTTAGGCGGCGTCCGCATCGAAGACGACATTCTCGTCACCGAAACCGGCTATGATGTGCTGACCAAAAGCCCAAAAGAATTGATCGTTTTGCCGCTGCGGTAACATCGCCGCGTCCAATCCCAAAATGATGCAACCATCAGCACCCGACGCGCCGGAAGGCGCGTCGCACCTTGCCCCGTCACGCTTTGGTTTCTACTTGCTTTCGGCATTGAAGTATCTTGCCGCCTGCATTTCAGGAGCCGTAAGTGTTCCTGCGGTAACGCTTCTCATCGCTTGTGTATTAGGCGGCATCAACGTATATATTTTCAAAGGCAGACTGGGATCTGAAGATAGTCACGATTATCCACCCTTGTACCTTATGCTTGCCATGCTTATCGTAGGTTTGGTGACTGCCTGTTTCCTTGTACGTTTGGTAAGCAGAAACTTAGGAATTCTGGTTTTGTTTTGGATGGCGGCCTTTCTTTCTTTTTGTTGCTTATCAGTATTTTTCTTGATTGGCAGTATGGTTCCCGCGCCTTAGTTTGGAAGAAAACGAAGGCGTAGGCAAAATACGCAACTGCGGTAACGGTTTCACAAGCCGTGTGCGTCAATTCCGTCTATGTCGTTTGCGAGGGAAAGCACACGCTTTTTTCCGCGTGAACCGACAAACTCTAACGTCGCAGGCGCAGCAGGCAAAGTAGGTTTGCCTGCTGCGCCTGTCGCATTTTGACTTACGCTGTTTCCGGTGCGGAGAACGACAACCGCGTTTTCCCGGCGCGAAAAGCCAAAAAGAAACGCGCGGCGAGAGCCGGGATCCGATGTGTTGTCCAACTTCACGCGCGGAACTGTGGGCAAGGCTTGGGCGAATGGCGCAACTTGGCTGATTTGATATACGTAGTGGGGTTCGGGGGGCGAAACCGCTTCGTCGGTGTAGTGGTTTTCGTGTTCCACGATAATCCGCGCACTATCCGGTGTCCATTGAAAACGGCACAACGGCACATTACGCAGACCGGTCAGCATTTTTTGCCATTGCCACCGGGGGGCCTGCGCTAAATAAACCGCCTCGTCGGTTTGAATCAAAAGATACTTGGCGTTGGGCGACGGAAAAATAAGTTCAAAGCGTGAAGTACGGTCGGGAGCCGACCACTCGTGTAAAACGCGCCCGGTTTGGATAGAGCGGGCGACAATTTTCTTGCTTTGCCAGTCCGAATAGATAATGGCGTCGCGGCTCCACCACGCCCAAACGTCAAAAGCCTGACCGCGTAGAAACGGCGTAATTTTGCCCGTGCGGGCATCGCACAACACGATTTCGTGTTTGAGACGGTCATCGGTGATATTCGATGGCTCGTATTTCTCCACGGCAAGGAGTAAATCGTCAGGCCGCCACGCGAACGTTTCCACGACGCCGGGAACGCGCACCCGCCAAAACCGACGCGCTTGCAACGAACAAATCCACGCGGCATAGGTATGTAAATGGGCGGCGACCGTAGTATTACGCGGCGGGGCGGCGCGTGGAACAAGGGCGTCGTCGGTGAGGAACGCGGCGTAGTTTCCCGTGGCATCCATCCGAACATTTGCCATGCTCCGTCCCAATGCCGGGTCGCTTCGGTTCGTCCCCGCCGGTCGGGGCGGGCCGCCGTCAAGGGGCTGGATAAACATATCGTAGAACGCGCCCTCACCCAAACGGTCGCGGCGCGTGCCGATAGGACGGCTGTAAACCACAAACCGCTTGGGAAGCACACGCTTTTCGGACGCGACGGGCGGAACGGACGCGGCAATACTTTGTTCTAAACGCGCGCCCCAAGCAAGGAAACTTACCGCGAAAACTGCACCAGCAAAATACGCAAATCGTTTCCGACCGTCCATAGATGCAACCCCCGCGCCCTAATGGAAGTGTTTTTACCGGGCTACACTAATGGCGTTAGGG
>CAXTBP010000118.1:0-17114 GCA_964241985.1 uncultured Armatimonadaceae bacterium | reverse complement strand
ACTGCCGGGACGTAAGAGCCATCAGCAAATATGAAAGGCTTGTGTCGCGTCCGAAGCCCTGACCAAAGGGCCTTGTCTGCGTGCGGTACAAGCAAGCGCCTTTGCACTCTCCACGTCCCGGCAGGAACATTGTGCCCGAAGGGCTTGGGCAGGGACGTTCATGTCCCTCACATCTGACATAATCTGAGCCTTTACCAAAGCCAGTCCTTCGACCGATAAGGAAACGAAACGCGCCGAGCCAAACGCGCGTACAAAAACTATGACACCCGAAAACCAAACCGACGAAATGCTCCAAAATACCGCACCCGAAGGGCCGCGCACGCTGACCTTTCCGGCCTGTGCGCTTGTGATTTTGGTCGGGCCGTCCGGTTCCGGGAAGTCCACGTTCGCCCGCGCGCATTTCAAGGAAAGCCAAATTTTAGCCTCCGATGTCGTGCGGCAAATGCTGACCGATGATGCCGCCTCGCAAAACGCCAACGAGGACGTGTTCGCGTTTTTGCACGAATGGATTGCGCTGCGCTTAAAACACCGTCGCTTTACGGTCGTGGATTCCACGGCCCTTAAAGGAATGGCCCGCGACAACTTGCTCGCCATCGCGCACAAGCAGCACGTGCCCTGCTACGCGATTGGCTTGGACGTTCCCTACGACGAGTGCCTGCGCCGCGACGCTGCCCGTTTGGGCCGCCAAGTCGGCGAAAAGGTCGTCAAAAAGCACTACGCGCAGTGGGAGCAAGTCCGCCGCGACATCGTCAAGGACAAACGATTCGCCCGCGCCGACGTCTTGACGCCCGAAGAAATGGAGCGCGGCGTCATTATCCAAACCGAAAAACCGGCGACCGGCGGCGAGCAGTTCGACATCATTGGTGACGTGCACGGCTGCTGGCCCGAACTCTGCGATTTGTGGGACGCACTCGGCTACGGCTGGGACGTGAAGCGCAATATCGCCCTGCCGCCCACAGGGCGCGTGTGCGTGTTCGTCGGCGATTTGGCCGACCGTGGCCCGGACAGCCCGAAAGTGTTGCGGACGGTGTGCGATATGGTCGCCGCCGGTGTCGCGTTGTTCGCGCCCGGCAACCACGACGACAAACTGTTCCGAATGCTGCGGGGCAACAAAGTCACGCGCTCGCACGGCTTGGATGTGACCGAGGAGCAATTAAACGCCCTCCCCGACGACGAACGCGCCGCTTTGACGACCGACGTGCTGACCTACCTCGCGTCCGCCCCGCCCTATCTCATTTTGGACAACGGCAATTTGGTGGTCGCCCATGCGGGAATTCGAGAAGATTTGATCGGCGACACGTCAAGCGGGCGCGTCCGTGAGTTCACCTTGTACGGCGACGTGCGCGGTTTTGAACCCGTCACGAACAAACCCATCCGTTACGACTGGGCGCAAGACTACGCGGGCGCGCCGCTCGTCGTCTACGGGCACACCCCGCAAATGGACATTCGCTTCGTCAACAATACGATCAACATTGACGGCGGCTGCGTCTTCGGTGGCAAACTCGTCGGCCTGCGCTACCCCGAACGCGAAATCGTCAGCGTTCCGGCCCGCGCCCAATACGCCGAACACGAAAGCATCACGCCCAGCGGCGTGGCGGCAGTTGCTTCAACAAGCGGGCCGGAGGGGGAACAATGACGTTACGGGGCGAAGGCAGATTTTTCAGTTTCACCAGCTCCATAGACCGTTTTGGGCACTGCATAATAGAAGTTGAACCGCTCCCAGCCGGGTCAGGTATCATTTTTGAGAACGCGGTAGATCCTGCTCTTGTTCCAATGGAGTTTGTACCTGCGGTAGAGGAAGGCGTCAGACTTGGAGCAGCCGAAACGAATTTACCTTTTGGAGATATGCTGGTTCGTCTCGTAGGAGGATCGCACCGCCATGATTCATGGGATATTGGATACAAAATAGCGGGTGAGAGGGCAATATTGAGTACCCGCCTACTCGTGGTGCATTCGCTCGGATGGAGAACGCACCTAATGTTTTATTCTGATATTGCCCACCCCAAACAAGCGGATTATCTTACGATTCGCACACCGGAAAACCCGACGCATCATTGGGGGAATTTCCTCTTGTTTGATAAGCCACCGCAACCCGGCGATTTAACCCGATGGGAAGCCGCCTTCGCTTGTGAAATTGGCCCGCCGGAAACTACTGCACACAAAGCGTTCGGCTGGGACACGACAAACGACGAAAACGACGATTCGCAGGCATTTATTGATGCCGGATATAGCCTGAATAACGAGGTCGTCTTGGCGGCGCAAGCCAAAGATTTAGTTCGCCCCGTGCGGTTCAGCGAAACCGTGGAAGTTCGCGCCTTGAAGAAAACGGATGCCGAATGGGAGGCCGCTTTACAAAATAGGATTGCTTGCAAGGGTGACGCCTTCTCCGACAACGAAGGCTACCGTGAGTTCAAGAAAAAACAAAAGGCTCGCTACCGATACATGGCTTCCGTCGGACGCGGCAACTGGTACGGCGCGTTTTTGAACGGGCGGCTTGTCGGCGATTGCGGTTTGTTTTGGACGGGCGACAAAACGCTGGCGCGGTTTCAGGGCGTCGGCGTGCATCCTGATTTTCGCAGGCAGGGTATTTGCGGCGCGATGCTTTGGCGCATCGCACATCAAGCGTTCGCCCAAACACCTAACGCCCTTCTCGTTATTGTTGCCGATGCAAACTCCCCTCCACAGGCCATATATCAATCGCTCGGCTTTCAAGTTGTGGAAAAACAAATGAGTTTGGAAAAGGCTATTTGATATAACACACGCACGCAAGTTCAAGGTGAAAACGCGATATGGCTGATACAGTGTGCCACCTTAATAAACCACGGAATACGTGACGACTTTTTCTTCGTCGGGTTTCACTGTGACGCGAAATTCGACGGTAAAGGCATTGACTTTGACAAACGGGTCGCTGTTTTTCGTGATTTCCCAAAAGGCGTATGGTTCCGGTCGCGGGTGGATATGCTCGACGACGCGCACCTCGACCAGTTCTTTTTTGTGGTTTCGCAGTTTGATTTCCCAGTTGTACTGCACACGCCCCTGTTCGCGCCCTTGCGTGCCCGTTACTGCAGCGTGCCGACGCTCGCCCACGATGTCAAAGGCGTCGCCGGTGTAAAGACGCACGGTTTCGTCTTTGGGCGTGTGTCCGATGGCCGCTTCGCCAACAAACTGTAATGCGTTGGTTCCCGATTCGCGTCGGTACACACGCATTCGCCCGCGCGGCAGTGGAATCCCCAAACCGTTGGTTTTCGTATTGGCGAGTTCGCGCATGACCCAAACTTTGGTGTTTTGCTGCGCGTCGTAGTCGGGCTGCTGACTGTAACTGAGCCAGTCATATCGGGAAGGATCGGTTTGCTCGCCATCGTATACATAAAGACGTTTGGAAGCAATTCCCGCGCCGCGTGCGAATTCGACCTGTTTTTGTTCGCGGTCGCGTAGCGTCGTCGGGGTGCGGAGCGTGTATAGGTGATACTCGTCGAATCCTTTTTCGGTCACGGAAGGCGGCGCAGAAATCCCCATGCCGCCGCCCCCACCGGCCCCGAAGCCACCGCCGCCGCCATAACTGCGCTGTGGCTGGATTTTTTGTACGTCGCCCGCGACCAACTGGATACGGGCGTTTTCAAAGGTACGCCCGCTTTGGTTTGTCATCGTCACCCAGCCGACCAAGTCCATCGTGTCGCCGACTTCGGGGGAAATGAGATTGTAACTGGCCTGCCACGTAAACCCGCTCGAAATATAGGCCGCTTCGGCGTTCAAAAGGCCCGCCGTTTCGCTTGTCAGCGTCCATTGCAGCGTGGGACGCAGTAATACGCCGGTCACGCTGCTTGGCGGAAAAATCACCTCGCCGGGCAGGTTGAAGCGCAATTTGCCGTCCACTTCCACAATCGGCGAGACACCGGGGTAGGATCCGTAGTCCCCGCCGTTTCGTCCAGCCCGTATCAACTTTCCGGTAATCACTTTCGGAGTTGCCCCCACCGGATCGTAATACGAAGGGCGCACCAGAAACTGAAGCGTTTTTCCTTGAAACAACGGAAGCAGCAAATCGGTGGAAGCGGTATCGTTCCGGTAGCTTTGCTCCAAAACGCGAAACTTCCATTTACCGGCGGGATCGCGTAAAACGACGGAATCCGGCTCAAGTCGGGCGGTCACGTTTTCAAATGCAACCCGATTGGCTCCCTTTTTCAAACGCAGCGCAAGCGACTGCCGAACCACGGCAAAGTTCTGGTTATACAGCGTCAGGCCCGTGCCGTTCGCACGAACAACCGCCGGTTTGTTTGTAGGTTTGGCGATGGGTGCTTTGCGCGTTTGCGCCTGCGCGACGGTTGAACCGGCACACAATAACAAAAGAAAGGGCGCGGCAGTGCGGGCGGAGCGTTTCATACCCCTTTGGAGCGACCAGACGTGCACGGCCTTCACGCGCCAATATGTTATTTTTCCTGCCGCCCCAGTTTGCGGAGCAGGATGCCTAATTGCTCTTGTTCCGGTTCGCTTAAAACGTCCATGACTTCAACGATACGCTGGGCATGAATAGGAAAAACGGCCTGTATACGGGCGCGGCCCGCGTCGGTTAAATGCACGTGAACCGCGCGGCGGTCGCACGTATCGCGCTCGCGGCGCACCAAGCCGTCACGCTCCAAATTATCCACGACGACCGACAAATTATTCGGGCTTTTCAAATGCTTGCGGGCCAAATCGCCAATCGTGAGCGGCCCCAAATGGCACAAGGCTTCCAACACGCCGAACTGCCCTTCGGTTAAATGGGCGTTCGTGACCGTATCGCGCACCAGTTGGGCGACCGCATCGGAGGCGCGCATCAGTTTGATGAACGTGAGGAGTGCCCGCTTTTCGTTTTCGCTTCCGTCATAATGACTTGGCATGGGTAAAACCTCTTGAACCGCCCGCGCGAAAAATAGTCACAACTTTATTATTCACAGTTGGAACTAATTTGCCACGCGCGGGTACGAGTTACGAAAGGGAAAGAATATGAGCGTTTCTTCAAGGGTTGAACCTGCCAGTGCGATAGCATCTTCCTCCGCCGCACGCGACCGCGCCGCCATCAACTGGGCGCTGCTCGCCCTTCGCATCTTTTTTGGCGTCGCGATGATGGCGCACGGCTCGCAGAAATTGTTCGGCGCGTTTGGCGGGCCGGGTTTGGAAAAAGTCGTACAAATGATGGGGCCTCTGGGCTATCTGGTTTCCATTGGCGAGTTTTTCGGCGGGCTGGGTATTCTCGTGGGTTTTTTGACCCGCTTTTCTGCCGCCGCCAATATCGTCATCATGCTCGGCGCGATTGCCACCGTGCACGGTAAAAACGGCTTTTTCGCCGACAAGGGCGGCTTTGAATACAACTGGGCGCTCATCGGCTTGATCTTGCCGCTTCTGATTGCCGGGCCGGGCGAATTTTCCATCGGGCATTTGCTGCCCTTTTTGCCGC
This sequence comes from uncultured Armatimonadaceae bacterium, assembly GCA_964241985.1. GTDB lineage: Bacteria > Armatimonadota > Armatimonadia > Armatimonadales > Armatimonadaceae > CAXTBP01. The sequence goes on along the minus strand of CAXTBP010000118.1, from coordinate 11,683 downwards.
ATCGCAAAGATAAACCGCACCGTGTCGTTCCTCCCATCGAGTAATCGTTTTTCTCACTTGTCCGTATAGAAAGGTTTGTAGTTCCTATGTCTCCGTCCCAAGATTCCGCGTCGCAAACTCCCGTCAGCGTTTTGATCGCGTTTTATTCGCGCAACGGCTCCACCGAAGCCCTCGCCAATGCGATTGCCGAAGGCGCGCGCTCGGTCGGCGCGACCGTCACCCTCCGCCGCGCCCGCGAAGTCGTGTCCCGCGACATCATGCAAAGCGCGCCCGGCTGGACGGAAGCCGCCGACGCGATGAACGCCAAATACGAGGCCCCGACCCCGAACGATGCCGACAGCCACGACGCCATCGTTTTCGGATCGCCGACGCGCTTTGGCACAATGTCGTCCGAACTCAAAGCCTACATCGACTCGCTCGGCGGTTTGTGGTTTCAAGGCAAACTCAACCATAAAGTTGGGTCGGCGTTCACGTCCACGTCTTCCCCACACGGTGGCAACGAATCTACCATTATTTCGATGTACAACCCGCTCGCGCACTTAGGCCTGATTATCGTTCCGCTCGGCTATGCCGACCCGTCGATGTTCAAAGCGGGAACGCCCTACGGCGCTTCGTCGGTTTCGGGCCAAAACAACGCCCCGCCCACCGCCGACGAACTGGAAGTCGCCCATTATCAGGGCCGCCGCGTCGCCGAAGTGGCCCGCGCGCTCAAAGTATCCCGCGTCGGCATCGAATAATCGTTATCGCCACGTCGCGTTAAAAACTGTCAAAAGCCCTTTGTTACGGATGTAACAAAGGGCTTTTCGTTCGACTTTCTTTTCGCTATTTCCCCACAAAATCAGTGATACTATGGAAAGACATGGAAACGTCGGTGTTGGGCGCATTATTCCTGCGATGCTTTCCTTCGATCTTGAAACCGGCCCCGTAAGAAAGAGCGTCTTTTGGGAGAAAATCAATCGGTGGAGCGCACCTCAAACGACGCGGCGAAGCAGCCCGCCGTTTCCACGAATCAACCGAAACCGCAACGGAACCATTTCGCCGACAAGCCGCCCCGTTTCACAACCCTCCTATGGCAGCGAATCGTTCTTGGCGCGATGACGGGAGCCGCATCCACTTTGCAAGCCCTTCCCCGTTCCACGGCGTTGCGGTTGGGAACCGGTTTGGGCCGCATCGGCTATCGTATCTCGCAAAGCAAGCGGAAGCGAGCCATAAAAAATCTGCACCTTGCCTACGGCGACGAAGGTTTGTCCCCCATAGAGCGCGAACAAATCGCGCGCGGCGTTTTCGAGCATTTCGGGCGCTCGCTCGTTGAATTTCTTTGCGCCCCGAAATTGACCCCGGAAGCGGTGGCGAGTATGGTGACCTGCGAAGGATGGGAACACGTCGCAGCCGCCCAAGCAAAAGGCAAGGGGATTTTGCTGGTCACCGCCCATTTGGGCAACTGGGAAGTTTTGGGCCGCTGGCTCGCGCTCGTGCAGCATTTGCCCTTGACTGTCGTCGCCAAAGACCCCAAGCAGCCCGCGTTCGCCGCGTATCTGCGCCGAATGCGCGAAGGGGCGGGTTTCGCCGTGCTTTCCAAAGGCGAATCGGCCCGCGATCTGCTGCGCGTTTTGCGAAAAGGCAACGCCATTTGTTTGCTGCCCGACCAAAACAGTGGCGACGTATTCGTCCCGTTTTTCGGCGTGCCTTGTGGAACCGTTGCCGGGCCTGCGTCCCTCGCTCTGCACACGGGCGCGCCGCTTATCCCGATTTACTGTGTCGAAGAAGGCACGGGCTACCGCGTGATTTGTTTACCCGAAATAAAAATCGAAAACGCGGCAGGCGGCGAAGCGGAAATCGCCCGCTTGACGACCGAAGTCAACGCCGTTTTGGAAGCCGTAATTCGACGCTTCCCGTCGCAATGGCTGTGGCTGCACAACCGTTGGAAATCGGCCTTCGAGGAAAAAAACCACGCCCGCGCGTGGCAAACCGAGGTGGGATTTGCGGATGCCCTCGCACGGTGGCAGGGAACACTAAACGGGTAAAGCGATGCGGTTAAAAGAGCCGTTTAGTGGGTGGTCGCATTTTGCCGGGGCCATACTTTCTTTGGCTGCCCTGCTGATTTTGCTGTTTGCCGCGCAGGGGCGCACTTGGCATCTGGTTGGTTTTACTTTGTATGGGGCCAGTTTGGTTGCCTTGTTTGCGGCAAGCGCCTTATATCATTCGCTCCGCGTTCCGCCCCGAATCGTTGCCCGCTTACAGCAGATCGATTTCATCGCTATTTATTTGCTCATCGCCGGAACGTATGCCCCGCTGTGCTTGGTCACGTTGCGCGGGCCGTCGGGTTGGGGGCTACTTGCAACCGAATACGGCTTTGCGCTCGGTGGTATCGCCGCCGTCGCCGTTTTGCGCCAACGGTTTCCCGCATGGCTGAGGGTTACGATTTACGCCGTTATGACGTGGCTCGCGGTATTTGTCGCCGTGCCGCTTCTCACGCTTTTATCCGTTTCGGGGTTCGCGTGGCTGATGGCGGGCATTTTGACCTACACGGTCGGCACGATAATCCTCGCAACCGATAAACCCCATCTATGGCCGGGCCGGTTCAGCGCCCACGATTTGTGGCATTTGTTCGTCATCGGCGGCAGCGCGTGCCATTTTATTTTGATGTTGTTCTATGTCGCCCCCGCCGTGTGAAAAATGCAAGGCCCGCGAGATCAAACCGTCAAAACCAGCCGATGCGCTTGAAATATGTGGCAAGTCCGCCGCCAATCGCGCCCATCAAGGCCAAAGCGTAAAAGTAACCCCAGCGCCAATCGAGTTCGGGCATATTTTTGAAATTCATGCCGTAGATTCCGGCTACGAGGGCCGCGCTCATCAAAATCGTGGAGATTGCGGTCAGGGTTTTCATGACTTGATTCATACGGTTTGACGTTTGCGCGACAATCGCGTCCAATACACCGCCGACCAAATCACGGTGTAAATCAACCTGCTCCGTGAGGCGCAAACTGTGGTCGTACACGTCTTGGTAAAAAATCGCCAAATCAGGGGGCATGAGCGCGGGATCGTCTACGCGAAGAAGCGCGTTCAGCACGTCGCGCATCGGGGAAACCGCCTGCCGCAAAAGCAATAATTCCCGCTTCAACCGCAGCGCCGGGGCCACATCCAATGGTTTGCCGCCGATAATTCCGCTTGCGCCGCCCTCGTACACGGCGGTTTCCAGTTCGTCGATGGCCTCGTCCAAACTGTCCATCGCCGGAAAATACGCATCAACGACACTGTCAAGCAGTAAATACAGCAAATAGCCTGCGTGCTTGCCCGTGTGTTCGGGGTGCTTTTCCATGCGTTTGCGCGTTTCGTCGATTGCCACCGCTGGGCCGTTGTGGATCGTCACCAAATAATTCGGGCCGACGAAAATATCCAGTTCTTCGGTCGGGTTGTTGCGCTCGTCTTTAACATCGGCGTTCGGGTTCTGCAAAGCGTTCGCGTTTTTATCGCCCCCGCCTTTGGTTCCCTTCCACGCCGGAATGGACAAAAACAGATAGGTGTCGTAGTCGTCCATTTTCGCCCGCTGCCCCTGCTGGCGGGCGTCCTCGATAGCGAGCGGGTGAAAATGAAAATCCGCTTTGAGTTTTGCCCAATCGGCGTCGGTCGGATCCATCATATCCAGCCAAACCACGGGCGCTTTCTCATCTTTTAGCGGCGCGCTGCCGTCGCCATTGGGTGGCGTACTTCCGTTTTTGCCCCACAAATACTTCCCCACTTTTTCAGGCGGCACGTCTTTAAGGGCTTCGCGCCCGTGGCAAACATCAACGGAAATCATATTTTTTCGGCTTTCGACTTTATTTTACCCTCGCTTGACGCCGTGCCGCGAGCGGTACAATAACGTCATGACTACCTTGCAAATCGCCGAAACGCCGCGCAATCCCGCGAGCGAAAGTTTGGGCCAAGAAATGGATTTATCGCGCCGCGCCGAACTCATCGACCCGACCCTTGACCTATTCGCGGAAATCCAAAAACTTAAACAGGAAAAAAACGCGGTTCTGCTCGCCCATTACTATCAGGACAGCGAAATTCAAGATTTGGCCGATCATGTCGGCGACAGTTTGGCGCTTGCCCAAGCGGCGGAAAAAACCGATGCGAGCGTGATTGTTTTCTGCGGCGTGCATTTCATGGCGGAAACGGCGAAGATTTTGAACCCCGACAAACCCGTGTTGCTGCCCGATTTGGACGCAGGCTGTTCCCTTGCCGACCGCTGCCCCGCCGATTTGTACGGCGAATGGCTTAAGCAGTTTCCCGGCCATACCGTAATTAACTACATCAACTCGTCTGCCGCCGTTAAAGCGATGAGCGATATTATCGTCACGTCCAGCAACGCCGTGTCTATTGTCGAGCAGTTGCCCAAAGATACGCCCATCGTATTCGGCCCGGATCGGCATTTGGGCAAATGGGTGGAAAAGCAAACCGGTAAGAAAATGGTATTGTGGCCCGGTTTTTGCATTGTCCACGAACAGTTTAATGCCCGCCGCTTGGCCCGCTTGATGGGCGCGCACCCCGACGCGACCGTTATCGCGCACCCCGAATGCGAAGAGGCCGTGTTGGACAAGGCCGACTACATCGGCTCCACACTCGCCCTTCTCAAATACGTGCAAACGCACACGGAAAAGAAGAAGTTTTTGGTCGCAACCGAAGTCGGTATTTTGCACCAAATGCAAAAAGCGCGCCCCGACGCCGAGTTCGTGTGTTCGCCGCCCAACAGTGGCTGCGACTGCGCGTCGTGCCCGTATATGCGGCTCAACACGCTGGAAAAACTCTATTTGTGCCTCCGCGACGGCTACCCCGAAATCACGATGGACGAACCGACGCGCTTGCGCGCCCTCAAACCCGTCCAGCGAATGCTTGAAATGAGCAAAAACCTCACGCCGGTACAGCAAAAAGGCGACTGACGCGGTGGAAGATGCGCTTCGTTCCTATGATGCGCCGCTGACGGAAATTCGCGTGCAGCAAATGTACGAACTTGCCAACACGCGGCTTGAGGCGTCGGCCTTCCTTGAAAAATGCCGAGGTTTTGGTTGGAATGTTCACCCAACGACCGAAGACGATCCGGTCTATTTTGTGGAAATCGGGGACAGGCTTCCACTGCACATTGGGCGCGAAGGCAATCAGGTGACTTGCGCTATTCTTCCTTTCTACCACTGGGAAGAATACGAGCAAGAATGGCACGAATCACCTGAAACTTACCATCAAGAAAAAGCGGCTTTTAACGCGGCCTACGATCAATCGTTTTCCTTGGTCGAGAAGGAGCTTGGCCCGCCGCTTTATTCTGGGCAAGACACGGACGAGTTCGCGCACCATTACGCACTTTGGCGCGGCAGTCAATCCATGTTCATTTTGCAGCAAGCCGCTTTTGATGTACAATTCGGCCTTGAAATCAACATTTGGCTTGAACCCCTACACCGTTTTCCCGACGATTTTAATCCAACATCGCCGTTCATTGATTGGCTTTCGCCGGATTAGGTTTTATAGAATTGCTTTGCAATGCATTTCGTTTATCCGCGTGATTTAGTCGCGCCCAAATTGGTTGACGAGGTTTTCCGCGACGAAGCCGACGCGCTGCAACAGGGTGGGCACACCATTTCGCTTGTGGATACGGACGCACTCGCGGACGGTGCGGCCCGGCTTTCGCCGCTTCCGCCATTTGGTCAGTCGGTCGTGTATCGCGGTTGGATGCTTAAACCCGAGGCATACCAAAACTTCGCCGCTTCGCTTGCGTCCTGCGACGCCGCGCCGTTCACAAGCACCGCGCAATATGTAAATACGCATTATTTGCCGCATTGGTATCCTTTAATCACCGACCTGACGCCGGAAACCGTTGTCTTTCATTCTAAAAGGGACATCGCCGACATCGGTGACATGATGGAAATACTTGCGCGTCTTAAATGGCCCAAAGTATTCGTTAAAGATTTTGTTAAATCCCTTAAAACAGGGCGCGGTTCAATAATTGAACACCGCGACGAATTGCCTGCCCTGCTTGATGCAATGGAACAATTCAGGGGCGAAATAGAAGGTGGCGTTTGCTTTCGGCGCGTGGAAGATTTTGTGCCGGGTTCGGAACAACGCTATTTCGTTTTGCGGGGCATGGTGTATGGTGCGGACGAGAACGCCATACTTCCCGACGTTGTTTCGGAGTGCGCCCGACGTATCGACAGCCCGTTTTTCAGCGTAGATGTCGCCAAACGCGCGGACGGCGTTCTGCGCGTAGTGGAAATCGGCGACGGACAGGTGTCGGATTGGGTCGGCTGGACGCCCGGACGATTCGCGGAAATCTGGCGCACCACCGCGTAGCCAACCGTTTGCGTTTGATGCTTGGTTTACCCGAAGCGCGCCGACGCCGTATAATAAAGCGTGGATGTTTTTTCTTGGTTTCGGCAAAAGCGGCTAGGGTCGCGCAAAAGTGGCGGTAACAACGGCGACGGCGACAAACGCCCGAGCGGCACGAACAGTCGGAGCGTTGCGCCCCGCGAAATCGTGATTCCGTTCGACCCGACGCCGACCGTGGGTTTTGCCGTATATTTTCATTACAGCGGCGAGCCGTCGGATTTGCCCGACGCCGATAAGTGCCAAGCCATCGCCGAAGCGTGGCTGCAAACCAACACGCGCGAGCCGTTGCGCTCGGCTCTGTTCGCGTTTTTGCGTGAAGGCATGGTAACGTTCGCCGTGCGGGAGCGGGGAAACCGCGTGCCCGATCCGCCCGACGAAATGGTACGGGCGTATAACCCCGGCGAAACCGAAGAGCGGAGATACCGAAACGCCACGCACATCGTTTTTATCGCCACGACTGATTTAGCCGCCCCGCCCCGCGCGGGCTTTTGGTCTGTGGTCGGTGCGGCCCGCGCGCTTTGTGCGTCGCTTCCCGGCGGCGTAATTTTAGACCCCGAATTTCCGCGCCTACTTCCACTTTCCGAAAGTGACGAAACCGAGGATGCGATACCCGCGAGCGGCGATATTCACATCGTGCGGCACATCGTTTTGCCGTATTCGCACGACGGGCAAAACGGACTTTTGTGGATGACGACCAAAGGCATGAGCCGATTTGGTTTGCCGGATTTGGAAATCCGCGACGTGCCGCCGAACCTTGCCCAAAGCCTGATGCCCGTTTTGAACGGCATGGCGCAAAAACTCATGGCTGCCTCGGCGCAGTTCGCCACGCCGACGGAAATCGACGAACAAAACGAAGGTGAACTGCCCGAAGAACTTTTTCTGCAAGGCTTCCCCTGCCCTGCCGAGGTACGTTTGAGCGTCGCCGATATTGCCCGCGCCTACGGGGATGCGCCAAACGGCGACGCGCCCGTCGAACCGAACGAAGACGCAAACGATTGGGGCAAGTCGTCGCTTGTGCGCCTGACCGTTTCGCGCGAGCGTGGGGGCGAAGGTACGTTCGTGCGGCTTATGCCGCCCCGTGTCGAGGGCAGCGATAAAGCGACGCCGACCGGTGTCTGGCTCAACCAACTTTTGGGCGATTTGTTCGAGTCCGAGCCGCATCTTGCCGCCGTCGATCACAGCGATGCTGAAATGCAGGCCGCCCATAACGAAGCCGTTTCGCAGTTGGGTCAAGTGCGGGCGCGGTTCGGCGCGGGCTTTCACCGTGGCGAAGTTCTGCACGTCAAATACGGATTTCCGACCGAGGAACCGACCGATGAAAACGAAACACCGGACTCGGAGATCGACTTCTCCGAAGACAAAGGCGGGCACGAATATATGTGGATTGCCGTAACGTCGTGGAGCGAGGGCGGGCGCGTGCGCGGTCTCCTTGCAAACGATCCGCAGTACCGGCGCGATTTGCAGGCCGGGCAAAACGTCGAAATCAGCGAAGAAGACATCTACGATTGGATGATAGTGCTCCCCGACGGGCGGCACGAAGGCGCGTTCACAAACGCCGTTCTGGAGCGCATGGACGACGACGCCATCGACGAGTAAACCCGTATTTAGCAAGCGGCCCTTTGGGGTAAACCTTCGCCATGAATGCTTCTCCTTCCACGCCGACCGAAGCCGAATCCCGCGAGGCTGCTAAAGTCGCTGGTCTGCGCTATGTTTCCGATAGATCGCCCGGCATTCGCCGCGAAAAAAACAAGCGTGGCGATTTCGACTACAGTGGGCCGGACGACAAACCCGTCACCGACGAGAAAACGCTGGCTCGTATTAAGGCCATCGCGTTTCCGCCCGCATACACGAAAGCATGGTTCTGCCCGCAGACCAATGGGCATTTGCAGGCGACGGGCTACGATGCCAAAGGGCGCAAGCAGTACCGCTATCATGCCAAATGGCGCTCGGCCCGCGACGAAACCAAATACGACCGAATGCTCGAATTCGGCGACGCCTTGCCCGGAATCCGCGCCCGCATCGACCACGATTTATCCCTGTCCGGTTTGCCGCGTGAAAAGGTGCTCGCCTCCGTTGTTCAGCTTCTGCAAGAAACGCGCATCCGTATCGGTAACGAAGAATACGTCCGCCAAAATAACCACTTCGGCCTAACGACCTTTCGCAACAAACACGTCAAAGTGGACGGCGCGACGCTGCGATTCAAGTTTACGGGAAAGTCGGGCAAGAAGCACGACATCGACCTCAAAGATCGGCGCGTCGCCCGCGTCGTGCAAAAATGCCAAGATTTGCCCGGCCAAGATTTATTTGAATATGTCGCCGACGACGGCTCGCTGCATAACGTCACGTCCGGCGACGTGAACGACTACCTCAAAGAAATCGCGGGCGACGATTTCACGGCGAAAGATTTTCGCACGTGGGCCGGAACCATTTTGTGCGCCCTATCGCTTGCCGCGTTTGAAGCCTACGACACGAAAGCCGAAGCCCAGCAAAACGTCGTTGAGGCGATCAAAGCCGTGTCTGAGCGTTTGGGCAATACGCCCTCCGTGTGCCGCAAATGCTACGTGCATCCCGCCGTTTTGGACGCCTATCTGGACGGCAGCATGGCCCAGTCGCTCGCAAACGATTTGCCGACGCAAAAATCGGGTAGCGACAGCGACGCTTCTATTCCCGCAGGCACGACACTCACGCCCCAAGAAAGCGCGGTGCTAAAGTTTCTGCGAAAGCGGCTTACCAACGCGCCCGCTGAAGCAAAAAAGGCCGTCGTCAAATAATCAAATAATCAATTTAAGCAAGCGAATCGGAATAACCATGAGAGCGGCGATGGTGATGGTGACGCGCAGCAAAATATCCAGTGACGAAACAATCCAAACGGCGATGAGTACGATACTCAGCATGGCGACCATCTGCACGGTTTCGCGGATAATCGCGCCGCGCATATCGTTGTTGCGGAGGGTGTCCAGCATACTATCCACGGGAAGCGGCGCGCCGCACGTGCTGCATGAAACGGCTTCGGGTAAATTCAGATAGCCGCACTGACGGCAGAGTTGCTGGCGGGTCTTCATCGTGTGCCCATACGAGGGCGCGGCCTGTTCCGCCATTTCCAATCGGGCGAGCTTTAGTTTGGTTTCCAAGCCCGCGCCCGCGATCCAACCTCCTCCACCCGGCCCGCCCTGCTTGTTTGCCATATCGATAGCTTCCTCGTAGCAGGCGGCGGCGTCCGCGTAGAAGTTGGCATCGCGCATCGCGTCGCCGAGGGCCTCGTACGAGCCGGGCGAATTGGGCGAGGCCGCCAAAATCTGCTGACGCATCTGGATTTTCAGTTCGCGCCGCTTTTGCTCGTGCCGCGCTTCACGCCAGTCGCGCGTCCACGCCCACGCCATCCAAAAAGCAACACATAACAACAAAGAAACCGCTATCATAGTAGGAATAACGGCGAACATGGCAAAAAGTTACGGGGTTTCCGCAAATTTGGGAAAAACCGAAACGGGACGCCCCGTTTATGCGTCAAATTTACTGGACGCGCCGATTGCCGCTTATCTAACCAGTCGCTACCAACCGAAAGCCCGAACCGAACATGACCGATTACACCGCCGAAAACACTGCCGATGTTCCCGACGACGTCGAGGAAATCCTGCGCCTGCAAGACGAAGCGATGGCGCTTTTGTCGCGCTTGCGCGCAAGCGAACCGTGGAAGCCACCTAAAGAAGACCACAACGGCGGCGGACGCCGTGACTTTCGCCGCTGGCCCGTGCCGCCCGGCGTATCCGTTCAAATCCACGACGGAGTCGCGTGGCAGGATGCCGACTGTTTGGATATGGGCGTGGGCGGGGCGCGGCTCGGACAGTTACCGACGTGGGTAAAAGGGCCGGTTCCCGCGCGGCTCAAAGCGGGCGAGTCGCCCGCCGTCCTCGTTCTGGCCGACGTCATGTGGAAAGAGAAAAGCGGCCCGAAAGCGGGCCTCCGCTTTGAATTTCAAGACGAGGACGAGCGCGACCACTGGGGCGGTGAACTTATCGACGCTCTCCTTGCCGCGCACTCCTTAGCATAATGGTTTGATTTAGTTAGGTTAGTATATTTTGAAACGTATCGGAGTTATGGGATGCGGCGTGGTCGCATCCTATGGGCATTTGCCCGCCATCAATGAAACACCGGGCCTCGAAATCGCCGCGATTTTCGACCCGAACCCTTTTCAACTTGCGCGTATCGGTGATAACTACCCCGGCGCAAAACGCTCCACGAGCAGCGACGACTTTTTCAAATACGCCGATTTCGACGCTGTCACGATTACGTCGCCCGCGCCGCGCCACCGGGAAAACGCCGAACAAGCCGCCCAATACGGTAAGCACATTTTGTGCGAAAAACCGCTGGCAATGAACGACAAAGACATCGAAGCGATGATCCACGGCGCCGACGACGGAAATGTTCTGCTCGCTACGGCGTTTTGCTATCGCTTCAGCCCGGTCGCCTTGCGCATTAAAGAACTCATCGCCGAAGGGCGCATCGGGCGGGTCGGCGCGATGCGGCTCATCTATGTGTGGAACCTGCACGGCAAAACGATTACCTTGCCGGACGGCACGCGCGTGGAATCCCCCTTGCGTATCGGGCGCATGGAAGAAGGCGGCCCGATGGTGGATTGCGGCGTCCATCAAATCGACCTCGCCCGCTGGTGGACGGGTTCGGACGTTATCCGGCAGCAAGCGGCGGGAGCGTGGATTGACGATAACTACGTCGCGCCCGAACATATGTGGCTGCACATGGATCACGAAAACGGCGTTCACACCGCCGTCGAAATGAGTTTTTCGTACACGCATACTGCGTCCGAACCCATCGACAATTTTTCCTACCACATCATGGGAACCGAAGGGCTTATCCGCTACGACCGCTGGAACTGGCAGTTTGAAGTGCGTACGCCGCACGGAACCGAATATCTGCCCGGGGCGAGCGAGAAAGACTTCGGCGGAATGTACCGGGCGTGGCGCGACGCGCTGGAAAGTGGCGAAATGGGCGATATGCCCACGGGCCGCGACGGCCTTCTGGTGACCCGTATCGCCCGCGCCGCAACCGACCAAACCATCGCCAACCGCGAAGTGCTGCAAGCCCTGAACAGAAAATCCTGATTATGCCGTCAACCGCCCCGCCCCTTGACGGCATTTTGGAAACCGCACTGTACGTTTCCGACTTGGAAGCCTCCAAAGCCTTTTACGAGCGCGTTTTAGGATTTACCGAACTGATGCGCGAAGAAGGCCGATTGATCGGAATGCAATCGCAAACGGCGCGGCAGGTTTTGCTTTTGTTCAAGCGCGGCGCATCCACCGAACCAACCGAA
>CAXTBP010000117.1:0-17117 GCA_964241985.1 uncultured Armatimonadaceae bacterium | reverse complement strand
CTGCTACACCTCGTGGGCTTCCTGCTATGGCTTTCTAAGATGACGGGCACGCCCTACGACTTCACCAGCCGAACGGCAGGCGTACAATCCCTGCTGATTCTCGTCGCTATCGCTCTTGTTTGCGGCGGCATTGGCGGATTGTTCTTGTTTGGCTTATGGCGGGGCGACGAAAAAGCCGAAGGGTAGGTTTATCCCCTCCGGCGTCGTTTTGTGCTACAATCAGCCATGAAAACCGCCGCCCGCTTAATCGCTCTGGCCCTGTTCGCCGTTGCTCTTGCCCCCTCCGTTCGACCGGCATGGGCGCAGGATGACAACGACACCATCGCTGCCGCCAAAAAGGCGGCCACCTTCATCGAAATGACCGGCTTCGCTCAGGTCAAGCCGACCCAGTTTTTCCTCAGCATCGAGTTCGAGGCCGAGGGCAAAGGCCAAAACGCCGCCCAAGCCAGCCTGCAAGACATAACCCAGCGCGCCAAAGCGACGCTTTCCGACAGAAACTTCCAAATCAAAAACGAGCAAGGAACCCGCGTCTTCTTTCATCCCAAAGACAATCCATCGGCGTGGGCGTTCGTGCAGGGGACGATGCCTGCGTCCTTTTCTCCAGACGAGCCGATCAAAGCCATGGGTAGTTTCGGCGTCCTCACGAACAGCCCGCAAAAGGCACAGGAAGCGTTCGCCCTCGTGCGGGCGATGGGCGCGGCGGGACGGGTCACGGTGTACAACGGGCTGCAGAACGACGAACCGGCGCGGCAGGCGGCCCTCAAAGTCGCGGTCGAGCAGGCCAACGCGCGCGCCAAAATCCTAAATACTGCGTCCGCGCCCAAGCAGCTCGATTTGCTGTTCATCAAGCAGGGCGATTTCGACGTTTCGGAAACTGAATCGCGGGCGGACTTGCAAGGCACGAAGCCGCTGCCGCTGCTTGACACGATCAACGCCAAAACCAGCGTCGTGCTCTTTTACGGCTTCAAGTCCCCTGCCGCTGTTGCCTCGGTTGCCACGGCAGCGACAAAAGCAATGGCGAAGGTAGCAGGCTCAAAACCGACGAAACCAGCTCCTTAATACTGACTCCATATACTGATGAAGCGCCCAGACAACCGAATCAGCAGATCAGTCGCCGGTCACCGGGATGTCGTTTTGTGCGTGTGCCGCCATCTTCTGTGTTGCTATTTTTCGTCGCATTTAGGGTAAAATGTGGCAACTCCCGAAAGATAACCCGAAAGGCAACCCGCTTCATATGAAGTCGCCTGACGTTCGCTTCCTCGCGTGGTCAATCTTCGCCCTCGCCTTGTCGCTGCCCGCAACTGCATGGGTGTGGTCGCACGGCGAGCGCCCCGTGTCAGCCTCCGCCCAAACCATCGTGTTGCCCGCACCCGTTGCGCCCATCCCACTCCAGCAAGCCGCGCCTGTGCCTGAAGGCGCGCTGGATGACGGCATTCCCATCGATTTCATGGATGCCGTCGCCTTTACGCGAAACGACGGGGCCGAGGTCAAGTACACGGTCAACCGCAACGCGCAGGTGTGGGTCGATGTTCTCGCATCGAACGGCACGGTCGTGCGCTCGCTGGGCAACAAGGCCGTCGAATCGGGCGTGGGCGAGTCGGCCTTTTGGGATGGCACGAGTGAAGGCGGCAAGATAGCGCCGCTCGACCACTACAAAATGCGGATCCGGGCAAATGCGGGCGGGCGCATGGCGCAAATCGAGAAACCCATTACCCTGCCAACGTTGTTCGAACTGCCCAAAACGCGCTGAAAAGAAGAAGGAATTTTGCACCGTGACACAAGGACGGTTTGCTCGATTTATCCAAAGTGCTGTACCAGCGTTCAGAGGGGCGACCGTAGCAGCCACAATCACATTAGTTGCCACCGGGGGAGTTGCGTTCGCGCAACATAGCAGCAAACTGGCAAGCAGCACCACAGCAGCAGTCTCTGCCCTGCCCGCCGCGTTTCGGTGGGGTGTGCCACTCTCGAACGGTTTGCAGTTGGGGACACAGGTAGCCATCCGAGGCGGGCAAGAAACCTCTTTGATCAACTGCCTGATTCGCAATCAGGGGAAGGGTGACGCGCAGTACAACGACTACTTTCTCGGCAACTGGGAGAAGACCGAGGTATGGGCGCGTCCAGTAGGCAGTCCGTCGTGGGCGAGACTTGAGCGAGATCCGGCGTCGCAGTATGTTTACCTCAGCGTCGGCCCCGGAAATCGTTATCACACACTGAAGCCCGGACAAAAGCTGCTTTGGCGGGCGACAACGGCTGCGGTGACGACGGCCAAAGGCAAGGGGCTGCACTACGCTGTCAACTACGTGCCGTATGCCGAATACAAGCCCGTGCCCGCATCGGTAAAAACCGTGAACTTCCTGCCCTTTACCTTCGACGTGATTCTCGATGATTTCGTGTGGCCCGCCACATGGAAAGGGAAGGTGGAGGTGCAAATCGTTCACACGCTCCTCGCTAATGGGCGAGTAACCGACAAGAAAAACGAGCAGTTCAAGCTGACCTACCAGCCCGCGCGCTCAGGCAGCGTGACGCTCTCGTCGGATATGGTGCGCGTGCTACAAGCGCCACGCACCAATTTCTTGTTGCGTGGCTACATTCCTCCGACAAAAGCACGAAAGACGGCAGCTCAAGAAGCCCCGGTTAGGCCGTAGCCGGAGCATCGTTCCGCCGCTCTGCGTAGCGTGTAGCGCGTCAGTTGGGCAGTTCGGCTTTACCCTTCGACTTCGCGCCGCCCGTGTCAATCTTGAACATTTCCCGTTCCGGTACGGCGTCCATGCCCGGCAGCAGCTCGCCCGTCTTTTCGGCCTCGGCGATATAGGCGGCGGTGTCAAGCCGAACCGTGATTTGCTCGATGATGCAGTGGGAAAACGCGCTGCTCGGCGTCTCGGGCGGCAAGGGTGCTGTAATCGGTTCCGCCCATCAAACTCGTTTGCGGCGTGTCGGTTTCGGTAATCATGGTTTGTCCTTTCGCGGCCCGCCCGGTCATACCGAAGAGTCTTACGGTATAACCGGGCGTGATTGCTTTCTTTCTATGTGCTGGCATCACGGCGCGGGAAGGCGCTGGCAATAATGCCGTCGCCCTTTTTGAACTCGTTCCAATCGAAGAAGGAGGCGGGTAGCCATTCGCGCATTGATTGGGGCAGTTTCGGGCGGCGAACGCGAAGCGACGGGTGCGCCGTCGTGGGCGAGCCGCCAACGGTCTTTGACGGCGATCCGAAATTATGAACGCCGCTTTTCCCGCTTATGCGCGCTGGGTGAAACGCGATCCGGGCGCGGCCCTCGTACTTATTCTTTGTCTGTTGTGGGTGCTGATGGTCGGCGGCGCGATGCACTGGTACGGCGGGAAGGCGACACCCAATCCGCGAAATGCCTTTGAAGACGCGATGGTGCGCGCCCACCACGAACGCGATTTGACCGCGCCTGCTGGGGCACGGTAAGTACCCTCTACGCTCTTTTGATTGACAATGTCAAAACGAGGCTCTAAAATAACTCAACCTCCTTTTCGTAAAACAGGGGTGCAGGAGAAACGGCTTCGAGAGGCGAAATGTCTTTTTGTGAGCGAAAAACGCGGCCTCCCTTTCACGGAGGAGACCAGGGGTTCAAATCCTCTACGGGCTATACGATGCAAAATAACAAAGCCGCTTGGTGAACCTGTCACCAAGCGGCTTTGTTATTTTTTGGGATGCTGCCAAAAAGCGTAAAAGGAAACCTCATGAATTTTATCGGTGATTTTGTCGGAAGTCCGGTTATTATCAATTTCATTGAGCCGAATGTCGCCAACCGGCGCGGCGTGCTCATCGAAGCCAACGAAATTTTCGTACGCCTCGAAACTACGGACGGCAAAAAACTTCTTGTTCCGTGGTCTGCGATTTCCTACATCAGCATGGAAGAGTAGACGGCGTTTTGGGCTTTACGCCAAAATACACTCGGTTCGCCAAGCGGGAAGACGGAGGCGTGGATTTTTGAACAATACACGCGCACTCCCGTTCTTAAGTACGGAGCGTGTCCATTGGCTACCGCATACGTTATAATGGGCATGAGTGCATATTGTGTCGGCGCTGTTTGTCGGCAACCCGCGAGAAAGTGAATTCACCGATGAACTCCAGCCGCCCGCAATTCGCCGGGCCGTACATTTCGACCCGGAAACCCATTCCGCGCCGCACACTGCTCAAAGGCGTCGGTATTGCGCTTTCCCTTCCGTTTCTGGATTCCATGCGCCCCGCCTTTGCCGAGCGGCCCGCTGCCGACCCGCTAAAAAACGGTGCGACGCCGCGCCGAATGATCGGTATTTGTAACAATCTCGGTTTGCTGCCCGACCATTTCTTCCCTACGGGAACCGGACGCAATTACACCCCTTCGATCTATCTGGAACGGTTGCAAGCGCACCGCAACGACTTCACGGTTTTTAGCGGCGTATCCCATCCGAACGTGGATGGTGGGCATCCCGCCGACGTGTGCTTTTTGACGGCGGCCCCACATCCCGGCAGCAGTTCGTTCCGCAATACCATTTCGCTCGACCAGCAAATCGCCGAGCAAATCGGTATCCTGACCCGGTTCCCATCGCTGACGCTTTCGGTCAATACCCGGTCGCGCAGTTTGTCGTGGACGGGAACCGGTGTGGCGATTCCGCCCGAAGACAAGGCCGCTTCGGTTTTTCGACAACTTTTTTTGCAGGGGACACCCGAACAGATCGATGCCCAAATTCGTCGGCTCGATACCGGGCAAAGTATCTTGGATACGATTGCCGGGCAGGCAAAAGATTTGGAGCGCAATGTCGGCAAGCGCGACCGCGACCGGCTTGACCAGTATTTCACGAGCGTTCGAGAACTCGAACACCGACTAAAGACCTCAAGCGGCTGGGAGCGCAAACCCAAACCCGTCGTTCATGTTCCGGTTCCAATTGATCCGCCCAGTCCTGCTGCGTACATGGACAAAATCAAGGTCATGTACGATTTGGCGCGGCTTTCGCTGGAAACCGATTCGACCCGCGCGATTACCTTGATGCTCGAAGGCGTCAGTACGCCGGTTATGGAAATCAAGGGCGTCAACATCACCGACGGCTACCACAACTTGTCGCACCACGGCAAATCCGAAAGCAAGCGGGCGCAATTAAAGTCCATCGACGAGATGCACATGACGCTCCTTGACGATCTGTTAGCGGGTTTGAAAGCGGTCAAGGAAGACGACGACACGCTTTTGGATCGTACGATGGTGCTGTACGGCTCGAATTTCGGCGACGCCAACGCCCACGTCACGACCAATATGCCGACCCTTCTTGCCGGGGGCGGCTTCCGGCACGGACAGCATATCGCGTTCGACAGGGCGCAGAACTACCCGCTGCCCAATTTGTACGTGTCGATGCTTCAGCGCATGGGAATCGAATCGGATCGGTTTGCGTCGTCCACGGGAACGATGCGTGGGTTGGAGTTCGGCTAAGATGCGGTCGCGCTTTTTGCTTCCCGCGTCTCTCGCGCTTCTCGCCGCCGTTCCACCGCTGGCCGTTGCCTTTGCGGGCCGTTTTCCCGCCCCGTCTGACCCCGTCTCCGCGTCGGTGGCGACCGCACCCACGGCAAAATTCCTCCGAGAAAACTGCGCCGCCTGCCATACCGGGGCGGAAAAACAAGGCGGGCTGGATATAGAAACGCTGCTGTCCGCCCCGGCAACGAGCGACGCATGGCAAAAATGGGTGCGCCTCCACGACCGGGTACGCGCCGGGGAAATGCCGCCCAAAGAGTACCCGGACAAACCGAGCGTTGCGGCGCGGGCCACTTTTCTCAAAGATATTGCGGCATCGCTGACGGCCCGCGAAACGGCGCTCACCGTGCGCGAGGGGCGGGCTACGCAGCGGCGATTGAACGGGTACGAATACGAGAACGCTTTGCGGGATTTGCTCCATGCGCCGTGGCTGCAAATCAAAGACCAATTCCCCGAAGACGGCGAAGCGTTCCGCTTCAACAAGGTCGGGGACGCGCTCGACGTTTCGCACGTTCATTTGGCGCGCTATATGTCGGCTGCCGATTACGCGATCCGCGAAGCCATGAGCGTTGAGCTAACGCATCCCGCAACGACCACGACGCGCCATTACGCCCGCGATCAAAAAACGCTGACGAAAACGTTTACCCAGACGCCGACCAATACATCGCCCGACCGCCAAACCTACCCGGTCATCGGAAGTACGGCCCAGCCGGACGTGCGTAATCGGACGGCCCCGCTGACGGTGGGGAATTCCGACCCGAAAACCCGCGATTTGGAGGCGGTCGGCTGGGTTTCCAGCAACTACGTCACCGGCTTTACCTACCGTTGGGACAACTTCCGCGCGCCAGTCGCGGGTAGATACCGCGTGCGTTTCAGCGGGTACACGTTGTGGGCCGCGCCCGGCGGCAGAGCGCGCCGGTTTGCGAGTGGCTTGGATAAGGTCGGCAAGCAGGGCGAAGCGCGTTCCACGGTTCCCGATTACGATGCCATTTCGCCGGGGCGCACGAAAGAACCTATCACCGTCTACACGCGCAACGGCCTAATGAACCGCCGCGTCGGCGCGTTCGATATTAACTCGGAACCCGGCGTCTATGACATCGGCGACGTGTGGCTTTTGGCGGGCGAAACCCTCGTTCCCGACGCCTCACGGTTTTACCGTTCCCGCCCGCCGAATTTCCGTAACCCATTGATGCAAAAAGACGGCTGCCCGAGTGTCGCGTTCCGCTGGATGGAAGTCGAAGGCCCACTGTACGACGCGGGGACGACCGAAGGTTACCGCTTGATGTTCGGCGATTTGCCGCTTAAAAAAGTGGCGAAGGGTTCCGGGGGCGTAACCATTCCGGTCGTTTCGGGCGTGGACAACAAAACCGAGGACGTGACGGTTGAAGTGGTTTCCAATAACCCCGAAGCGGATTCGGAGCGGCTTTTGCGCGGCTTTTTGAAACAGGCTTACCGACGGCCCGTCGCGGAAGCCAACGTGCAGCGTTTTTTGGGGCTTGTCGAATCGCGGCGCAAGGCTGGGCTGGGCTTTGCGGAATCTATGATCGCCGGGTACACCGCCGTTCTCGCGTCGCCGGAGTTCGTTTACTTGAACGAAAAGCCGGGGCGGCTTGACGACACCGCGCTGGCAACGCGGCTCGCCCTGTTTTTGTGGAACTCCACCCCGGACGCCGCGCTGCGCGCCCACGCGGCGAAGGGCGATTTGCATCAGCCCGCCGTTTTGCGAGCGGAAACCGAGCGGCTTCTCAATGACCCGAAATCGGCCCGATTCGTGGACGCTTTTCTCGATTACTGGCTCGATTTGCGGAAAATCGAGGACACGACGCCGTCAACGACGCTTTACAACGACTACTATTTAGATGATGCTTTGACCGAGGCGTCGCTTGCGGAATCGCAGTTATTCTTTACGGATTTGCTGCAACACGATTTGTCAACGCGGAACCTCGTGGATTCCAAATTCACTTACCTCAACGAGCGTTTGGCCCGTCATTACGGCATTGAGGGCGTGGAGGGAAGCGCGATGCGTCGTGTCGCGCTGCCGCTAAATAGCCCGCGCGGCGGATTTTTGACGCAGGCCAGCGTTCTCAAAGTGACCGCCAACGGCACGACGACCTCGCCGGTTTTGCGCGGCAAATGGGTGATGGAGCGTATTATGGGCGATCCGATTCCTCCGCCTCCGCCCGTCGCCGCTGTGGAGCCTGATATTCGGGGCGCGGTCACGATCCGGCAGCAACTGGAAAAGCACCGCGCGGATAAAAGTTGCGCGTCGTGCCATAGCAAAATGGATCCGCCCGGTTTCGCGTTGGAAAGTTTCGATGTGATGGGCGGATGGCGGGACAAATACCGGGGCGTGTCCGACGACAAACCCGGCGTTCCCGGGTACGGCAAAAACGGCAATGCTTTTGTGTACCATTACGGTTTGCCCGTGGACTGTACGGGAAGTCTTCCCGACGGTCGGGCGTTCGCGGGCATCCGCGATTTCAAACGGCTACTCCAATCGGACGAAACCGCTATCGCGCGAAATCTCGCCAAACAACTGACCGTGTATGCGACCGGCGCACCGATTCGATTTAGCGACCGGGCGCAAATCGAGCACATCGTGCAGGGCGCGAAAGGCGACGCGAAACAGGGCGGCAGTTTTGGCGTTCGGCGCATGATACATCAAATCGTGCAAAGCGATCTGTTCCGCAACAGATAATTGTACAGGAACAGGTAATATAGGATAAACCGCACATCTATTTGGCCCTCGGACGACCGTAAATGATGTATGAATGAACGTTTTTGCAATTTTCCTCGTCCGTGAGGTCAGACATGGGTTTAACCCGGGTTAACAACATTATTCGCGCCATCGGCGCGGCTTTCGATGGAGAAAATATAAACGTATGCGTTTTATGAAGTTGGCACTGACGGCGGCGTGCGCCGTTTTTGCGACCGTTCCGGCCTTTGCGCAAAACGGCTGGATCAATCTATACAACGGCAAAAACCTTGACGGCTGGGAAGTGCATAGCGGCAAGGCAAAATACACCGTGGACAACGGCGTACTCACCGGTGAATCCGTCGCGGGAACAGGCAACAGTTTCTTGTGCACGACGCGCTCTTTTGAAAACTTCGAGCTGGAGTTGGAATACAAGTGCGACCCCAAACTCAATTCGGGCGTCCACGTGCGAAGCGAAGTGTTTCCCACCGCGACGACTGCCGACATCGGCGGCAAAACGTACAAGTTCGCCGCTGACCGCGTGCACGGCTACCAGTGCGAAATCGACATGGACGCGACTCGGGGCCGAATGTGGACGGGCGGCATCTACGACGAAGCACGGCGCGGTTGGCTCGTACCCGCCGGGCCGGAAAAAGGCCCGGCGGGCACGGCGTTTTCCGTGCAGGGCCGCACGGTTACCAAAAACGACGAATGGAACAAACTGCGGATTGTGTGCGACGGGCCGTCGATTAAAACCTATCTGAACGGCGAGTTGCGCGCGAGCCTTACCGACAGCACGACACCGCGCGGAATTATCGCGCTGCAAGTGCATGGCGTCGGCAACGATGAGAAAAAATCCGGCATGAAAGTTTCCTACCGCAATATCCGGCTACACGAACTGCCCAGCAGCCCGCCCGGAAGCGCGACCGTTTCAGCCGATCTGCCTCCGCTCAAAGACGGTTGGCAATGGCTGTGGGACGGCAAAACCGGCGACGGTTGGCGTAGCGCGAAACGCGATACGTTCCCCACCAAAGGCTGGACGATGAAGGACGGCGTTCTTAGCGTTGTGGGAAATAACGGCGAAGAATCCGGCGGCGGCGGTGACATCATCACGCGCAAACGCTACGCCAATTTCGAGATGGAAGCCGACTTCAAATACACGGCGGGGGCCAACAGCGGCATCAAAATTTTCACCCAGCCCAATCTTTCGCCGATTGACAAAGTAACCGGCAAACCCACGGCGGTTGGTTCGGCTATCGGGTTGGAATTTCAAATTCTCGACGACGACAAGCACCCCGACGCCAAACTGGGCAAAAACGGAAACCGCAAATTGGGGTCGGTGTACGATTTGATGCCCGCGCCATCCGATAAACTCAGCAAGCCGGTCGGCGAATGGAACACGGCCCGCATCGTTTCGCGCGGCAAACACGTCGAGTTTTACCTCAACGCCAAAAAAACCGCCGATTTCGAGCGCGGCTCCGAATCGTTCCGCAAATTGGTCGCGGGCAGCAAGTACAAAGACATCCCGAACTTCGGCGAGTGGTCGGACGGGCACATCCTTTTGCAGGATCACGGCAACGCCGTCTCGTACCGTAACATCAAAATCCGTGAACTTCCCGCCAATTAATCCGGCAACCAAAAAACTTAGATTCCGAGAAATTCTATGACAGAAACCAATACTAAACCCAACGTAAACCGGCGCATCTTTTTGCAGGGCGCACTTGCGACCGTAGCCGCCACCGCGCTTCCTGCCCGCCTGCTTCGCGCCGCCGCGCCGGGCGAAAAGGTCAACCTCGCGTGCTGCGGGATCGGAAACCGGGGCAAAGACGTGGTGAAAGCCCTCCATGCGACCGGTTTGGCTAATATCGTCGCGCTGTGCGATGTGGATATGGGCGCGAAGCACACCGAGGAAATTATCAAAATGTTCCCGGACGTGCCGCGATTCCAAGACTTCCGGCAAATGTTCGACAAAATGGGCAAGCAAATCGAGGCCGTCAGTGTCGGCACGCCGGACTTTTCCCATTTCCCGATTGCGATGCTCGCCATGTCACAGGGCAAGCACGTGTATTGCGAAAAGCCGATGGGCCAAAGTTTCCGCCAAATCCAGCTGATGATGGATGCCGAAAAGAAGTACAAGGTCGCCGCGCAAATGGGCAATCAAGGCCATTCCGACGCGAACTACTTCCAGTTCAAGGCGTGGACGGAGGCGGGCATTATCAAGAACGTCACCAAAATCACGGCCTACATGAACAATTCGCGCCGCTGGCACGGCATGAAGGTCGATGGCTACCTGCCCTCCCAGCCCGTTCCGCCCACGCTGGACTGGGAAGACTGGCTCGCCACCGCGCAATTTCACGACTACAACAAGGGCTATATCAACGGCGATTGGCGCTCGTGGTACGACTTCGGCAACGGCGCACTCGGCGATTGGGGCGCGCATATTTTTGATACGGCCCACGAGTTTTTGCATCTCGGTTTGCCGACCGAAGTCGAAGCCGTGAAACTGGACGGCTGGAGTCCGTTCATTTTCCCGCAAGCCTCGACCCTTGCATTCCGCTTCGCCGCGCGGGGGAGCCAGCCTCCCGTAGAATTGACATGGTACGACGGTCAGAAAAATCTGCCGCCGCTTCCAAGCAATTTGGGGGCTGCCGTCGTCGATCCGAACATTCCGCCGCCCACGTCGGGAACTATCGACACCAAGACCCGTGCACCGGGAAAAGTGATTTACGGGGAAGGTTTGACGTTCAAAGGCGGGACGCACGGCGCGACGCTCCAAATCATCCCGGAAGAAAAGGCTAAGGAGATGGCGTCCAAATTGCCCGACGTTCCCAAAAGCCCATCTAATCACTTCAAGAACTTTTTGCTGGCCTGTACCGGCGAGGAAAAATGCCGCTCGTCGTTCGCGGTCGCGGGGCCGCTGTGCCAAACGATGAATTTGGGTGTTCTCGCGCAACGCACAAACGCGAAACTGGTTTTCGACGCCCGCAAAAAACAAATCACGAACAACAAAACCGCCAACGCTCTGCTTGACGGCGTGCCACCGCGCAAGGAATGGGAGCAGTATTACAAACTGTAAGTAGTGGCGGCCTATTTGATCCAGCGGCGGCGAAAGGTAATACCCTTTCGCCGTCGACTTTTTTGGTACAATCGAACTGTGCAACCCTTTTGGCGCATCACTCTGCTGGATAACCTGACGCTTTTTCCCGTTTGGGAATCGGAAGACCCCCGAGCGCAGCAGAATACTACCGGCGAGGTGCGCCGGTTTCGTTCGCAAAAAAGCGCGGCCCTGTTGGCGTATCTTGCCCTGCATGTAGGCCGCCCGTGTTCGCGCGATGTGCTATGCGACGCGCTTTGGCCCGACGAAGGCGACATGGATGCGGCCCGAAACCGCCTGCGCGTTGTGCTTGCCTCGCTCCGCAAGCAAATGGAGCCGCCCGGCGTTCCTCGGGGATTCGTGCTGGATGCTTCCGTCCCCAACACGGTTCGCCTGCGCTCGGAAAGCGTTTGGGTCGATGTTGCCGCGTTTGAAGCCGCCGTCAAAAACGGTGATTTTCAAACCGCCCGCGATCTTTTTACGGGCGAATTGCTTCCCACCTTTTACGACGAGTGGATTTTGCGCGAGCGCGAGCGGCTGAATGGTCTTCTTCAAAGCCTGCCCGCCGCCCGAAACACCGCGCCGAATCTTTCTGAGCCTTTATCATCGCTTGCGGAGAAAAAAACAAGCGACGCTTTGCCGCCCGCCCGTCACCATTTGCCCCTGTACCTCACGCGATTTTTTGGGCGTGAAGCCGAGCGCGAACGAATCCGTGCGCTTTTAAGCGAACCGCGCTGTCGTTTAATAACCTTGACGGGCGCGGGCGGGCAAGGCAAAACGCGCTTATCCGTGGAGGCGGCAGGGGAGCAAAAAGCACGGCCCGTGTGGTTTGTTCCGCTTGCCGACGTATGGGAAGGCGACCGGCTGGGAGACGCGCTGCAAAGCGCGCTTGACTTGCCGCGCACGGACATTCCCGCCCTTTCGCAAGTCATCGCGTTTTTTCAAGGGCAAGATGCGCCGCTTCTTTTGCTGGATAATTTGGAACAGATTGCGCCTGCTGCCGCGCCCGTGCTCACTGCCCTTTTGCAGCACGTGCCCGATTTAACGCTGCTCTTAACCAGTCGGGTTCGTTTGGAAATCCCCGGCGAGCAGGAAATCCCGGTCGTTCCTTTGCCGACGCCCGAACCAACCGCGCCGGATGGCATCGACCTTACGGTCAGCGCGCAGTTTGCGTCTGTCGCCCTATTTTTGGATCGGGCGCAAAATGTGCGGCCCGATTTTCAAATTACCGAGCGGAACGCTGCCGACATTTTGGGAATTTGCCAGCGACTCGAAGGCATTCCTTTGGGGCTGGAACTTGCCGCCGCGCGGTCGGCGTCGCTCACGCCGTCGCAGATGCGGCAAAAACTCACCGACCACTGGGACGCGCTTCCCGCGCGGGGCAAAACGGAAAAGGCGCACCGCCATCGCAGTTTGCGGGCCGCGATTGAATGGAGTGTCGCTCTGCTACCGCTCGACCAGCGGCGCTTGTTTATTCAGTTGTCCGTATTTCAGGGCGGGGCAACGCTCGAAGCGATTGAAGCCGTTTGCCAGTCCCCGAACACCCTTGACACGCTCACACGCCTTCGGGCAAGTTCGCTTGTTTTGCTGACCGAGCAGAGCGGCGTTTTCCGATACACCCTTCTCGAAGTGCTGCGTCAATGGGCATTCGAGCAGTTGGCGATGGACGATAAAGACGCGCTTGCCGCGCGCCATGCCACTTGGTTTTATCGTTTCGCCGAGTCGCGCAAAGCCACGCTTTCGCATTTATCCGGGGTCGCCGCGTTGGAAGCGATGGAAGCCGAAGCCGCCAACTTTCGCGCCGCGCTCGCACACTGCCAAACCGAAAATCTGTCTTTGTATGTTGATTTTACGCTCGCGCTCACCGGTTTTTGGGAGCATAAAAGCGACTTGATCGAAGCGCAAAAATGGCTGGAAGGTGCGCAGCGCGTTTTGGAAACCATCGACGGCGACGCCGCCACGGAAAAACGCATAAAAGTTCTGCTGGCGCTTGGAACGAACGCCGGGCGTCAGGGAAACGCCGACGCCGCGCTCGCTTATCTGCAAAAAACGCGCGATTTGAACGCGCCGCTTTCCGATGCGCTTGAGGCGGCGATTTGCTGGGCGACCGGGCGCGCGTATTGGGTAAAGGGCGCGCTGCCCGACGCGCTCGCGCAGTTTGAAGAAAGCAATCGGCTTTATCAAGCGGCGGGCGATTCCGTGGGGCGCGCGGCTACGCTAAGTAACATCGGGGCCGCCCTGCGTGATTCCGGTGATTATGACGGAGCGCGCAGGGCCTTTACGGAAGCGATACAACTTTCGCGGCAGCACGATTTACCGCGCACACTCGCAAGCGCGCTGAATAACTTCGCCGCGCTCCGACATATTTTGGGCGAAACGGGAGTGCAGGAACTCTACGAGGAAAGCCTTGCGCTTCAAAGCGCGCTTCGTATGCCAAGCGGGGTCGCCGTCATTTTATCCAATTTGGCCCTTTTGCACTGCCGTCAGAAAAATTGGGGGGAAGGACGACGCTTGACCGAAGAAGCCAACGTGCTTTTACGTGCGACGGGCAACCGGCGCAATTTGGCGATTTCGCTGAGCCGCTTGGGGCAAATCGCCGATGCCGAAGGCAAACACGACGAGGCGAAACGTCATTTTCTGGAATCGCTGCGTTTACGGCTCGCGGGCGGCAACCCCCACGACATTATTATCGCGCTGATTGCCTTTTCCGAACACGCCTTTTCCGTCAAAAAAATTACCAAAGCCGCGCAAATTTTAGGGGCCGTGCAAACCCATTTGGACGCTTGGCAAACGCCTTTGCCGGTTGACGAACAAGCCGAATTTGAGCAGCATTGCGTTTTGGTGCAAGCCGCTTTGCCTGTCGCCGCTTTCAAAAAAGCCTGCCGCGAGGGCGCATCGTGGTCGCAAGCCGAACTGCTGCAAAGACTGCAAAGGTAAATTTCTGTCGCCCCGTTTTCGCGGGCTAACGCTAATGCGTGGTTAATGCCGCGTTGTTAACATCCACTTAAAGGGATAGAAACAACCGGTATGAAACACATGGTATTGACGCAAACGAATCGGCGGCAGTTTTGGGCGATAACGCTGGGTCTAACCGGCGCAGGCGCGCTTTTTTTGACGGGCTGTGGCAGTGGCAAGGGCAAGTCCGTTATTCCCGGCGCGCCGCTTTCCGTGAGCGCAAGTCCAAGCCCGACGGCAAGCGCAGCGCCCACCCCGTCGCCGACCCCA
The DNA here is from genome assembly GCA_964241985.1 of uncultured Armatimonadaceae bacterium. Lineage (GTDB taxonomy): Bacteria > Armatimonadota > Armatimonadia > Armatimonadales > Armatimonadaceae > CAXTBP01. The sequence continues at coordinate 2,634 of CAXTBP010000117.1, read as the reverse complement.
TCCCCGACGCCATCGCCATCGCCTGCGACGGCACAATACACCGCCGTCCTGCTAAATTCAGGAAGTTTTCCTGACACGACGGGTTACGCGATTTCCGGGACGAGCCAAATTGGGTATGGTAATGCAGATGTCACCGGCAACCATCAGCACGCCTTGTTGTGGAACGCGAACGGAACCGCTCTGGTTGATTTAAGCCCCGCAGGATTTGATGTGAGCGTCGCCCGGGCCGTGTCGGGGGGAACGCAGGTGGGCGAAGGGGCGCTTCCTGCCGGGTCAAGTGCGCCTGTCGGCGCGGTCGGGGATCTGCACGCGCTTTTATGGAGCGGAACGGGGGCGAGTGCGGTTGACTTGAATCCCGCAGGTTACAGCAGCAGCACAGCCTACGGCGTTTCCGGCGCGACGCAGGTTGGCTCTGGCGAACCCGCCGTCGTAATCAATCTGAGAAGCACGACCCATGCGCTTCTATGGAACGGCACGGCGGCGAGCGTGGTCGATCTGCACCCGGCGACCGGTTTCAAAAGTACCTACGCCGTCGCCGTTTCCGGCACGGCGGTGGCGGGCTACGGCTATCCCACTGAGGACGGGACGCATGAGCACGCGCTTCTATGGAACGGCACGGCAGCAAGTATTCTTGACCTAAATCCCCCCGGCTTCACGGGCAGTCGGGCGCTTGCGGTTTCCGGCAGTTCGCAGGCGGGGTGGGGCTACCCGCCCAGTGGGAATCCACACGCCATGCTATGGAACGGGAGCGCGGGAAGCGCCGTTGATTTGCACCCTGCGGGATACGTCAGCACGGAAGCGAACGGCGTGGCGGGAAATTTTCAGGTCGGCGACGGCATTCGTTCCGGCAGTAACTATTTCCACGCTCTGGTTTGGTCGGGAACGGCGGCAAGCGTCGTGGATCTGCACACCGCCGCGCTTTCCTTGAAACGGAATGGAACCTTGATTAACCCCGATTCATCGACCGCGACCGGCGTGGATAGCAATGGCAATATCGTCGGCTCCGTAACCAGCAAAACCAACAACTACGCCGTCGTTTGGGTCAAAAACTTCTAAACGGCACAACGGTTCACTGTCCGCCCCGGATTTATTCGGGGCGGCGGTATTCCACGACAAGGACGCGCGCATCGCTGGGAATTTGGCGCAGTTCGTCAAGCAGTATTTCTTTGGCTCGTTCCGGGTTCATGCTGCCCGAACCCGCGCCAATCAGCGGAAAGGCAACGGACGCAAAGCGGCGAGCATGGACGATTTGCATTGCGCTGCGGGCCGATTGCCGAACGGAAAACTCCGACGCCCGCCACAACATATTGATGCCCGCGACGTGAATAATGCCCTTGTGAGGCAAATCGCCCGCCGATGTGAGAATCGCGCTTCCGAGCGGCATCGCGCCGTGCCGCGCGAGTTCCTTGAACGGTTCGGTTCCCGCCCGCTTCTTAATCGCGCCGGAAACGCCCTGCGGCAAAAGCAGCCACCACGGGATAAGGTTCCGGTTCCACGCATTGACGATAACCTCGCCGGACTGCGCCAAAAGGTCGCCCTTCACGATTTCCACTTCCATAGTACTTGGTTAACGAATTGACACCGGTTTTGGTTTCGGCTACAATTTGAAAGGGCGGCGGGGTTTCCCCGGCGTCCTTTTTTGTGCATACCTATTTTGGAAACCCAAACTAAATTACTTCATAGAAGCAGGATATTTTCTTGAACAACCGGCATCAGGAGGCCCGACGACGATGACAATGGCAGGCAACACGACCCCGAACGCGACGGAAACAAAACCTACGCCACAGGTAGCGCGGGGCTTGGAAGGCATCGTTGCGGCGGCGACCAATATCGCGGAAGTGGATGGCGAAAAGGGCAAGTTGACCCTGCGCGGCTACGATATTTCCGAACTTTCGGGCAACGTGCAATTTGAAGAGGTGTGCTACCTTCTTTGGCACGGCAAACTCCCCAATCAATCCGAACTCGACGGCCTAAAAGCCGAAATGCAGGCCGCGCGCCAACTTCCCGCGCCGGTTCTCGACGCTCTCAAAGACTTGGCCCCGCACGCTAAAGGGATGGATATTCTGCGCATGGGCGCGTCCATGCTTTCCATCGGCGACGACAGCGTCAACAGCATGGACATGGAAAACTGCAAAAAGCGGGCGGCCCGCCTGCAGGCACAAATGCCCGCGCTTCTTGCCCATTCGTACCGTTTGGGGCAGGGCAAAGAAATTGTCGAGCCGAAGCCCGAACACGGCCTCGCCGCTGGCTTTCTGTATATGCTGGAAGGAACCGAGCCGGATGAAGCCCGCGTCGCGGGCCTGAACGCTTACATGGTCGCGGTCGCCGAGCACGGTTTGAACGCTTCGACCTTTACGGCTCGCGTCGTCACGTCCACGGATTCCGATATGGTGTAGGCGATGACGGCGGCCATCGGCGCGCTCAAAGGCCCCAAACACGGCGGCGTTCCCGGCCCGGTTTTGACGATGCTGAATGCCATCGGTACGCCCGACAAAGCCGACGCCTTTATCCGCAACGAAATCAACTCCAATCGGCGCATCATGGGCTTCGGACACCGCGTGTACAAAGTGCGCGAGCCGCCTGCCGCGCGCTTGTCGTCGGCAGCCGAAAAGATGGCCGAAATCACGGGCGACC
>CAXTBP010000116.1:0-17222 GCA_964241985.1 uncultured Armatimonadaceae bacterium | reverse complement strand
TGATGGTGCTGCTCCACAGAGCGTAACCGTGCGCGTTGACGTGTAAGCCGTCTTCGACGAACAGTTCGGGGCGCGGCGTGTTGTTTGAGCCGAGCATCGGCGTCCATAGGTCGATGTACGTGCTGCGCGGGCGCGTGGCGATTTCGGCCCGCACTAACTCGTTGGCTTGATGCAAATTATGCCGCAAAGGCCAGCGGGCGAGCGAGGGCTTGATACTCAAAAAGAAAAACGGCAAATCCGCGCCAAATGAGGTATCAATTTTTTGGTGCAGTTCCCGAAACGCTTCAGCGACGCTTTCGGGTGAATATCCCATCCCAATGTCGTTGTCGCCCGCGTAAAGCACAATGGCTCGGGGATTGGCGCGCGGAAGCAGGCGGTCGAAATAATGCACACATTCAACCGTTGTCGAACCGCCGAAGCCCAGATTGACGACGGGCACATCGGGAAAATCGGCGGCAAGCGAATCCCAAAACCCGATACTCGACGAGCCATAAAACGCGACGGGGTTCAATGGGGCGGTTTGTAGACCGCGCTCCAACCGCTCGATTTCTGCGTCGTAGCGGTCGATGGGGTGCAAAAGATCAATCATCGGTTGAGTATCCGTTCATTTCCGGCGCGTCTGCAATTACTGCGGTTTCCACTACCGCTTCGCTGATTTTTTCGGAATATAAGGCGGCAAGGCCGGGGTAAGTGCGGGCGATTTCATCTTTGCCGCTCGCCCGCAAACCGTACAAACCCCGGTCAAGCCGCTCAAACCAGTTGTACACGTTGCGGAAAAGAACGGCTTGGGTTTTTTCGCAGGTTCCGCGCTTCCTCAGTGCGGTCGGCGTTTGCGGCCCCCATTTGTCCAAACAGCACGCGATAAAAATGGCCTGCTCGCGGTAAGCAGTGAGAATGGGGCGGCCCGTGACCCCGCCGACATTGTAGTCTCCCGACCGACCGGCGATTTCGCGCAGCACGCTTGCTCGGCTTTTGGGACGCTTGCGCGGGGGCGCTTCGGTAATCGGATGAAACACGACCTCGACGGTCGGTGCGGCGTCCGTATCCGGCGGAAAACCGACCACGAACAAACCAAGCCCCAAGCGTTTCAGGAGCAGTTCCACACCTTTCCATCGCTTGCTGTATCTATCGCGCTTTGACAAGCCGCCTTCAACAGGCAGGGCCACATAGACCGAATCGGCGATGCGCTGACGGTCGATGGCTTGTATCAGCAAATCGGTGGAAAAGTTACGTTTGAGTTCGACGACCACGAGCGTGTCGTTTTGCGTCGCCGTGATGTCGCAGTGGTTGACCTCGCTGCGGACGCAGTAGCCCTGCTCGGCCAAATACGCGGCAATCGGCGGGGCGAGGTCGCACTCTTTGCGGGTCGGTTTGGGTTCGGTTTTAGTGGAAGGCTTTGGCTTTCGTGCCATAGCCTTTATTATACCGGCGCGAGAATGGCCCGCACGGGCGCGCCGTCGGCTTTCATCAATTTGAGCGGAAGGGCGGTCAAATGGTACGTGCCGGGTGGAACCTCCCGCAAATCCAAACTTTCCAAAATGGCGATGCCTGCATAAAAGAGCGCATGGTGCGTGGGCAGCGTTTTGCTGTGGACGCGATCCACCGACGGCACATCGACGCCAAAAAGTACCACGCCGCGCTCGGCAAGCCGCGCGGGAACGTCGGGCGCGAGAACCGGAATCTCATCGGGAAAGCGCATCGGGTCGGGCCATCCACCGGTTTTTAGAAGAACGCGCGGGGATTGAGAAAAGTCCACGTCGGCGAACAACTCCCACGGTATCACGTCGTGGTTCTGGGTGTCGATAACGACCGCCCGCCCGATGTAGGGGAACAAGTCCGTTTCACCGATTCCCGCGCCGTCGTCGGAAAAATGAAACGGCGCGTCGGCGTGCGTGCCCGTGTGCGTACTCATATTAACCACGCCGACATTGACGGGACTTTCGTTGTGGCCGATTTTCCAACCGAGTTCGTAAGAATAGGGCACGTCGCCGGGCCATGCTGCCAAGCCGTCTTGGATTGGCAGCGTAATATCGTAAAGCATAGGCCATTATTGTACCTCGCAAAAACGAATTATTTCTGCGATTTTGTCAGGATTTTGGCGATTAAGGAACCAGTTCGCGGTGGGTCTGCGCGTCGGCTTGCCAGTAGTCTTGTCCAACTATCGCGGTAAGTTGACGAATCGTTTCCACGCAATCCGCGAACGTGTTGTACAAGGGAATAGGCGCAAGACGAACGATGTCGGGCGGGCGGAAATCGGGCACGACGCCGTTTTGCCGAAGCGCACGACACAGGGCGGACGCATTCGGGTGGACGAGCGCAATATGCCCGCCGCGTTGCGCCGCTTCTTTGGGTGTGGCGATGGAAAATCCGTGTGAAAATAATTCGGCTTCGCATAGTTCGCGCAGAAAATCGGTCAAGGCAAGCGATTTCTTCCGCAGATTGTCCATGCCCGCTTCGTGGTGAATGGCAAGCGTTCCGGCCAGCGGCGCGAGCGCGAGGATGGGCGGCGTACCGATTTGCAAAGCCCCGGCATGGCCTGCGGGCGCGAACTCGTGCGTCATATCGAATTGGGTTTGCTTGTTCGATCCCCACCAACCGGCAAGGCCGGGCGTTGCGCCAAAATGCCGTCGGTTCAGATATAGCCCGCCGACCGCGCCCGGCCCGGCGTTCAGGTATTTGTAGTGACACCAGAACGCGAAATCTGCGCCCCAAGCGTCGAGTTCGTGCGGCACGGCTCCAACGGAATGCGAGCAATCCCAGCCGATAAGCACGTTGTTTTCTCGGGCCGCGCGGGTTACCGCTTCCATATCCAACAACTGCCCGCTCGTGTACACGACCGACGGCAAAACCGCCATCTGCACGTCGGGCCGCGAAAGGGCGGCGAGTAGGTCGGCATCGTCCAGCGTGCGCCCGTCGCGGGACGGCACTTTCACCAAGTGCGTCGCGGGATCGATGCCGCGCAAACGCAGATGGCTTTCAATGGCGAAAATATCCGACGGGAAATTGAGCGCGTCGGCGACGATTTTAGTTTTTTCGCCGGTCGGCGTAAAAAGGGTTGCGAGGAGTTGGTGCAGATTGCTTGTCGTGGAACCCGTCACGACGACGCTATCCGGTTCGGCCCCGACGAGCGGCGCGACCTGCGCGCCCAATCGCTCGGCCCAGCCGAACCACGCCGGTTCGGCTTCCGTCCAGCCTTCTACCGCTTTGGTTTTCCATTCGGCAAGCGCGGACAAAACGGCCTGCTCGGCGTCGCGGGAAAGCAGGCCCAGCGAATTGCCATCCATGTACACGCGGTTTGGTGAAACATAGAAGCGATCACGGAATCGGGCAAGTGGATCAACGCCATCAAGCCGTGCGGCTTCGCTTTCCCTGTGAGAAAATTTCATCACGAACCGGGTTCGTCCATGATGGGCGAATTTGGATCGGTGTAAAAGCGGCGCAGGAAATAGCAGGTTCCCCACAGCACGCCGTGAACCAGAGTGACCATCGCAATACCAGATGCGAAAAGGAGGGGCTTGGTCGCGTTCGGGCCAAAGACGCCGCGACCAATTACCATGCCCATCGCAAAAAACATCACGCCGCTGGCTACGAAAGTAATCCATCCAATCGTGTCGCGGCGCGGCCCTAATCGCATAACCGTTTTACGCCTCCGACGCGGAAACCGACAACTCGGCAACTTTTTCGCGCGGCGTCCACGCCAAATCCAGCGTTCGGGCCGCGAGCGCCTCGTCCAACCTTCGCACGGGCGCGGTGTGCGGGGCGTCCAGAATGAGCTGTGGGTTTTCCTCGGCCTCGCGCGCGATCTGCTCCATCGCCGTGATAAAGGCGTCCATCGTTTCCTTGCTTTCGGTTTCGGTTGGCTCGATCATCAAGCACTCGGGCACAAGAAGCGGAAAATACATCGTCGGCGGGTGATACCCGTAGTCGATAATCCGCTTGGCGACATCGAGGGCCTTGACGCCGTGCGCGGCTTTCATGGCTTTGAGCGTGAACACGCATTCGTGCATACAGATTTTCGGATACGCGACCGGCAGCGTTTCGCCCAATTTGACGCGGATATAGTTGGCGTTCAACACGGCATTTTGGCTGATTTGGTCCAAGTTTTCGCGCCCGTAGTGCCGGATGTACGTGTAGGCCCGCACGAGCGCCAAAAACGCCCCTTGATACGGCCCGATTTTCCCGATGCTTTGCGGACGGTCGAAATCCAGCCCAAACGACCCGTCGGCTTTTTTCACGGCCTGCGGAACGGGCAGAAACGGTTCCAAAATCGCCTTGACACCGACCGGGCCGGAACCCGGCCCGCCGCCGCCGTGCGGCACGCTAAACGTTTTGTGGAGGTTGACGTGCATCACGTCGAAGCCCATATCGCCCGGGCGCACCGTCCCGACGAGCGCGTTCATGTTGGCCCCGTCGCAGTACATTAGGCCGCCCGCGTTATGCACCAATTCGCAGATTTCCTCGATGTCTTCCTCAAACAAGCCGAGCGTGTTTGGGTTCGTCAGCATCATGCCCGCAAGGTCAGCGGTGTGCTTTTCCAGAAGCCGGTGCAAATGCTCCATATCGACCAAACCGCGCGCGTCCGTATCGATGGCGACGGTTTTGTAACCGCACCGGGCCGCGCTCGCCGGGTTCGTCCCGTGGGCCGCTGAGGGAACCAAAACGACCCTGCGCCCGTTATCGCCCCGGCTCTCATGGTACGCGCGAATGAGCATCAAACCGAGCAGTTCGCCGTGCGCTCCGGCGGCGGGATGGAGCGAAACCGCGTCCATTCCCAAAATTGCCGACAGGTCGTTCTGCAAATTGTAAAGCAGTTCAATCGCGCCCTGTACGGTTTCTTCGGGTTGGTAGGGGTGAATGCGCGCAAAACCCGGCATCAAAACCGCTTGGTCGTTGATTTTGGGGTTGTATTTCATCGTGCACGAGCCGAGCGGATAAAACCCCTTGTCCACATGATAATTCAGCGTGGACAACTTGGTAAAATGGCGCACGATTTCCGGTTCGGCGATTTCGGGAAGCGGCAAATCGTCCCGCAGCGCGACGCCCGGCAAAAGTTCGGAGGCGCTTTTTTCCGGCACGTCGCTAACGGGCATATCGGTTCCCGTGCGGCCCGCGTGCGAGCGTTCAAACAGCGTGGGTTCAATAATGTGCATAAACAGTTTTTGAATTTCTAAAAAAGCAAGCGAGCAGCAAATCGAAGCCGAAACTCGTTGCAACAATGGTAAGTCGTGGATTATCCTTTGAGCGCGGCGACGAGGGCGTCAATGTCGGCTTTGCTGCGCTGTTCGGTGACGCAGAGGAGCAGGCCGTCGGCGAGGTCGGGGTAGGACGGGCCGAGCGGCAGGCCACCGATAATTCCGGCTTCCCAAAGGCGTTTATTGACGGCTTCGGGCGATTCCTCACATTTGACGACGAACTCTTTGAAATACGGGCCAGTAAAGGCGGCGCTAAAGCCGGGAAGGGCGTTGATTTGCTCGCAGGCGTAGTGCGCTTTTTGCAGACACAGATTGGCGACTTGCTTCATGCCCGTTTTTCCCTGCGCGGCCAAGTACACGGTCGCGGCAAGGGCGAATAGAGCTTGGTTCGTGCAGATATTCGACGTTGCCGTGTCGCGGCGGATGTCCTGCTCGCGGGTGCGGAGCGTCATCGTGTAGGCGCGGGTTCCTTCGCTGTCCACGGTCGCGCCGACGATGCGGCCCGGAATGCGCCGCACAAACGACTTGCGGCAGGCGAGAATGCCTAACAGCGGCCCGCCATACGCGGGGTAGCAGCCCAAGCCTTGTCCTTCGCCGACGACGATATCCGCGCCGCATGCACCCGGCGTTTCCAAAAGGCCGAGCGAAATCGGGTCAACGGAAACGACGAGGAGCGCGCCTTTTTGGTGCGCCAAATCGGCGAGGGCTTTCAAATCTTCGACGACGCCCAAGAAGTTCGGCTGCTGCACAACAAGGCAGGCAGCGTCGGGCGTCAAAGCGGCGTCGAGGGCGGACAGATCGGCTTGCCCGGTTGCAGGGTCGAAGTTGACGGTTTCCGCGTCGAACGGAAGCGGGTCGAGGTACGTGTCCAAAAGCGTTCGGGCGGCGGGATGCACGGAGCCGACGGCAACCACTTTTTTGCGCTTTTGCAAATCGCAGGCCATAAGGGCGGCCTCGGCGAGCGCGGTCGCGCCGTCGTACATCGAAGCGTTGGCGACTTCCATGCCCGTCAAGCGCGAAATGAGTGTTTGGAACTCGTAGATGCTTTGCAGCAAACCCTGCGACACTTCGGGCTGGTATGGCGTGTACGAGGTATAAAACTCCGACCGCCCGCAAATATGCCCGACGACCGGCGGAATATAATGGTCGTAAATGCCCGCGCCCAAAAACGACGGGTATCTGTCCATGTCGGCGTTTTTGCTGGACAGATTGATTAAATGGCGGCGTAGTGCGATGTCGTCAAGCGATGGCTCAACGTTTGAAAAATCGGCCTTGTTTTTAATTGCATCGGAAATCGGCGCGAACACGTCGCCGACCGAATTCATGCCGAGGGCCGCGAGCATTTCCGCTCGGTCGGCGTCGGTGTTGGGAATATACGACAAGAAACTTTTCCTTGCTATTCGCCGATTTCGGTTTTGTAGCCGTCGGCGGTCAAAAGATCGTTTGCCTCATCCAAGTTTTTGAGGCGCACTTTGATCATCCAACCGCTTTCGTAGGGGCTGTCGTTGATGGCGGCTTCGCTGCCGGTTAAAGCGTCGTTGGTTTCCACAACCTCGCCGGTCAGCGGCGAATACAGTTCGCTAACGGCTTTGACGGATTCGACCGTTCCGAACACGTCGTCTTGGGAAAGGACGCGGCCCACGGTCGGGAGTTCCACGTACACGACCTCGCCCAACTCTTCCTGCGCGTGGTCGGTGATACCGATAGTTGCGGTATCGCCGTCGATTTTTACCCATTCATGGGATTTGCGGTACTTATAATCGGAAGGAACTTGCGACATAACGGAAACGGTTCTCGGCTTTCTCGATAAGATAAATTAAACGTTTTTGTAAAAGGGCAGGGGCGCAATGCGGGCGGCGTGGCGCGTGTCACGGATCACGACGGAAACGGGCGTTTCTTTCGCGCCATGCGCGGCGTCAATGCGAACGATGGCGACACCTTTTTGCAAAGTCGGTGAAAAAGTGCCGGACGTAACATGCCCAATCGATTCGCCGGACTCGGATAAAACCGAATAGTTTTCGCGCGGGATGGCGCGGCCTTCCATCATCAAACCGACGGAAACTTTGCGCTTTTTTTGTTTGCGTAAATCGTCCAAAACGGCTTTACCCAAATAATCGTCCGATTTATCGGGGCGCACGACCCAGCTCAAGCGGGCTTCGTAGGGCGTCGTATGCTCGTCCATTTCGTGGCCGTAGAGCGGCAGCGCGGCCTCGATGCGAAGCGTATCGCGCGACCCCAAGCCGCAGGGCACAACGCCCGCGCCGATAAGGGCGTCCCACAACGCGGGCGCGTCTTCAGCCCGGCAAAAGAGTTCTAAGCCGTCTTCGCCGGTGTAGCCCGTGCGGGCCGCCATAACAGGGATGTTTGCGACAACGGTTTCGCCGACGCCGAAGCGGGCAATCGTCGAAACGTCGGTTGCCATTTCGTCGCACAGTCCGCTGATTAGGGAAATGGCCTGCGGGCCTTGCACGGCGAGAAGCGCGGTTTGACTGGTTTCGTCTTCGAGGGTCACGTGGTCGAATTTGCCCAAATGATGCCGCATCCACGACAAATCCTTGTCGCGGTTGGAAGCGTTCACAACGACGATAAACTCGTCCTGCGCCAATTTATAGACAATGATGTCGTCGATAATTCCGCCCGCCTCGCGGCACAAAAGCGAGTATTGGGCCTCGTTCGGCGAAAGTTTGGACACATCGCTGACGACAAGGTGTTGCAAGTACGCGAAAGCGTCGCGGCCCTGTACGCGGACGCGGCCCATGTGCGACACGTCGAAAATACCCGCCGTGTTTCGGACGGCCTGCACTTCGCTCAAAACGCCGCCGTACTGCACGGGCATATTCCACCCGGCAAACGGAACCAAGCGGGCGCGGTGGGCAACGTGTCGGTCGTGGAGCGGCGTTTGCAGAAGCGGCGCGGGCGGCGCGCTTTCAGCGGGCGTATCGGCGGTTGGTGTCATGCTTTCTATGTTAGCATATTTGGTCAGGATTTGGCGAAGTTTTGACGGGCGCAGGTTTGACAGCGCAACCGGCGAAGCGATATAAACAGGCGTGCCGCTCCAAACCAATATGCCCAGCCAAAGCGATGCTATTGCCGTTTCCGTCGGCTCGCTCGCCGACATGGAAGCGTTCGCAAACCGACTTGCTCGCATTTTGCAGCCGGGCGACGTGGTATGTTTGCGCGGCGATTTGGGCGCGGGCAAAACGACGCTCACGCGCTTTTTGGTTGGCGCGTTGGGAGTTGCGGATTTGGTATCGTCGCCGACCTTTACGCTCGTTCACGAATATACTAATAGCGGTGCGTTTCCTGTATTCCACATCGACGCCTACCGATTGAGCGGCGCAAACGAGGCCGAAGATGCGGGTCTCGCGGACTATTTGTACCAAGAAAGCGGCGTTACGCTCATTGAATGGCCGGAGCGCGTGGAAAGTTTACTGCCGCCAAGCTGTCTTGAAATCTCGCTGCGCGCGGACGGCGAAAATGAAGAGGCCCGCACAATTAGTGCTCGCCGTTTCGGCCCGCGCTGGGGAACGCACGATTTGCAGGCCGACCTATGCTAATTTGCGCCTGCGATACGTCCGGCGACGTGTGTTCCATCGCTCTGTTCGACGACGCGACCGAACTCGCCACATGGTCGTTTCGGCACGAACGTAAACTGTCCGAACGCTTGGCCCCGCTTGTCAAGCAACTGCTCCGCGAACAAAAGAGCGCGACCGTGCGCGACGTGGACGCTTGGGCGGTTGGGCTTGGCCCCGGCTCGTTTACGGGCGTGCGTATCGGCGTAACCTTGATCAAAACGCTGGCGTGGGCGACGGAGAAACCGCTGGTCGGCGTGTCGTCGCTCGATGTGTGCACTGCGCCGTTTTTGTGGGACAAATCGGTGGGGGTACTTGCCGCCGCCCCAACGCGCCGCACGGAAAGCGTCGTCGCGTTTTACAAAAACGGCAATCATGAACCCGTCGCGCCGCCCGCCGTTGTGCCCAACGGCGACGCCTTAGCCACTTGTCGCGCCGCGCTGCCCGGCCCCCAATCCATCGTTCTCTGCGGAGAAGCCGCGCCGCTCGTTTGGGATGCCTCGGGGAATATTTCGGGAGCGATTTGCGTCCCGTCGTCCGCCTCGGCCTCTTGGGTTGCGCGCCTCGCTTACGCCCGCCTTCTGCGCGGCGAGAGCGACGATGTTCACACGCTCGCCCCGCTATACGTCACGCCGACGCCAGTTGGCTGAATGTAGGTGTCCGTGACATGAACGTCCCTGACTTACCGACTTATAAAGCCTTCCAAATTACCAACGCAAACAGCAAAGCCGTCACGACACCGACACCCAATGCAGGCCGCGCTTTCGTCCATTGCGCCCAACCTAAAACGGTTAAAACGGCGGCAGGAAGCAAAATGGGCAAAAAATACCGGCCCTGCGCTTGAAACACGCTGAACACAAACTGCGCAAAAAACGGTACGAGGAACGCAATCCCGAGCGCGAACAAACCTACGACGCGGCGCTCGCCCGCCGTTTCTTCGGCTTCCTTTTTGCTGCCTTCTTTAGTTTGTTTCGCCCGTTGGTACGCGCCCGCGAGGCCGCCGAGCGCAAGCACAACGACGGCAAGTAGCGGAAGCGGCGGGCCGACGAAGCGACCGTTGAGCGGAAGGTTCGGCGGCAGCAGATACCAAAAGGTTGCGAACGAGCGCACGCCGACCATGCGGGCATAATCCACTGTCGCCCAGCGCGGGCCGAACCGGGCGGACAACTCCATCGCGGCGGCGGGCGTCAGGTTCGGGCCGGTGAGTTTGTAGATGGATAGCGCGAGCGGGTCGCCATAAAAAAGTGTATTGCGAACGAGCCACGGCGAGGCGATAAGGAAGCCGCCCGCAACCGCGATGCCACAAAATTTTAGCGCGTTTTGCAGAGATAATTTGTCCGACCGAACCGCAAGGAAATAGGCGACAAGAAGCGCGGGCGTAAGCTGCAAAACCGACACTTTGGTCAGCAAACCCGCGCCGAAAAGCGCGGCGATGATGAGGGCGTCGCGGAGCGTTTGCTGCCCGTTTCGCACCAATAAGCCCGTACGCCAAAAGAGGGCGGCGCAGATAAGTGTGGTTAAGCCATCGTTGGAAATGGCCGCCGATAGCTGCGCTTGCGTCGGTAAAAACGTGACGAACGCTGCTGCGCCTAACCACAGTTCGGGCCGATTGGGAAACAAATCGCGGGCCGCGCGGTACGCGACCCAAATCGTCAGCAACTGCAACAGGGCGGACACCATGCGAACCGCGAACAGACTTCCGCCCGAAAGCAAATGGACGGGAACGCACAGCAGGTAATACAGCGGAGGCTGATGCGTTTCCCACGGCGTCGGTTTATCTCCAAAGTCAGTGTCAACTGGCACGGGCACGAAGCGCACAAATCCCCGGTTTTCAATCAGCAGACGAATATAATCCCGGTGCGAACTTTCGTCCGGGTTGCCGTTGAGCGGAACGTGCAACGCGAACCAAATCGATAGAACGAGCGACGCGGCGAAAAGCAGCAGAAGCGGCAAGGGCATGTTTTTCTTCATACGCCCGCCCTTTCGCACAAGTCCTTGATCTGTTTGAGCAAATCGCGCTCCTGCCCGACAACGACGACCGCGCCCGCGAGCGAGCCGTAGTGCGCTTCCAAACAGTCTAAAAGAAGCTGGCGTATTTTGGGTTCGTCCGGCCCATGCGGCAGTTTACTGTTGTCGTAGGCGGCTTCCAAGCCTTTTTCTTTTTGGTTGAAAAACTCGCGCACTTGATCGGCTGTCCAGTCGCCGCGCCGAATGGCTTTGAGTACCTCGCGGCTCCGCTGCAAGTCGATGTCGCCGGTCGTCAAAATTTGCTCCACCTCGTCCAAAAGGCGGACGACATGATACGCGAACTTCGCGTCGAATCCGTGTTTTTCTACATCGGCGGCCCGCTTCGATCCGGGCTGCGGCGTTTTGATGTCCATTTTGTGGAGCTGGCTGTAGGCGTAGCCTTTGAACTTGTGCCATGCGCCCTTGTGCAAGAAATCGCGCCGACGGTCGCGCACCATTTCGCCGATGCGCGTCGTGTACAAAACGCAGGTTACGGGCGTAAACAGGGAGTCAAGGATATTCGGGTTGTTTTCCATTGCCAACTGAAAGTACTTGACGAGGGAAAAGATGGATAGATCGTAGTCGCGTCCGGTTCCGCCCAGCGCGTCCACGTCCTTGATATGGTGCTGCTGAAACACGTCGAAGCGCGTGATTTGCCGACCGAAACCGGGTATTGCCCCGGCAAGGTGTGGGAAAACCAAATCTTTGGGCGGGATGCAAAAGCCGTACACGTCCATGTCCGACGAATCCGACGACACGCCGTAGGCCATGCTGCCCATGATGGTTTCGTAAGCGATGTTGCCGGGCAGCCATTTGGGCGGAAGGGCCAGTTTTTTATCCGTTAATTGCGCGACCGTACTGCTTTTGTTTGCGTTGCTGCTCATTGGATAAAGTACACTTTCACGTCGCTTGTGACAACTTGGCCGTTCTCGTCCAAACCGCGATAGGCGGGAAACGATGCGGCGAGCGACACGGCTTTATCGCTTGCCAGCGCGTCGTTGAGAAGGACGCGCCACTGCGGCGGGTTCTTTTCGGTCGGTGCGCCGGGCGACTGCGGGCCGACGAGCAAAACGGTATAGCCGCGCTTTTTGAGATCGGCTATTAAATCCGCGCCGGTTTGGTAGGTGTCCCACGAAAGTAGATTGTCGGCGTGGTCGGGTTCCCCCCATAAATACGGACGGTCGAGATAAAAGCCGCGCGGTTCGCCGAACAGGGCGACTTTGGCGGTGGCGGGTGCGGTTTCGTTGATGAATTGGCAGGCCGGATAGAGGCCGCGCGTTCGGACAAGATAATCGCCGGGGGTTTGCGAACCGAAAACAACGGGAAGTGTGGGGGCCGCAATTTGCCATGCGATTTTGACGCCCCAAAAAACCGTCGCAACGCATAAAGCCGCTCCGACGTACCGCGCTAAACTTTCCCGGTTTGACCACGCTTGCACAAGCGCGTACGCTCCGACGAGGGCGAGCATCGGGAGGGCGGGGAGCAGATAGCGGGTTTGCTGCATCAGGAAAAACCAGAACAGGTACACGCCCGCGCCGAACCACAACAGCGGCGCGAAGGTCGGCGGCATTTTTTTCCCGTTCGTCAGCCAGCCCGCACCCAAAACGAGGGCCAATATGGCGGGCGCGAAACCGAACCCGGACGTGATGTATTCGGTGAAAATCCAACCGCGATTGGCCGGAATGATGCCGCGCTCCATCGTCGCTTGCCACGGCCCCATGAGCAAATCGACCGGCGTTTTACCCAGCCCGAACTTGGCTTGATCGGCGGCGTACAAAGCGGCGTTGTGCGCGCTCCAATATCTGCCGCCGAAGATTTGGTAGTAAAACGGGTACACGGGATTACCCGTGTACAAGAACGTTTTGACGTACCACGGTGCGGCGACCGCGAGGCTGACAATTCCCCAAAACGCGGTCGCGCGGATTGCCGCGCCGACATTTTTACCGCTCGCGTTCCACTGCCACACTAAAATGCCGACAAGCAGCATTCCCCAAAAGCCCAGAACCGTGTATTTGGTTCCCAGCGCAAAGCCCATCAGAACGGCGGAAACCGCGAGGGCTTTCGTATTCGGGCGCGGGTTGGCGGAGTTTTGCACCTGCCCGAGCGATAGGGCGTACAGCGACAAAAACGTGAAAAGCGCGGTCGCCAAATCGACATACGCGACAGTGGATTCCCACAAAACGAGCGGCGTGGACGCGACCAGCAGGGCGGCAAGCAAACCGACGGCGCGGTTGTTTTCGCGGGCAGGAACGTGCCGAACGGCGAACGTGTAAACGGACAGGGCGAGCAGCGCGCCGCAGAGCCAGTGCAGCAGTTTCGCGCCCGCGATACTTTTGAGTCCGAGCGGAATGAGGTACAGCAATTGGAGCGTGAACGGAAAATTGGAATGATGCTCGTAGGGCAGGTAGAAAATACGCCCTTCGCGCAGGAAGACTTTCGGGTCGGCCAAATGGTACGAAAGCGCGTCCCATTCCAAACCGCCCGGCGGCGCAAGGGCTGCAAGCGCCGTCAACAAGCCCAGTACCGCGAGCGACCCCGCGCCCGCAACAAAAAATGGTGACCGCTTGGCTCCCCGCGAGACCACGCTTTCCGTGTTTTCTGCGTCTTTATCGGGCTGTTTACGAAACGCAAAAAACGCGCAAACGATGCCCGCGAGAGCGACGCCTCCTGCTAAAGCGAACGGGTTCAAAAAGCGAAGCAGGCCGCACGCTAAAACGCTGTACGACACCAAACCCATGCCGACAGGAAGGGCGAAAAGGGCGAACTCGGTTTTGCTTGCGCCGAACAATCCCCGTGCCCGTCCGAGCGCGGCGCACCCGATGGCGAGCAGGGCGGCGGCAAGCACGAGGAAAATGGGTACGCCGACAAGCGGCGGCAAATACGGAAACGTGGCAGAAATGGGTTCGGAAGGGGGCATCGGTTTGTGCCCTTATTCTACCGGTTACGCGGCGTTTTTGGTTTCGCCGTTTCGCGGGCGCACGGCGGCGAGTTCCATGACCTCGCCGGGGAGGGTTTTGCCCAGCGTTTCCGAGAGGTTGAGCAAGGCCAAAAAGGCGCGGGTTTTGTTCGGGCCTTCGGGCGGCGCGGGGGCGTCGTTGTCGGTGGGCGGGTCGGCGATGGGGCGATGGCGCAGGGCGCGGAGGCTGTAGCGCAGACTTTGCGGGGCGAAGAAAAAGGGCAAATAGCGCATTTGGACGCTCGTGAAGCCGATTTCTTGGGACAAGTGCGAAAGCGTTTTCGGGTTGAAGCCCCAATAATGGCGGGGCAGATCGAGGGGATACCACGTCGCGCCGAAGAGTTTGGCTTCAAGGCTTCCGGCATTGGGCAAGGCGAGGAGGAGCATTCCGCCCGGTGCGAGCAATTCGTAGCAGGTTTGCAGGGTTTCGCGCGGGTTGGGTACGTGCTCCAAAACGTGGAGCAAACTGACCATGCCGAACGATTGCGCGGGCAGTTTGGCTTCTTCCAATGTCGTACCGTAAATCGCAAACGGGGCGGCGCGGCGTCGGGCAAGTCCTGCGGCTTGCGCGCCGGTTTCCAAACCCACGCCGTCCCATCCGCGTGTTTGCAAAGCGTGTAGGAAGCGCCCGTCGCCGCAGCCGACATCGAGGACGCGGCGCGGAACGTCGGGGGCGGCAAGCCGTGCAAATGCTTTGGTCGCGCGCTGGGCCTGCCGGTCGAAAAACACGTCCAAACGGTGCGCCAAACCCGACGTGCCCGTTTCGCCGTCTTCGGCCCGGGCGTAGGTTTGCGGGCCATAGGCGCGGTTCATGGCTTCCATATCGGGGCGCGGCGAAAGGCGCACGGTTCCGCACGTTTCGCACTTTACATCGGTGAAAATATCCGGCCCGCCCAAAATATGGTCGCCCGCCCGTCGCCACGCGCGAGCCGCAGTTTGCCCGCATACGACGCAGGCGTCGCCGCGCCCGACGGCGGCGTTATCGATAACGGGGGCGGTACTCATCGCTTCTTTTCCTGTAACGAGTGCAGTTCGCCGCGAACGACTTCCACGCCGTTTCGACTATAGTTCATCTGCACGTGCCCGAAGTATTTGGCGTGCCATCCCGCCTGCACGATGGGCGTGCCGTTGACGATTTTGGGTTCGTCGAGGACGACATGGGAATGCCCGCCGATAATCAAGTCAATGCCCTTGACCGTTTGCGCCAAGCGTTCGTCTTCGCGCAAACCGATGTGGGTCAAGGCGATAAGCACGTCGGCTTGGTAGCGCAAATCGGTGACTTGTTTTTGCATTACGGCAACCGGGTCGTCGAACAAAAACGAGGACACGGCGGCAGCCGCCATCTTTTCGGTCACCATCGGAACCGTGACGCCGACCACGACAATCACAAGGCCGCCGACCGAAAATTTGACGTGCGGCACAACGGGCAGGGCCGCGCCCTCGTGCTTGGCCCGAACATTGGCGCACAGAATAGGGAAGTGCGCGTTTTTGATTTTGGTTTGCAGCACGGTTTGCCACACGTGAAATTCGCGGTTTCCCATCGTCATCGCGTGGTAGCCCAAATCGCTCATCGTTTCCAAAATCGGCTCGCCCGCGAGCGATACACCGATATTTCCGGCTTTAATCGCATCGCCCGCGTCAAGGAGCAAATACGGTTCGCCATTCAAAGCCGCAATGGCATCGCGCAGTTTTTGCGCTCCGTCGGCATTCAGCGAATTGTGAAAATCGTTGGTGTGGATGATATGGAGCGTGGTAGGCGCGGCATCGGCGGCGGAAATCATGCACGATTATTGTACCGCGCGGGGCAGGGGCATGAACGTCCCTGCTTCCTTCGGCTTTACCCCTCGCTGTCCCACAATTCCTTGAACAACAAACCCGTCAATCCTTCACTTTCGACAAAGGCTTTGAACTCCTCTTCAGGGTCGCCGGAACGTTCGTAGGTAAGTAAAGTTGCTCGACACGTTTCAGGGATTTTGAAAAGCGACGATTCCGTGAAGCGATTTTTGTGAAACACGTACTTTTGTAGCAATGCCCTTTGTCCGGTGTCGGTGAGAAGCCATCCGCTTTTGTCGGCATTCAAACTGTTCACGCATTCCGTCACATTGAGCATATAGTACTCCTGCGACTCGTATATGACGGGTAACAGTTCGCCCGCCATTTCAAAAAAGCCCCCGGCACGTTCTGCTATATCTTTAGGAACAACAAACGTCCCGACGTGAAAACCGAAGAAGTCACCGGTCTTCTTCTTGGGATGCAGGCAGAAAACCGGCATGGGCGACCATGTCTCTTTCGGCAAGCAGTCGAGGTAAAGTGCCCCACCCTCATATGCGGATTGGTATGAAACTGCCTCGTCTTCGGGGAACAAGGACTTGTACCGGTTTACATCGGGAATAACGTCGTATATTTTCATTTGGGAAATAACACCTGTAACGGGTAACCTAAGTCCATTGGCAAACCGATGCCATTAACAGCAACTATACCTTTCCTTGACGACTTTTCAGGTATACTGTACGAAGAAGCCTGCGCCCATGCGATTAGAGCCGCTGACGCCTCCGACCACACAAACCCCCTCGTATTTCCCGCCGCCCGCGCGCGTGGCGTGGCCCGATGCCGTCGCGTACCGGGAAGCCGTTCAAACGCCGACCGTATCGCTGGGTGAACCCGGCTGGAAAACCGCGACCGTCGCCACGAACAAGCTGGGTTTGCCCATCACCTACGCGGGGCGGTTTGCTGTCGTTTTTAAGGCCAATTTGGCGTCGGGCGAAACGTGGGCGCTCCGGTGCTTTACGTCGCCGGGCGCGGATAGTGGTTTGAACGGGCCGGGCGTCGGGCGGGCAATGCGCTACCGGCTCCTCGTTCCCCATGCCGCGCGATTGCCGCATTTGTTCGTGCCGTTCCGCTACGTGGACGGCGGCATCAAAGTCGGCGGGCAATGGTATCCCGTGGTTGCGATGCAGTGGGCGTCGGGCACGCCGCTGGGGCAATGGGTCGAGAAAAACCTGCATTCGCCCGAAAAACTGCGCCGATTGTGCGGCGTGCTGTCCGGCGTTTTGGCGGAACTGGAAGCCGCGCAAATGGCGCACGGAGACTGGCAGCACGACAATTTGCTCGTATCCGCAACGGGCGACAGCGTAACCCTCGTGGACTACGACGGCTTGTACGTACCGGAACTCGCGGGCACGTTGTCGCCGGAAAACGGGCATCCCAATTACCAGCACCCCGCGCGCACGTCCGAGTATTTCGGGCCGGGACTGGATCGGTTCGCGTGTCTGGTTTTGCAAACGGGTTTGCTCGCGTTGTCGCACCAGCCGGATTTATGGACGCGCTTTTCCGACGGCGAAAGCGTCGTGTTCCAAAAAGCGGACTTTCAAGACCCAGCCCGCTCGCCCGCGTTTCATGCCGTGCGCGCCGTAGCCCAAGAAACCGGCGCCGAAACCCTCGCCGACTCCATCGCTCGCTTCGAAGTCGCCTGCAAGAGACGCGCGGGGGAAACCA
>CAXTBP010000115.1:0-17302 GCA_964241985.1 uncultured Armatimonadaceae bacterium | reverse complement strand
AGAGGGCGATCCGCTCAAAAACCCCATTTTGTTCTACGCCGCCGCCCGCAATTTACTTTATAAGCAGGGCTATTCCGTAGAAATTCTCGCCGCGTTCGAGCCGCGCCTCCATTACGTTTTGGAATGGTGGAAACAGCTTATGGGTGAATCCGAAGGCAAAGACCAGATGGCTTTGTACCCGTCGAGCGCCGAATTCACGACCGATTTGCACTCGTTGGGTCAGTACATCCAGCAGGGGCGACGCCAACTTATCGAAACGTTTTTGATCGTGGACGGCGCAAGCGAGCCGCAACTTCCGCTTCCCGAAGGCAACGATGCCGACGAATTGGGCTACCTTGCGGGCAAGCCTTTGTCCGACATCAGCAACGCCGCGTATCAAGCGACCGCACTCGCCCACCGCACCGGCGGCGTTCCCAATTTGACCATTCATCTGCCCGAACTATCTGCCCATTCGCTCGGCTTTTTGCTCTACTTCTTCGAGCGCGCCTGCGGCGTGTCCGGCTACCTGTTAGGTGTCAATCCGTTCGATCAACCGGGCGTGGAAGCGTACAAAAAGAATATGTTCGCCCTCCTCGCCAAACCCGGCTACGAAGACGAAACCGAAAAAATCAAAGCCTCCGTCGCCAATACCGACGACGCGGCAAAAGTATCGTTCGGTTAAGAAAATGCAAAAAGGCCCGGCTTTAAGCCCGGCCTTTTTTTGCCGGGTCGTTCACGGCCCGGCCTAATGCGCGGCGCAATTTGTTCTTATCGCTGAACGCCAAACAGGGCGAGCAAACGGCGCTTGATGATGCCGAGCGTGGGGCGCAGGATGTCCTGCCATAGATTGGTCGTTCAGTAATAGTCCGCGCCACTTTGCGGGAGTTCGCGCACCCACACGTTGCGGAAGCGGACGTGGTTGCCGTGGTCTTGCAGCAAAATCGGGCCGGGTGAGGCGTAGGCTTCGTCCACGGGCGCACCGGTCGCTTTGGGGACTTCCACGTTGTTGTGGATGATTTGCCCGTTGTGGACGGCGGTTACGCGGGCGTTTTCGGTTTTGGCTCCGCTTGCAGCGAAGCGCGGGGCGCGGAAATAAATGTCGTAGGTTTGCCATGTTTCCGGCGGTAAACTGGCGTTGACGAGCGGGGCGGCATGATTGTAGATCGCGCCGCAGTCGCCTTTGCCGGGCGCGCGGTCAATGCCGAACGAATCCAAAACCTGAATTTCGTAGCGGCCCTGCAAAAACACGCCGCTGTTCGCGCGGCCCTGTCCCGTCACGCTGCTCGGCGAATCGTTGCACCAAAAATCGACGTGCAAATGAAAGTCAGTGAATTTTTGGCGGCTCATAATATCGCCGCCGATGGTCATCATTTGGCCGTTTTCGATAGGCCAAGTCGCGGGCGTTCCGTCGCGCTTCGTCCAGTTGTCAAGATTTGTGCCGTCGAATAGTATGGTCGCGCTGGTCGGCGGGGCGTTTGTTTCTGCTGCGTTCATGGGCTTCGTTTCGCGCCCGGTCGCTTTGTTTCCTGCCGTTCGCGCCCCGTTCAAACGATTTGCGGTTGACGAAATGGCTTGCCTGTGTTATGGTAACGGGGAAGCACTTTGCCGCGCAAAGAACGACGCGCCGAAAAACCACCGATTGAAGGAAGCCCCGCCCCCTATGTACCGCCCCGAACAGGACAAGCCCGTTTTTCGCGTCGTGACCTCGGCGGGCGAAGCCGAAGAGCATTTGCGCGTCATTCGGCAGGCGATGGAACGCTCCACCAAGCACTCCACCCTGTCGGGGTTGTCGGGCGTGCTTGTCGGATTTATTTGTCTTGCCGGATGCTTCTTAACGCAAACCGTCGTGCAGAAAATCCCTGCCCCGCTGTGGCAGTACGCTTTTGTCGGCGTGTGGGCGGGCGTTCTCGTGCTTTCGCTTGTCACCGACTTTCTTTTGACCAAGCGACGTGCGGCCCGCGTTGGCAAAACCGCGTTCTCGCCGCTGGGCAAACAACTCGCCCGCGCCGCCGCGCCCGGTTTTTTCGCGGCCCTCGCTCTATCCCTTTTTTACGCGACCCACACGGACATGTTCGATACGCTGCCCGGAAACATCGGCGGCTATTTGTACGGCGGCTGGATGATCTGCTATGCCGTATCCCTTCTTGCGGTCGGGATGTTTTCGTTGCGGGAAGTGTCGGTCTTGGGCTGGGCGTTTCTTATTGCGGGAACCCTAACCTTTTTAATTCCGCCCGGTTTTCCTATCGGGCCACGCGCGGCGATGGCGCTGACGTTCGGCGGCTTTCATATCGTGTACGGCCTATGGATGGGTCGCAAATACGGATGGTAAACGCAACCACGCGGCAGGCGACAGCATGGCAACGCAGCGAAAATTAGACGCGCTCGACGACGTAATCCACCAAAAAGTACGTTTGGGGGTTATGTCGTGTCTGATGGCGTCCGGCGAAGCCGACTTCAACTTTCTCAAAGCCGCGCTGGGCGTCAGCGACGGCAACCTTTCCACACACCTGACCGTTTTGGAAGAAAGCGGCTATGTGTCCGTTCGCAAGGAGTTCGTGGGCAAAAAACCGCGCACCACGTACACGCCGACCCCGATGGGCGAGCGCGCCTTTCGCGCCTACGTCGAGGCCCTCGAAAGTTTAGTCCGCACTGGGCAGTAGCGGCTCGTTTTGTTCGCAAAGATTTGGGAGGTTCAATGACTGCACTTGCTCAACGCATCTTCGGTTTCCGCGCCCTTTCTTACTCGGCTTGCGCCTGTCTTTTTGGACTTGGCTGTATAAGTGGGACAGTTCCTGCCAACGCGCAAACGAGCTTGCCCAGCAATGCCGAAATTACCAAGTCGGCTCCGAACGCCTTTGCCCCTATATCAGGCTACACAGTGCCGTTCATATCGGGCAAAGGGCATGGCGGCCCCGTTGTGCGTTTGCGCCTTAACGATAAATTGGATGCCGACTTTTTAGTCGATACGGGCGCAAACTATAATTTCATCCATCCGCGCGTTGTAAAGGCGCTGGGGCTGACCGCCACACCTCTGCCCAAAGCCGACGGAAGCCCTTCCACGCCGCCGGGGACGCCGACCGAAATGATTCATGTCGAGCGCGTCCGTTCCGGTGCGATGCTCATTGAGAGTCCCCAGTTCTTGGTTTCCGAATACGGAACCGACGGTATCGCGGGAAGAGCGCTCGACGGAATTATTGGCAAGAACATTTTGCAGATGTTCGCCGTTTTGTTCGACTTTGAAAATAATCGGCTTCTTTTGCTGCCGGGCGGTAAACTCGACAACAAGCAGCTTGCTTACCTTCGTGTGACGGGCGGAACGATGTCGGAGATTCCTACCGGAAGCAGCCCAAATCAAGGTTTGCCAACCACGGTTCCCTCGCAGATTGAGGTCAACAAGCACACGGCAACCTTTCCGTTTGTCGTGGATACCGGCTCGCCCATCACCCTCGTTTATGACCCGAAAAACGCGATGCAGCTGCCGAAAACGATAAACGCCGTGCCGATTACGCAAACCGTTGTCGCCAGACCTTGGAACTACTATGTTTTTCCCGTTACATCGATTGCGGCAGGCGAACGAATACCCGATGGAAAGCAAAATAGATTGGTTCCGTTTGAGTGCGGCCTAACGCTCGAAGACGGAAATTCCTCGATACTGGGTCTGAATTATCTGTCGCATTTCCGCGTTTTAATTGACTATCCCGCCGAGCGGATGTATTTGACGCCGGTTACGAACCCCAGAAATCGACCCTTTCCCACGGAATCGTCGCGGCAGTGCGCCACACTCACTTTTGCTGATTTGCTTATCGTTCCATGGGCGGACGGTACGTACACCGTCCGCCAAACGGACAAAGACCGTGAGTTCGGCAAAGCGGGAGTTCAGAGCAGCGATATTTTGGAAACTATCAACGGCAAAAAGCCCGACGGACTTCTGAGAAATTCCATGACGGCCTTGTTTATGGAAAGCGGCGACAAGCCCGCCGTTCTCCGACTGCGCCGCGACGGAAAATTGATAGAAGTCAAAGTCGATCTCATGCCCAAAAAGTAATCGCCGGGGCGACTACTCGGCCTATTCACCGACGGGCAGCAAAACCAACTGGTCGCGGTGGATAATTTCGACGCGCGGGGGCGGGGCGTCAAGGCCCAGCGCATCGGCGAGGCCCGCCGTCGGCACGCCCGCCAAACGGTTTACATCGGCGGAGGAAAACTGCGCGACGCCGCGCGCGAAAACAATCCCGGCTTCATCGGACACGTTTATCAAATCGCCCAGAGCGAAATCTCCGGTCGCGCCGACGACGCCGACCGGCAACAGCGAGCGGCCTTCTTCGGATAACGCGCGGCGGGCGCGGGCGTTGACCTGCACTGTGCCGCCGCCTTCCGGCGCGGAGGCTCCCCACGCGAGCCAGCGTTTGCGGGCGGACGGGCGGATAGGCAGCGGCTCAAAATACGTTCCCGAGTTGGGCGCGCGGTTAAGGCAGTCGGCGATGACGCGCGGTTTGCGACCCCGCGCGATCCACAACGCAATCCCCGATGAAACCGCGATTTGCGCCGCCGACAGTTTGGTTTTCATGCCCCCCGTTCCGGTTTGCGTTCCTGTTTCGGCACTGGCAAGGGCGCGGATTTCGGGCGTCAAGGCTTGGACGGTTTCGATCATTCGGGCGTCGTCATGTACGCCGGGGTTCCTATCGAAAAGGCCGTCCACGTCGGACAAAAGGAGCAAACCGTCCGCGCCGACGAGAGATGCAACAAGGGCCGCAAGCGTGTCATTGTCGCCGACCTTGATTTCGTCGGTCGCAACCGTGTCGTTTTCATTGACAATCGGCAAAACGCCGCCCGCTATCAGGGCTTCAAACGTGTTGCGGGCGTTGTTGTAACGCGAGCGGCTGCGGAAATCGTCGCGGGTGAGTAAAACTTGACCGACCGAAATACCATAGTTGGCGAAAATGTCGGCGTAGAGGGCCATGAGAACGCCCTGCCCGACGCTCGCGCAGGCCTGCTTTTCCGGCAGGGTTCGCGGCTTCGTCGTGCGGCCCAACTGAAACATTCCCGCCCCGACCGCGCCCGACGTGACCAGAATCATCTGCCGACCCGCACTGCGCTGCTCGGCAATCTGCGCCGCGAGCGAGTTTAGAAACACGCGGTCGGCGGGCTTTTTCCCGCCGCCCTCGCCAATCACCGTAGACGTGCCGACCTTCACCACAAGACGCTTGAACGCGCCGACGCCACTCATTCTTCGCGCAGCAAAACGGGAAGGATGCGCTCGGTCAGGAATTTTTGCAGAACGCGAGCTTTTTCCACTTTATCGGCGGCCTCGGTTAGAACAAGATTTCCGCCTTCTTGGTATAAATCACAAATAGCATCGACAACATTCGGCGCGTCGGAGATGCCGCGATCTTCGTCCCGCTGCGCGTAGTGCGACCAGCCCGCCAGCAAATCTAGCAAGCGTGTCGAAGGCGTTTTCACCGAAGGCTGCGGCTCGGTGTCGTCCTCAATTTCGTCAATAGGTAAGATAGTATCGCGTTCCAAAAGAGCTTGCATAGTTTATTTTACCTCTTCGTTATTTGCAAAAAATCGCTTTGTTAGAAACGGCCCAAATCAGAAAGCCCGGCTTGACGCCGAATGCTTCGCAAAGTTCCCGCGTCCACCTCATCGCTGAGATGACCGCCTACCGTTACCTTTCCCGGTTTTTCGGGATGCTCGTATTGTCGGTGGCTACCTTCAGTCTTTTGGTATACCCATCCGTCCACTTTTAATGCCTTTATAACATCTCTAACTTTCATAGGCTAAACGAAATCTCAGTACAAGCATTTTAGTCAAAGCGCGTCTACCCGTCAACGCGGGGTGGGCACACCTTCGGGCAGCGTTTTGGTTAGGTCTTCGTTATCGAGGGTGTAGGCGAGGAAGGCGGTACACATTTCGTCGTCAGTGCTTTCGCCCCAGCGGACGGGGACGGACGGGCGGTGCGGGTTGTTGGGGTTCGTGTCGCTGTTATCGAAGCGGGCGGATACGTCGATGCGGGTTCCGCGCGGCAGTTTCAGCGGTTCCTTGAAGCGGTACGAGGGCTGCCAGCGAAAATCCCAGCGGCTTACGTCCACCAAGAGTTTGTACGTGCCGTCGGGGAGCAGGGCGGACACGCGCATGGATTTCCCCAAGTTGTGCAAATGCGGCGTGACGCCAAGCAGGGTCAAATTTTCGGGCACGAAACCGAACGCTTCCACCGGATAATCCGCGTTTCCGGGCGGCAAAACGAACGTCACGCTGCTTATGTCGGCGAGGCGCAAGCGTTTGGTGACCGGGCCGGACGCGAAATAAACGCCCATTTTTGACTGGTCTTTTTCGGGCTTGCCGGACAAATGGTAATGGACTTCCAGCACAATATCCGCGCCTTTGGGCAAGACAATTCCCACGCCGGGCGGCAATTTGCGTGGCGCGTGTCCGGGCGTCCATCCCCCTAATTGCCCAACATAAGTAGAAAAACCCGGCCCGTTTCCCGGTGTCGGGTTGCGGTAGGATGGCATCGGGCCGTCGCCGGTTCCCTGCGTTTTGGCGAGTTTGCGGGCCGCGCCGCTCGTGTCCAAAAACACGCTGACATGGTGAACGACCTGCGCGTTGCCCGGCTTGTATTCCACGCCCGCGACCCATTTGTCCGCCTCGAGGTTCGTGGGCACAACGAAGCATTGATAAATGTCCTTGCCGGTCGCGGGCACGTCGTAGGGCTGCGGCATAGTGAAAACGGCGTCGGGCTGTGCGCCTAACTTCCAGCCAGTCGGAAACGTGGGTGTCGGCGGGGCGGTTTTCAAATCGCCGGGCGGGGTTCCGTTTTCGGCCCATGTTGCGAGCAGGCCGATTTGCGCGTCGGTCAAACGGCGTTCGTTGTGGAACTCGCCGTTTGATTCGGCGTTCCACGGCGGCATCGTGCGCTTTTCGGTCACGGTTTTGATGGACTTGGCCCAGCGCGCGGCTTGCGCGTAGGTGTCGAGCGCAAACGGCCCGACTTCGCCGCTCCGGTGGCATTCCACGCACTGCGCGTTCAAAATCGGCGCGATGTCGCGGGCGTAGTTTATGGTTGTTGTCGGCGCGGCGGCAATCGGGTTTATGCCGGGCAAAACGAGGGAGCAGCCACGCGCCCGGGTTCGCGGGCGGGCGACGGGTTTATTATGCACGAGGGCCAGTAGCGCGTTCGATAAATCCGGCACGGCGTTTTTGGGATCGCCGGTATCGCGGTCGTCCACGTCGCCCCGGTAGCGCACAATTCCCTTTGTATCGGTCACGACGACTTCCGGCGAAACCGTCGCGCCATAGCGGCGGGCCAGCGTTTGGGCGTCTTCGCCCTGCACGATAGGAAACGCCAAGCGATACGACTGCGTGAACTTTTGGCACGCTTCGGGCGTCTCGCTCGTATTGGGAAACGCGGCGACAAAGCGAATGCCCTTTGTTTCAAACGCCTGCCCTATCTTCGCCAAACGCGGCACGACGCGCCGCGCGAGCGGGCAGTCCGTGGCAAGAAAAACCGTTACGGTCGCGCGGGGCGCGGCGTTTTTCGGGTTGGCAAACGCGGCGGGGGCAACACAAAGCGCGACCGCGCAAAGCAGCCAAAAACGGCAAATGCGAAGAAAATTAAGGCGCATACGGGATGCTGACAGTGTACCATTTACGCCCTTGCCTGCGGCGACTATGTATTTTCGCGCAGCGCGACGCCCGGCGGCGGAACATAAACAAAAACCGTTTCCGGGTTTACGATGGGCGCGTTCGTTTCTATGCGGCGCACGACGGCGTCGTGTACAAAACCGGTCGCCCCTTCTAACCGCGCTTGATGAATTCGGCGGCGCACAAGCCCGTCGCCGCCGATGTACCAAAGGGTGCGGTGTTCCTGCGTTTTGTTCTCGTGCCGCATTCGGGTGTGAACGAACACCGTTTCACACAAAACGCTCTCAATTGTTTCGCTTCCGTCGTGCCGCGCTTCCATTAGCTGCCCTATTTGCGAATATGATTGAAGGTACGCCGCCATTTGATACGGCGAGGAAGTCGCGGCGTAAAAGCCGTCCCACGGCTCCAGCAGCGTGTCAACCGCCGCCAAATTAACGCGCGTGTTTTTTTGGAGAATTTTGCCGAACTGCCGCCAAACGGCATTTCCATCGCAAACGAACGTAAAGCGCGGCGCGTCCGTTGGCTCCCACAGGTTTTGCGTTTTCTCCGTCAGCATCCATTTGTCGTAGCGCATTCGGTTCGGCTTTTCCGCCGTGAGCGTTGACAACTCGTGATGGGTCAAAAGCGGTTTTTCCGTGGGCGTCCAGTAAAAACCCGACGCCCGGCACTCGGCTCGGTAACTCGTGAGCGCGAGCATTGCGGCTCCCGATACTTGGAGCAGCGCCATCGCCGCCGCGTCGATTTGCGGGGCGTCACTTTCGGCAAGGATAGGTAAGTCGGCGGCATCATCGCACGGAAGGGTCGGCGGGGAAGCAACAGAAGTCGCAAGCATCATTTGATGTGGGCCTCGTGCATTAAGTGTACCCGCCCCCTGATGCCGTAGGGATTAAGGGATCGTTTTCCGAATAAGGATTTGTTACGCTTTGTTTTTGAAAGGCAGCCTCCAATGGAACGAAAAGACGCAAGCGAGTATCCGCAGGAACTCCTCAATCTGTTTGATGTTTACGTGCACGGCGGCATGGATCGGCGCGCGTTTTTGGAATCCATCCAAAAGTTCGCGGTCGGTGGCCTGACCGCAACGGCGATTTGGGAGAGTTTGCGCCCCAATTATGCGTGGGCCGACACGGTTCCCAAAAATGACGCCCGCATCCATTCGGAAACCGTGTCGGTTCCGTCGCCGAAGGGTAACGGCTCCATCAAGGGCTATTTGGTGCGCCCGGCCAAAATGACGGGCAAACTGCCGGTCGTCCTCGTCGTCCACGAAAACCGGGGCCTCAATCCATATATCGAAGATGTCGCCCGGCGCGTTGCCACCGAGAACTTTATCGCATTCGCGCCCGACGGCTTAACTTCAGTTGGCGGCTATCCCGGCGACGACGAAAAAGGCGGTGAACTATTCCGCACCGTGGATCGCAACAAAATGACCGAGGATTTTCTCGCGTCGGCGCGTTTTTTGAAAAGCCACAAAGACAGTTCCGGGAAACTGGGCGCGGTCGGCTTTTGCTACGGCGGCGGGATTGTCAACACGCTTGCCGTGCAGATGGGCGCGGATTTATCCGCCGGTGTCCCGTTCTACGGCTCGCAGCCGCAAGCCGCCGACGTGCCCAAAATCAAGGCTCCGCTCCTTTTACAGTACGCCGAACTGGACAAGCGCATCACGGACGGCTGGCCCGCCTACGAAGAAGCCCTCAAAGCCAACTTCGTGCCCAATTTCGGCTACGTCTATAAGGGCGTCAACCACGGCTTCCACAACGACACCACGCCCCGCTACGACGAAGCCGCCGCCAAACTTGCGTGGCAGCGCACGATTGCGTTTTTTAACAAAAACCTGCGGGCGTAAATCGCGCGCATTTTTAATACCGGCTTAACACGGGCGGCGCGCGAGCGGGATAGGCTGAAACTATGCTGACGCCCTGCTCTAATATTGTCGCCCGTTTTCGCCCGTTTACCACTGCCGCCTGCCTGCTTGTTCTTGGCGGCGGTATGGCAACTTGTCCTTCGGCCCGCGCGTGGAATGCCCCCGGCCACATGACGATTACCGCGATTGCCGAAACGCGATTGTCGCCCGAAGCCAAGAAAAATATCGACCGGCTTATTCCGCTCGTTTCCGATACGCGCTCGCCGGATTTCATCACGAGCGCGGTTTGGATGGACGACATCCGAGGCGACGGCGTCCGCTTGTACGACCGCTGGCATTACAGCAACCATGCTTTTAGCCCGGACGGCACACCATTTCCTGCTGCCCCGCACGTGGACGATGTGGCGTGGGCGGTTGAAACAAATCTGCGCGTTTTGAAAAGCGCGACCGCACCCGATACGGAAAAAGCCCGCTCGCTGCGCTTCTTAATCCATACGGTCGAAGACGCGCACAACCCGTTGCACGGCGGCAGCCGGTATACCAAAGCCCTGCCTACCGGCGACTCGGGCGGCAACAGTTTCGCATTGGAAAACGTGCCCTTCGGTCGCAATTTGCATAGTTTGTGGGACGGCGCGCTGGGCACGTTTTCACGGAGCGATGGCACGCTGGTGGAAAACGAGGGCAAAGTGCGCGCTCTTGCCGTGACCTTGACGACGCGCTACCCGGAAAGCGGTTTGCCCGAAAGCCAAACACTCGATCCGCAAAAATGGATGGACGAGGACGCCGCCCTCTTAAAAACCGTCGTGTATCCCGCGTCGGCGACGCCGGATGCGGCCTACATGGAAAAGTGTCGCCCGATTGCCGAGCGGCAGGCCACCCTTGCCGGATACCGTTTGGCTCGCATCTTGAACGCGATATG
Organism: uncultured Armatimonadaceae bacterium; assembly: GCA_964241985.1. GTDB lineage: Bacteria > Armatimonadota > Armatimonadia > Armatimonadales > Armatimonadaceae > CAXTBP01. The sequence goes on along the minus strand of CAXTBP010000115.1, from coordinate 6,902 downwards.
GCCCGCCGCGCCTGCCGCAGCCCAACCGGTCACGCCGCCGATTGCCCCGCCTCCTGCACGTTAGCCGCATTGGGTCGCTAAACTTTGCGCACCACGCCGCTCGCTTGTTTGTCAGGCGAGTGGTGCGATTTTGTTGCACTGCGTGCAAAAGCGAAAATTTAATACTGGCTTAAAGCCCCCTTAACACTTCGACGGCAAAAAAGGCATTCAATAAAGTGCAAAGTGGTAAAGGAGTTTGAAATGTCATTTCGTCGTAATGCGCGCAAAGCGTTCACCCTAATTGAGTTGCTTGTTGTCATAGCTATTATCGCTATTTTGGCGGCGATCTTGTTCCCCGTTTTTGCGCAGGCGCGAGAAAAAGCGCGGCAAACCGCGTGCTTGTCTAACACCAAGCAGATCGGTCTTGGAATGCTGCAATACACGGTTGATTACGATGGCGTGTATCCCCGGGTCGATTACTTTTATCCGACCAAGCCCCTTCCCGGTGCGCCCGCGTCCGCGACCGGAGCCAACAGCGACCGCATCAACCACTATCACTGGTGGTTTTGGCTCAACTCATACACCAAAAACTCGGCCATTTTCTTCTGCCCCAGCCGCCCCGTGGAAGAATTTGACAAACCCGACGAGTATGGCGTCAATGCGCTGACCGCGTGGAACGTTAGCTCGCAAATCTACAACGGCTACATTTTGAACCTGTCGCTGACCGGCGCGCTCAACACGGCGACCAACCCCAACCAAGCGGGCGCGTTCCGCGAATCGTTTAGCGGCGGCGCGGAAACCGGTATCAAAAACACGGCGGGCACGATGCTGTTCATGGAAGGCCGGGGCTATGTGCTGCCGACGCAAGACGTGGACGTGAACTCCAACACCGCGACCTCGTATCCGCCCGCGTCGAAAAGCTACTGGTATCAAGCGTTTTACGGGCTGCCGTCTACGGCAACGGCTTCTCAGGTTGCGGGCCTCAAACCCAACCGCTTGGCCGCCCCGCACACCGACGGCATGAACATCGCGTATGCCGACGGCCATTCCAAATGGATGAACCATACGCAGTTTTTGGCGAGCAGCCCGGACAAAGCCGAATATATGCCCGGCGCGACGATTCCCAAACCCAGCGCCGCGAACAGTTATGGCAACACGGCTCCCGACTATTCGCAGTTGACCAAAGACTACCCGATGTGGAATCTCTACAAGCAGTAAAACTTGGACGAAGCGCCAAACGAAAAAACGCCCTGCAATGCGCAGGGCGTTTTTTGCTGCGCGGAACTTCGTTTGCCCCGGCACGGGTATACTGAAAGTAGTATTCCCGAAAGGAACCGCATTTATGAATTCGCTTTTTTCTGCGCGCCATTTAACCCGGCGTGCTGTTTTGCCTGCCGCGCTCGTTACACTCACCGCGTCCGGCGCATTGGTTTATTCGTCGCTGAACCGGCCCGCATTGGCCCAGCAAGCCGCAACGCCGTCATCTGCCGCCGAGGCCGCGCAGGCGCTGGTCGGTAAGCCCGCGCCCGACTTCACGCTTTCCGATCAAAACGACAAAGCCCACAGCCTCGACGAGAGCAAAGGCAAATGGGTCGTTTTGGCGTTTTATCCCGCCGACAAAACCACGGGCTGCACGTTCCAAAACAAATCGTACACGCAAAACTTGGATAAATTCGCGCCGCTGAACGCCGTTGTGTACACGGTATCGACGCAGGACACCGCCTCGAAAAAAGAGTTTTGCTCGTCGGCGGGTTTGAAGCACACGCTCCTTGCCGATGTCGGCGGAAAAGTCGCCAATCAGTACGGCGTTTTGAACGGCAAATACGCCCGCCGCTACACCTATTACATCGCGCCCGACGGCACGATTGCGGGTGTTGACACCAAAATCAACACGAACCAAGCCGGGCCGGATTCCCTCGCTATGCTCGCCAAATTGCAGGCAAACGCGCCGGAAACGTCCGCCCCTGCCGACCCCGCCGCGCCGCCCGCAGGGGGCGAGACCCGCACGACGACCGGCGGACAAACAGCGGTGACGGAAGCGTCGCCGAACGTGTTTGTCGGCGCGGCAAAACAAAAAGTCGTCATGGGTAGCGTCCTTCCCGATTGGGGCTTGCCCAACGCCGCGACCGGCAAGCAGACCGGCTTTTCTACGCTATCGGCGGGCAAAAAAGCGACCGTTTTGGTGTGGGTTTCGACCCAGTGCCCGGTATCGAACGCTTATAACGCACGCATGGCCCAACTTGCAGCAAATTACGCCCCCAAAGGGGTGCAGTTCGTCGGCATCAATTCCAACGTCACGGAAAACAACGCCAAAATCTCGGCCCACGCCAAGCAAAACGGTTTGACATTCCCGATTTTGAAAGACGCGACCGATAAAATCGCCGATCAGTTTGGCGCGCAGGTGACGCCCGAAGTCTTTGTCGCCGACGCCAGAGGCGTTTTGGTCTACCACGGCCCGATTGACGATTCGCAAGAAGTGGGTGGAGTGACGAAAAAGTATCTCGCCTCGGCTTTGGATTCCACGCTCGCCGGTCAGCCCGTCGCGGAAAAATCCGTGCGCGCGTTTGGCTGCGCGATTAAGCGAGGCAACTAACCGATGGTACGAAAACCGTTCCTTACGCTTGCTGCCGCAAGTCTCGCCGGTTTATTTGGCTTTGCCGCACTGCCCGCGCCCGCCGCGCCGCCTACGGTCGCGCCGATTGATATCGCCGGTTTGAAAAAGCAGATCGCGGCCCGCAAGGGCAAGGTCGTGGTCGTCAACTTTTGGGCGACATGGTGCGGGCCGTGCAAAGAAGAGTTCCCGGATTTGGTCAAGCTGCAAACCGCCAATAAAGGGAAAGGCTTGGAACTCGTCACGGTCGCGTTCGACGATTCCAAATCGACGCCCGCGGTCAAGGCGTTTTTGAGCAAGAGCAAACTGTCCACGGGCACGTTTGTCAACAAAACCGGCGCGGACTTGGACGAAGGTTACCTCAAGTATTTGGAACCCAAACTGCCCTCCGACGCCGCCGTCGCCATTCCGCGCACCTATGTGTTCGACAAAACGGGCAAACTGCGCAAAGTGCTGACGGGCGGACAGTCCTACGCGCAGTTCCAAAGCGCGGTCGCCCCGCTCCTCGCGGCAAAGTAAGCGAAACCGTTTTGCCGCCCGCGTTGCCAAACATCACCTTCGCGCCGACCGATTATCTATTGGTCGGCGCGTATTTTTTCGTGCTCGTCGGTATCGGCATTTGGGCCGCGCTCGCCCGTAAGCGGGCCGCGAAAACGAGCGAAGCGTTCATGGTCGCCGGGCGCACTTTGACACTGCCCGCCTTTGTCGCCACCCTCGTCGCAACATGGTACGGCGGCATTTTGGGGGTGGGCGAACTGTCGTATACCAACGGCTTGGGAACGTGGGCGGTTTTCGGATTGCCGTATTATCTGTTCGCCGTCTTGTACGCCCTGTTTTTGGCGGGCCGGGTGCGTGACGCCTCCGATTTAACCATTCCCGACAAACTGCAAACCGCGCATCAAAGCAAAGCGGTCGCGCTCATGGGCGCGGTCTTATTGTTTTTGATGATTACGCCCGCTCCGTATGTGCTGATGCTGGGCACGCTGTTTCAGTTTTTGTTCCACTTATCGCCGCTTCCCGCGCTCCTTGTCGCAACCGCCATTACGGTCGCGTTCGTGGTTTTCGGCGGCTTTTCCACCGATGTTCGCACCAATATCGTGCAGTTCGTTTTGATGTTCGCGGGCTTCGGAATGCTGGTCTTTTTCGCCGCGCGGCAGTACGGCTCTCCCCAAACGCTGTGGGCGCATTTGCCCGCCCCGCTCACGCACTTGACGGGAACGATGACAATTCCTGTGATTGTCGTGTGGTACTTTATCGCGCTGCAAACGTTTGTCGATCCCGGCTTCCATCAACGCTGCTCAGCGGCCCGCACCCCGCAAACCGCCCGCAACGGCATTTTGCTATCCGTTTTGTGCTGGGCCGTGTTCGATTCGCTCACGCTATTTTCCGGCTTATACGCCCGCGCGCTTTTACCCAACCTCGCCGCCCCGATTAATTCCTATCCCTTGCTTTCGCAGTTGGTTTTGCCGCCCGGCGCGAAGGGCTTGTTTTGGGTCGGCATGATGGCCCCGATTATGGCGTCGGTGCTGGGCTACACGTTCATCGGCGCGATTACGCTGGGCCGCGATGTCGTGTGGCGGGCGGGCCTATCAAAAACGCACGATGATGTCTGGTGGACGCGCATCGGCATCGCCATCACCGCCGTTTTGTCCGTCATAATCGCCCGCGCCCTGCCCACTGTCGTCGGCCAGTGGTACGCTATTGGCAGCGCGTGCGTCCCGGGCCTGCTTATTCCCCTGCTCACCGCCTACGCCCCGCCCAAATGGCGGGCCACCCCACCGGCAACGCTCGCGGGCATGGCGATGGGAACCGGACTGCCCCTCTTTTGGATATTTTGGGCCGCAAACCACGGCGGCTTGGACACCGCGAACTATCCCCTCCACATCGAACCTATGTACGTCGGCCTCGCCGCCTCGCTTGTATGCTGGACGGTAGTTTTTTTTACCAAGCGGGCCGCCCCCCTCCCTTAACCACGGAGCGGCAAAGCGGCATACGGAGAACAACGAATAGGAGGCGAGTACCAAAAAATGCGCAGGGGCTAAGGCTTGGGCTTTAAGTAGCCGTGCATACCGAGCCACTTGACGAAGGCATCGAACCAGCCGGTGCTGGTGGTTTCTTTGGGGTACATACCGAAGCCATGCCCGCCTTGTTCGTAGTAGTGAAACTCGACGGGGCGGTTGGCCTTACGCCAATTTTCGATCAAGCCGACGTTGAAGCCAAACAACGGATCGTCGGCGGCAATCGCCAAACAATGGCGGCGCATCTGCCGGGACATCCACCACTGACAAAGGGCCGTAGATATTGCCGATGAAGGCGGGTTTGGCTTCCGGTTTGGCGTCCCGATTGTTGAGGGTGGTCGCCATAGTGAGCGCCGCGCCTGCGGAGAAGCCGATCATGCCGATGCGGCGGGATCGATATGCCATTTGACCGCGTTAGCGCGAACGAGAGCAAACGCGGCGTTGGCATCGGCGATTTGGGGCGCGATGCGAGTCGCCATATCCCCGGTAGCAGGGCGCGTCGCCGCAGGAGGGCCGGACGGGGGATTTGCGGGACGCGGGGCGGGCGCAGGATGCGCGAAGGCATCAGGTCGGCGGGCGTTTGATTGAGACGGTATTTGAGTACGAAGGCCGCGACGCCTTTATCGGCCAACGCCCGGGCGACATTCCAGCCCTCATTTTCAATCGACAGCGTGCGGAAGCCCCCGCCGGGTGCGACAATCACCGCCGCGCCCGTCGCCTTCGACGGGTCAGGGAGAAATGGTCTTAGGGTAGCGACTGTAACGTTGCGCGCAAACAGGCTGTTGTACTGACTAAGCCATGACTCAGACGCGGTCGCGCCCGGCAGCGGGCCGGTGCTCAACTCTATCGCGTCGGGCTGCGCGGGGATTTTGACGGCCACCATCGTATCGTTCGGAACCGTTTTAGCCGGAGTTTGTTTGGGAGTTTGTGCCATGAGGGGTTGTGCAAGCAGAGAAATCGTTAAAAGTGCGACGCAGGTCAGGGACTTTCCCAAATGGCGGGCACGTTGATCGGCGGTCATCTTTGAACTCCTGTTTTTCCGGCTCGTTACACCGAATCCTGTTAAGCGAAATACTACGTTATCGCGCTGTTTCTGTCAAGCAAGCGATGTCTTATGTAGGACGCGATTGGACACGTAATCAAAATTATTCAAAACGCTCTCGAAAGCCTGCGTCGTTAAGCAGTATGTCGCGCGGGCTAAAGTCATTCCACGTCTCGTCGTCTATAGGATTATTCCAAAAGGCGAGGCTGGTTTGAGAAGCGCCCTGTAAATCAGCGGAGTTCTTTTCGCGGCCCGTTCGGTTCAGCGTTTCGTTTATAGCAGCAATCCACGGTTCGGCTTGTGCCTGCGGTTCAATGCTTAAAGGCCAAAAGTCCGTTTCGATCTGCGGTGTCAATTTAATGAAAAATGGATTGCCGAAATCAGGCTCACCATTGGAAAGCCGTCGCTGGATAAAAAGCACAAAGGGCGTGTTTTCCAAAACTGCGACACCCCATTCCCATTCTTTGTATTCGCCGTAATGAAAAGGCAGTAAAGGAAGCGGGCCACAAAAGAGTTCCGCGCGTGTACGGAGCGGGAGCGGGGCGGCGACTTCCCACAACTCCAGCAGATCATCTAACCAGTTATCTAAATACGTTGGGCAATCCAATGGTCGGCCCTTTTAGATTACACGAACCGTTTGAAAATGAGGACGGCGTTGTGGCCGCCGAAGCCGGAGTTGTTGCTCATTACGGCGTCCACGCGGGCCTTGCGGGCGATGTTCGGGACATAATCCAAGTCGCAGTCGGGGTCGGGGTTTTCGTAGTTGATGGTCGGCGGAATGGTTTCGTTGACGATGGCAAGCGTGGAGGCAATGGCTTCAATCGCGCCCGCGCCGCCCAGCAAGTGCCCGGTCATACTTTTGGTGGAGGATACGAGGAGGCCATTTTTAGCCCGGTCGCCAAAAATGGTTTTGAACGCGATGCTTTCGTTCACGTCGTTTAAGGGCGTGGACGTGCGGTGCGCGTTGACGTAGCCGATGGCGTCCGGTTCCATGTGCGCGTTTTTGAGGGCGGCGCGGGCGGCGCGAACGACGCCCTCGTGGCCGGGCGCAACGCCGGTTAGATGGTAGGCGTCGCCGCTCATGCCGTAGCCAACGACCTCGGCGTAAATGTGTTTCGCGCCCCGCCGCTCGGCGGATTCCAGCGTTTCCAAAACCAAGATGCCCGCGCCTTCGCCGATGACGAATCCGTCGCGGTCACGCTCAAACGGACGCGACGCGCGGGTCGGGCAGTCGTTAAACTTAGTCGTCATG
>CAXTBP010000114.1:0-17566 GCA_964241985.1 uncultured Armatimonadaceae bacterium | reverse complement strand
AAAATCCTCCTGCTGCAAAAGCAGGGATTCTTGTCCGTCCACCTCAAGTCGGCACGCCCCCTCAATGACCGTGCAGTAGTAGGGACGCCCGGCCTCCGAGCGCCGAACAAGCCAGCGCCCGGCCCCGCTGACGCTTTTTGAAAACGGAGTACTCGGCTGGAGCAGCGTGACCACTTGCGCCAGCGGATCGATGGAGGAAGAATCCATAAAATCAGGACTTTTTCAAATGAAATTTGGACGCATTACCGTAATAAATCCGGCGTTATCAGTGTATCATTTTTATGGAACATCCCAACTGGAGGAACTATGAACCACGATAAACGGATTGCCCTGATCACCGGAGCCAATCAAGGGGTCGGCTTTCAGGTCGCAAAAGAACTCGCAGCCCACAGCCTTACCGTGCTGATAGGGTGTCGTGATTTTGAGCGCGGCGAGGCCGCCGCAAAAGAAGTTGGGCCGAACGCGATTGCGATCCAACTCGATGTGACGGACAAGGCTTCGATTACCGCCGCCGCTGAGCACATTCGCGCTGAATTTGGCCGCTTGGATCTCCTCGTCAACAATGCGGCCATTTCGCGCTCCGAAAGAAACGAGGTCGCTTTGAAGGATTACGCGGCATCCTACGGGGTAAGCACCGTATCGCTGGACGAGGTGCGCGCGATTTGGGAAACCAACGTGTTCGGGGCACTGGCGGTTTATCAGGCCATGCTGCCGCTGCTGCGCCTTTCATCGGATGCGCGCATCGTCAACGTATCGAGCGGCGCTGGCTCGCTTACGCTGAATGCGGATCCGTCTTTCCCGCACCGGAAAATGTTTAGCCCCGCCTACGCAGGCTCAAAAAGCGCGCTCAATATCATCGCGCTGTCGATGATGATTGAGCACGAAAAGGACGGCATCAAGGTGAACCTCGTGTCGCCCGGCTTCACGAAAACGGCCCTCAACAATCATCAGGGCACGGAAACGCTTGAGGAGGGTTCGCGGGAGGTCGTGCGAGTTGCCCTGCTTGGCCCCGACGGGCCATCCGGCACGTTCACGCGCTGGGAAAATCAACCCATTCCGTGGTGATGCCATACGACGAGTGTGAACTTGCAGGACATCGCCAATTCGCGCCAAGCGTAGATGCCGTCCGCACGTGGTATGGTCGCGGCTTAAGATTGCGTTGCGTCGCTGCGCGCAACATCCGTGAGCGGCTTCATCAGCGGGCTGATCAAGGCCACAACCAAATCGGCGAACGGCTCCGCGTCGGATCGGTGGGGCGTTTGCAGCCATTCTTTTGCCGCGCCGTATAAGGCCCAGCTAATAGTCGCCGAAGTGATTTCAGCCGAAAGCAGGCTGCCTGAAGGATGCTGCCGCAATCCGTCTAAGATCTTTTGCCGAAGCACGGAGACAATCGCGGACTCCATATACGGTGATAGTTGGGGCACAGCAGCCGTGCCCACCTGCGTCGCTTCCACCAGATAATCGCAAAGGCTTAGCGTCATGGCCTTTAGCGCCGAGGGACACGTACCGTCGAAGATAACTTCGCGCTTTTTCAGAAGCGCGCTGAACTGCGTACCGATAGTGCATTCCAGCAAAGCAGATTTATCGTTGTAATGGGCGTAAAACGTCGCGCGATTTATCGTGGACGCTTCGGAAATGTCCTGAATGGAAATGTCCTCGAACGCTTTTTCTTTCAGCAGCGCCAAAAGCGCCTGCTGCAGAAGCAGGCGTGTGCGCCGTATGCGTGGATCGGAACCGTTGCGAACTATATCAGGCATCTTTCCTTGAATTTTATCATTTAGGCAACAACTGTTGCGTATCTTAAAACGATGACATATACTACATATGTTGTTTAAGCAACATATGTAGTATATGTTGGTTGCGAACAAACCATGTTTTTGCCACACGGTACGCAATCAGGCACCGCGATGAAAGTACAACCTTTATGCCAACCCTTCTCAAAATTGACGTCAGCCCGCGAGATGCTCATTCCATTTCGCGCTCCCTCGGAACAACATTTGCGGAACAATGGAGTTCGACCCATCCAAACGGCAGAATAATCGAACGCGATTTGACACAGACCGATCTACCGTTCGTTGATTTGCCGTGGATCATGGCTGCCTACAGTGACCCTTCCACGCACAACGAGGAGCAACAAGCCGCACTTGCCATTGGCAACGCGCTCATTAAAGAGCTTGAAGAAGCCGATGAATGGCTGATAACGACGCCTATGTACAATTTTGCGGTTCCGGCAAAGCTCAAAGCCTACATAGATCACATCGTTCGGTCAGGGCGAACGTTCAATGCCAACGCCGACGGCAGCTTCACCGGTCTCATCACGGGCAAAAAAGCGACCGTGATTGTTGCCAGTGCGGGCGAGTACGCCGCAGATTCCCCGATAGCGTCCTACGACGACTTGACGCCGTATCTCAGGAAAATCTTATCGTTCATCGGAACCACCGACGTGGAGTTTCTGCACGTCGGTTCGACATGGAAAGTAGATCGCGGCGTGACAGAGCGCGAAGCGTTCCTTGCCGGTTTCTCGGATCAAGTCGCCCATCTTGCACAAAAAGGAAGTTGAACAATCAAGACGGTGCGACCGTTTAAGGTTGCATCACCAAATTGCAGCCCGGCGGGATCTGGTAGGCTCGCGCCCAGATCCCGGCCCGACTTATTGAGGTTGTTCAGAAAGTTTTAGGTGGCGCTCCGTTCGTCAACGCGCAACCTCGATCACAACCTTGCCGAAAACATCGCCTGAGGTTTGATGCCGGTACGCCTACTTTGCCTGGGTAAAAAAGAACGTGTGATCAATCGGCGGCTTGATCCCGCTCGCATCCATTGCGGCGACGAGATCCGCGAGTGCCAACGCGCCGCCGACTGACGTGCCGCGAATAGACGCGCCCTTCATCATCAGGGGCGTGTCGTTTATGAACCGAAGCACACCTTTCGAGCGGGATGCCAAGGCAAGATAAACCGGCTTGATACGCGAACTTTAATGAGCTGGATAAGCGGGTGCCGTGTCCGTCAGGACGGAACGTCGAGCGCTTTGCTGCCCGACACGGTGTAGCCGACGATGGTTCGGTCGATGATCTTCAACTTGCCCGCTTCTTGCATCAGGGCCTTGAAGTCGTCGCTTGCGCCATGGACTGCGAGCGCCGCCTGATCCCGCCACGCCTCGAAGGTGTAAAACGTTGTCGGGTCGGCGGTGTCCTGAGCCGTCGTGAGGAAAGCGCAGCCGTCTTGCTTACCCCCAACCGCCGCCATGCGTGACGCGAGCGACTTGAAGGCGTTCACGTCTTCAGGATGCACGCGGTAGGTGGCGTTGATGATTAGGGTAGGTGTATCAGTCATGTCAGTAATCCTCAGGTCTTGCGGAGTGTCGGCAGCTTTAAGTATCCCACAGGAGAACTGGATTAAATAGAGGGAATAAGCGCAAAGCGCGTCAGGAGAAGACTCGGTTCGGCTTCACGCCGGACGAGTGGTGAACGCAATGTTTCCCAAGCGAAGCGGCACTACTATCCGGTGCCGGATAGTAGTGCCGCTTCATGCCAGCACGAACAGGGCAGGCGTCCTGACGGCGTTGCAGATAGTCAAAAACCGCAAAGCGCCGTCCGTCCTAGTTTGGGCGTAGGCTTGTCTACCGACTTCCACCCGCCGGCCGCGGCGCGCAAGCAGTAGAGAGAGGCCCGTATTTACCACTTCGGTTCGGGTCGGACCGGTGGCGTCGCCTGCAATGCGCCAAAACTCAATCGACCCGCTGGGGACGCGCTTATCGAAGTGATCGAATGTCGTTGCCGCAAGAAAGTGGCTTGAATCGTCGAAAACGACGGTTTCGGGCAGGATGCCCTCAAACGGGTAGTCGCCGACGCGCGAAAGCGCCCCTGTTTCGGAGTCGAAGTGCAGAAGCGATACGGAGGCGAAATAGCCCTGTTTCGGGTCGTTTTTGGCGAAGAAACTTTGCTCCAAGTTCGCTGTGGCTACCCAGCGCCCATCGGGGCTGACGGCAAGCCCTTCCGGGCCGCCCCCCGTGGTCGCTTGGGAAACCAAGCGATGAATGGGCGTGCCGTCGGCTTTCGTTTCCGCCGCGACCCGGACGCAGAAGACCGTGCCGCGCGGGGTGGAGATCGTGTTGGCGAAAACATACCGCCCGTCGGGCGTGAAGCGAGCAAGAAACAAATAGGGCGCTTTTTTAAGAGCGACCGCATCGCCCCAAGCCGTCAGGGACTGGGCATCCGGCGCGACGCGCACAAAGCGCAGTTCCGCGCCGGTAAAATCCAGAAGCGCGAGCGTGTTCCCCTGCGGGGCGAATTCGGCGTTTATCAGGGAATGCCCGGCGACCCATCCCGGAATACGCGGCGTGGAGGGCGACGACAGCCGTCCGCCCGCGAGGCGAAACAGCATCAAGGGCGTTGTTTTCCCGTCGCCCTTAAGCCCGAAGGTAACCGCGACCCGCGTGCCGCTCGCGTCAATGGACACGGTTTCCGGCTGCGCGGGGCACGCAACGCGCTGAACGACGCGGGGCCGCTCCGTGTTTGACAGATCCACCACGGCAATCGTGCGCCCCAAGAGAAGTTCGCTCAGTTTCGTGTCGGCTTTGCGCCGCGCTCCGAGCGTTTCCACAACAAGCGCGGTGCGCCCGTCGCGCGTAACCGCCATCGCGGCGGGCGGGCCGGTTACCGAATTGCTCACCGGAGTGGTAGCAAGTCGCGCTTTGGCGAGCGGTCGGTCAAGGCGAATGACCGACAGCGAATCAGCCCCTTGCGCCGGGCCGAGTTTATCGTCGATGTAGGCCGAGGCGAGCATATCCGCGTCGGAAACTGCAACGAGAAAGCGTCCTTTGAAATCGAAAGGAACCGAAGAATCATCCTTCTGGGCAAGTACGGCGGCTGAAACGCCGAAGATCCCGAAGGCCAGTGCCGCCCACAGGGCGCGGGCGCATAAAACTAATCTCACAGTTATTATACCTTCTTATCAGCCGTTTGTATCCGCCAAGCGGTTAAGCCATTCGCTCAAGAGTTGCCGTTCAGCTAAAGTAAGCCCATCGGTCGCATCGGACAGGACGGCGTGCAAAGCCACGGCACGGGCCGCCACCCGTTTTCTGGGCGCTTTTTCCTCAGAAGCGCCATTAGGCGTGGGAGAAATGGTGATTGCCGCGAACAGCACCGCGCGCAGGGTTTCGGACAGCTGTAAGTCGCGGGCGGCAGGCGGGGTTGCGATGAGCGAAAGCGTCACCCCGCTTCCGGCGGCAACGAGCAGCTGCGCGGCGCGCGCAACGCTTACCTTGAGCCACCCCGCTTCGGCGGCGCGCGTCAGCAGATGGTGCAGATGCGCGTGGGCGTCGCGGGCCGCCGAGGTTGAGGCCGAAGCGGTCGGGTCGCCGTAGATAAGGGCGTACACGACGGGATGGGCAAGCCCGAAAGCCACGTGCATATCCCATCCACGCTTCAAGTCCTCAATCGGATCGTCCGTAATTTGATCGCTTTTCTGCTGGCGCACGTAGGCCGTAAACGTTTCGCGGGCAACCGCATCCAGCAGTCCGCGCATATCGCCGAACTGCCGGTATATCGTGGGGGCTTGCACCCCGGCGGCGGCGCTGACCAGCCGCGTCGATACCGCCTCGCGCCCTCCACGAGCCAAAAGGTCGGCGGCGACCCGCACGATATGCTCCCGCGCATCTTTTGTTTGTTCCGTCATCCCACCGATTATATCACTGAAAACATTTTTTCGTTAAAGGTGTTTATTTATCACTGAAAACGGTATAAAGTTATCAGTGATAAATATCATGCTTGTTGGATAAGCGGGCTAAGAAAGTTGTTTTTTATGATGACGTGTGACGATCTTCAAGCGGGCGGCACGGTCGCTATTGTCGGGGCAGGCCCAGCAGGCGCAACGCTGGCGCGGCTATTGCAGCGGCAAAACTTTTCCGTGACGGTTTTTGAGCGGGACGCTTCGTCAACCGCCCGCTCGCAAGGCGGCAGTCTGGACTTGCGACCGGACTCCGGGCAGCAGGCCGTGGACGCGGCGGGGCTTGGCGCGGCGTTTGCGAAAGCCTCCCGAAGCGAGGCCAAAGCCTTTCAAATGTTGAATTCGCACGGCGACCCGGTTTCCGGCGGCGGCGAAGAAACGCACGAAGACGCCGGGCCGGAAATAGACCGGGGCGATTTGCGGCAGCTGCTCCTTGATTCGCTCGCGCCAAACACGATTGCGTGGGGGCACACGGTACGGGACGTTCACCTAACGGAAGATAAACGGTGGCGTTTGGAGTTCGCCGACCGGGAGCCGTTTACCGCCGACTTGGTGGTCGGTGCGGACGGCGTTCGCTCGCGGGTCAGGCAGCGCTTAACACCGGTTCGGCCCGCGTATACCGGGATGACGATGCTTGCCGCCAACATCCGTGAAGACCTTTGGCGCAACTCCCCTATCGACGCCGTGCTCGGCGAAGGCTCGGTCATGTTCGCGGACGGCGGAAAAACGATTTTCGTACAGCGCTGTTCGCACGATTTGATTCTTCTGTATTACTCGCTTTTGGTCGCCGAAGACTGGCCCGCGTCAAAGGGTTTCACATTGGACGATAGCAAGCAAGTGATGGACGAAGTCGCCGCCGCTTACGGAGATTGGTCGCCCCAAGTGATGGAAATGGTGACGCAGGTCAATAACAAGTTTCAAAAATGGCCCTTATCGGTTATGCCGCCGGACTATAGTTGGGAAACGCAGCCGGGCCTGACGATGCTCGGCGATGCGTCGCACGCCATGCCCCCGTTTACCGGAAAGGGCGTCAATCTCGCCCTTCTCGACGCTTTGGAACTTTCCGACGGCTTGACCGCCGATCCAGCCGCTTCGGTGACGGCGGCTATAGCGGTTTTCGAGAAAAAGATGCAGGCGCGGACACAAAAAGAAATCGGCGCGTGCCTTGCGGTCGGACGCGCCATTTATAATCTTGACGTAAGTCAGCTCGTAAGTCAGCACCTAAATCAGCCGTGAAGCGGCGCTCCGAAGGCCAAGCGTGTCATGTGGTATTTGAAATGCCGTTAGTAAGGCGCGGCTTGTATAGCAAACTGTCAGAAAGAACGAGGGGTTTGGTTTTGGGAAAGCCGGTCGAGCCACTCCGTCAATAAAGAACGTTCTCCCTTTGACAACAATTCCGTTTGAGGTATGAGCGCACGCAGGGTGATCGCAGCCACGACCATTTCCGAATTCTCAGCGACAGAAACGCACGTGGTAATTGCCGTAATCGCCGCTTCTTTGGCAGCTTCCGACAAGCGCAAATCGCGCTGTGCCTCTGCTTTGGCAAGAAGGGTGAGAACCGTTCCGCAGCCTGAGGCGTGGAAAAGGTCGGTTGCCTCCTCCTCAGGAAGTCGCAAGCGACCGGCCACCGCAACACGCCGTATCTTTTCTTTCAAGTGGCGATACGAGTCCTCAGCAACGCCCGCTCTTGTGCCGGGACGCGGCTCGGCATACATCAGCAGATAAAGCGCGGGATGGGACAATCCGAACTGGATGTGTGCGTCCCATCCTGCTCGCAAATCGTCAATAGGGTCGTCTTTGGGTTCCGGCGATGCTTTTTCTTTTAAGTACATCGTGAAACCGTGCTTTGCGACTGCATCGAGAAGTGCCTCCTTGTCACCAAGCAAGCGGTAGATCGCAGGAGCCTGCACGTTAGCGGCGTCGGCAACCGCTCTTGTCGTCACGGCGTCTCGCCCTCCGTGGTTCAAGAGATAAAGGGCGGCCATGATGATACGCAGGCGTGCATTATCGCGGATGTCGTCGCGGATGTCGTCGCGGATGTCGTCGCGGATGTCGTCGCGGATGTCATCTGGTTCCGCAGGAGCGTCGATTTCGTTAGTGTCGTCGGTTTGAGGCAGGTCTATCATCACTAAGCTCCAATCGCGTTATTGCGGCACACAGAAGGATTCAACATATTTCAATAAATTCAGTTTCAAAAATATCGTTGGAAACAAATTATGGTATCATTGATAAAACGTTCTGTTTGTTGCACTGACGCATTGGCGCGACAAAAGTCAAAGAAGGAAACATCATGATCATCGTTACAGGGGCAACCGGCAACTTCGGTCGGTCGGTTGTTGAAGGGCTGTTGAAGGATATATCGCCCAACCGGATCGGCGTCAGTGTTCGCAATCCAGAGCAAGCCGACGCTTTCAAGCAGCAGGGCGTTCGCGTGTGCAAGGGCGACTTTGCCGACCCGTCCAGCTTAACCGAAGCCTTTGACGGTGCGGAGCAGGTACTAATCGTGTCCGTAAACAAATTCGGCGATGAGGCGGTGTGGCAGCACGGCAACGCGCTCCAAGCGGCGAAAGCTGCGGGGGCGAAGCGCATCCTTTACACCAGCCATCAGGCTGCAAATGCCGCGTCCGCCTTTGTTCCGGCCAGAGATCATGCGGCAACGGAGGCGTTGCTCCAAGCCTCCGGTGTTTCCTATGTCTCGCTCCGCAACGGCTTTTACGCTGAATCGGCGTTGTACCAACTGGGCGGAGTTAAACAAACGGGAAAAATAGTGCTTCCCAAAGACGGGCCGGTGTCTTGGACGGCCCGCGCCGACCTTGCGGAAGCGGCAGTGGCAGCACTCACCCAGACCGGCTTGCTGGATGGTATATCGCCCCCCTTGACCGGGACGCAGGCACTGGATTTTAGCGGAATCGCACGGATTGTCTCCGAAGTTCTCGGTCAGGATGTTGTTAGGGAAACGATGGATGACGAAGACTACCGGACGGGCCTGATAGCGCACGGCCTGCCCGAAGTGATGGCGGACGGCCTCTTTAGTCTCTACAAAGCAAGTCGCGCGGGCGAGTTTGCCGTTGTCGATCCAACACTGGGGCATTTGCTGGGCCGCAGTCCAACCGCTGTAAAAGACATTCTGAGTGACTTTCTGGCAAAATGACTTTCTGCCAAAACCCAAAAACAAATTTCCATTGGAAAGCAAATCTTTGAATAACGCCGACTTGAAAGATAGTTCGCTCTTGTCGATTGCGGTCGTAGGCGCGGGGAGCATCGGCAGTGCTTTTGCGTACCAGCTTGCCAAAGCAGGCCATGATGTCACCGTTATCGCGCGGCCCGCTTCCCTGCGCTTGCAGCAGGTGCAGCGGGATGGCGGCATTGTTCTAAAAACAGGCGAAAAAGCCGAAACGCGCGTCGCGGGCAAAATAGAAGGGCAAACGGCTTATGATCTTGTCATCGTGACGACACTCGCCCATCAAGTGGACGGGCTGATGCCGGAGTTGCAGCATAGCAAAGCGCGCGCCATCCATTTCATGTTTAACGTATTTGACCCGGAACGTTTGCAAGCCCTCATCGGCAGCGATCGGTGTTCCTTCGGTATGCCGTTTGTGATGGCGGCGCTGGGCAATGACGGCAAGTTGGGACTCACGATAAGCCCATCCCGTAAAACCCTGCACGGCGACGAGCGTTGGGTCAAGCTTTTTGCCGATACCCGCATACCGTCCGCGTTCGAGCCGGATATGTTGCTTTGGCTCCGCTGTCACGTTCCCTTGTGCATCGCAATGGAAAGCGTATCGGTTAGGGCGCGGCAGCGGGGCGGAGGGGCCTCTTGGTCAGATGCCGTAGCGGTTGCGCGTGGCTTACACGGGGGATTTACCATTATTGAGAGCCTTGGGTACCGTTTGTATCCCCGCGAAAAAACGCGGCTTAAAAACGCTCCTACTTTTGTCATTGCCTGTTTCCTATGGTTTGTTTCCCGCATACCGTCCTTCCGAGATTTGTTGGCGACGGGGAAGCGGGAATGCTGCGAGTTGATTGACGTGATGGTACTGGCGGCATCCAAAGCACCGTTCCCGCTTGACGCATCGGCTAAATCACTGACGGAAATACGGCCAGCCGATTGACGGTCGTTTTTTTAGATGCGATGCATGACGCATACCCCTAACAATATCCCTATTGAAATGGGGTTCATCTGGTTGACCATAACCTTTCCCGTTTTGCCTCGCATGGGGTATCTTCTATTAGATTGCGTTGGATTGCTCGTCCATTGCCTTGAAAGGATACTGATGATGACGATTGAGCCATTCCGAATCGACGTGCCGCAAAACGAGATTGACGCGCTTCGCACGCGCCTTGCCAACACGCGCTGGGCGCCCGAACGCGACAACGACGACTGGTCGCAGGGCGTGAGTGGCACGTACCTGCGGGAACTTATGGCCTACTGGCAGAATGGTTTTGACTGGCGGGCGCAGGAAGCGCGCATCAACCAATTCCCTCAGTTCCGCGCCGACATCGACGGCGTGCCCATCCACTTCCTCCACGTGCGCGGCAAGGGGCCAAAGCCGGTTCCCATCGTACTGAACCACGGATGGCCATGGACGTTTTGGGACATGAAGGACGTTATCCTGCCGCTGGCCGACCCGGCGGCTTATGGCGGCGCTCCCGAAGACGCATTTGATGTCGTCGTGCCATCGCTGCCGGGATTTACCTTTTCCGGGCCGCTGCCCCGCAGTGGTATCGGGTATGTCGAAACGGCGGATATGTGGGTCAAACTGATGCGGTCGTTGGGATACGACCGGTTCGTCACGCAGGGCGGTGATGCGGGCGCGTTCGTAAGCGCGCAGCTCGGCCACGCGCACCCGGAATCCATCATGGGCGTCCATCTGACCTTCCCCGTCCTGCCCGGCGTGCCCAACGATGCTGGTGACTTAAATGATTTCAGCCCGGAAGAGCGCGCTATGGTCGAAGGCGAAAAGGAGCGCGGGCAGTCGGCGCAGATCCACCTCCTGATCAACGCCGTCGATCCACAAACGCTCGCGTGGGCAATGCACGACAGCCCGGTGGGTCAGGCGGCATGGATGCTTTTGCGCCGCCGCGCGTGGAGCGACTGCCACGGGGATGTGGAAACCAAGTTCGATCAGGACACGCTGCTGACGCACTTTTCGCTGTACTGGTTCACGAACACCTTTATCGGGTCGGAGCTGTTTTGCCGGGCGTCGGGCTTTCCTAATCCTCCGGCGCTGGTCAACGACATCAAGCCGGAAATCAGCGTACCGACGGCAATGGCTGTTATGCCCAAAGACTTGCTGCACCGGCCCCGCTCGCTCGTTGCCGCGCACAGCAATTTGCGCCGATGGACGCTGTTTCCTGGCGGGGGGCACTTCGCACCCGCCGAGGAACCGGAGCGGATCACCGACGACATCCGCGCCTTTGTTCGCCCCCTGCGCCACGGCGGACTATGACAGGACTGCGAGCGCAGCACGCCGCATCCGTTGGCAACTACGTCCGCAAAAACAAACGCAAAATAAAAAACCGTGTTGAAACAGAATTGTCAACAGCGTTTCAGGCGTATTTTGTTGGTGCAGATAAGCAGACCTAAAAGTGGCGAAAAGTAGCGGCTTTCGGGTCTGTGAAAGCATCCATTCGGCCATAACAATCCCGAAGCCGTGGATCCTGAACTGCTGGTGCGCGCCGTGCTTGTGGCGGGCCTGCGGATCATTGTGCGCAAAATGGGAGCCGTTCACCACAAAATAAACGAGCGGCTCGGTGGCCCCGCCGCCCTTTTGCGATGCCCTGTTTCCGAACGGCGCTCAATTTTCTTCCTACATATACGAGGCGAACCGCTTTGTATCGGTTGACAGTTTGATGTATAGGTACACCTCATGCAGCGGATCCTCCGTTAGTGCGTATTCTTCGGTGACCATTCGGAACCGGTGCTGTACCTGCACCACTGCATAGGTGCAGCGGGTGGGAACGCCATTTGCGAAATGGGTGAGGCAAATCACCTAACCCACACGCGGCACAGCATACATCTCCAAGTCGAAGCAAGGGCCAAATCCACTGCCTTCTTGCTCATCAAGGGTCACGAGTCCCTTGATGGCTGACATATCTATCCTATCGGCCACGCTTGTTACATCTTTCCCCGGTTCGCTGCCCGTTCATCGGTTTATGGGCGGAATGACGGCGGCGGGCGCATGGTACTTTTTGGGCCAGTCTTCCCATTCCACGTCGGTCACGGCAGTGATGGCGGTCACGACTTTCCATTTACCCTTGACCCGGTGTAGCAGGGCTTGCACGTCGTCGCTCATGTCGCCGACCATAGTCCAATATTTTTTGCCCATCGGCGCCCCATCGGGCTGTACATACTTGGCACTCACAAAAGCCCAATCGTTTGCCGCGCCCGCGACCCGGAAGTTATACCGCTCCGGGTCATGGATGACGAACTTGACCGGCATTTTGTACTCGTCTTGCACATCCGCACGCAGGGCGTCCAGAATGGCCTTGCGCTCCGCACTGCCGACTTTGGGCGTATGGCAGTCTGGGGATCGTGCGGGCGATGTTTCTGTGGCTTGTTTCGAAGGATGCACCGTGTTTTTTTGGGCAAGTGCCGCGCCGTTCCCGGAGAGAAGTCCGATGACAAGTGTTGCGGCAACCGTGGATATGGCAGAGCGGCGAAGGGGCGAAAGCGCTTTGTTTTGCATATTTTGTCGTACCCACTCATCCACTCGTAGCTGCATATTTGCATGGGTTTTACGACCGCACAGGCCCATTTGAAATAGTCGTTGTTACGATGCTTCAAGCGATTGCGTTTCCTCGCTCGTTTTCGGTGCCGAATTTTGAATGCAGGCACGACTATATCACCAACACAGTTGCGAGGTGGTTGGTCGTGTCGTATATTCCTTTTCAGCGTTCGGTAACTAAATCGTTTCGGGATTTGCTTTTGCGTCGTTATCCCGCGCTTGCCTGTGGCCCCAGTGCGGAGATGCTCAGGCAGTTGGCCCAGTACATCCTCTTTGCCCGTTTCGATCCCGCCGAGGACGATTGGAGCGGGGCGGAATCCCGTTTGGTGATTCCGGCCACGGCGCTTGCGGCAATGGCGGGTCGCCCCGTTGATGGGCATGGATTCAACGCCGCCTGCATTCTCGATCAGTTCAGCCAAACGGTTTGGCCGCTGGGTACGCACGCGCATCGCTACGTCGAAGGCCGGGCGCGCACGATTTCGCAAGTCGTCCCACCCGAAGTCGGTGAAGCATTCGCCATCGACCAGATGGACTGGACGTGGGATATGGAGTACCGCGTGTGGTTCGTGAGCGGGAAGCCGCTGACGCGAAACACGTTTAACCGCGCCCGACTCTCGTACGAGGGAGGATTGCTTGCAGCCGCCGCCAAAACGCCCGACGATCACCCGGCGCGCAACCTGATGAATTATTTGAATACTCAGCCACAAGTCGCGCTGGGAAAACTTATACGACGCAACTGGCCTCACGTTGTACAATTATTCGACGCGATGCCCGATCTGACCGAGCGTGACCTTCGGCGACGGGAGCACGTCGCCCGCGTCATGGCCGCGATCCGCGACTTCGACAAGATAATTTATAAGGGGAGCGAGCAAACGACGCGCATTTTCGCTCAGGGGCTGACGATAAACCAACTTCCGCGAACCATGCGGCAGGCGGCTTTGCGGGGCGCGCTGCACTGCGACATACGCTCGTGTCAGCTTGCCGTCGCCGCTTCGCTAGGGATTTGCCCAAAATGCAAACCTTCTTGGCTTCGCAACCCGCCCGGTCGATTTGGCACGAATTGACGACGCATCTTCATGTCGGCGAGGAGTATAAGGACACCTTGAAACGCGCTCTTTATGCCGTTCTTTTCGGCGCGAAGCCGCGCACGATAGGTCGGATTCTCAACTGCGGCGACTTGGACGTGCCCGGACTGCCGAATGCGGACAGTGCGCGCCAGTTTCGTTCCCATTACCTGATCCGCGAACTTCTCGACCAAAGGGATCGGCAAATTCGGGCAATCGCCGACCACAGGGCCATAACGGACGCTTTTGGACGCGAGATATCGTTGGGGAGCCGCGACCCGCGCTCGCTGCTGGCGGAACAAATCCAGTCATAC
Organism: uncultured Armatimonadaceae bacterium; assembly: GCA_964241985.1. Lineage (GTDB taxonomy): Bacteria > Armatimonadota > Armatimonadia > Armatimonadales > Armatimonadaceae > CAXTBP01. The sequence continues at coordinate 3,736 of CAXTBP010000114.1, read as the reverse complement.
GAGATGAAAATGATCATGGCTTTGCTGCCGACCTTCCAAGCGGATCGTCGCCTCGTTTTGCTCAACCACCTCCACGACGGGTTCTCGCTCTACTCCTCGCGTCCGGGGGATTATGCCGTTTTGGGTGGTCGCCTGCAAAAGGTGTTCGCCCAAGCCGCAGCGAACGAAAACATATCGACAATTTTGGAGGTCAGCACTTAAAAGAGGAGAACCACTCAAACCAAGCAAAGAGCAGAGGAAAGAGCGAGACCAACTATGTCTTGGCAGGGCGGAATCCTCATGCGAAATGAGTAAAACTGACCCAATGGCTCGCCGTGAACCGTCATCCCTAAAGGTCGGAGGGCGTGAAAGCCTCTCGGAGCGCCGTGAGCGAATCGTCCGAGAAGCAAAATGCCACCCGTAATGCTTGCCCATCGGCAAGGCGAACAACTCCCTGAAAAAGGGAAGGCAACTCGGTCAAAATAACCACCTCAACCGGGTCGACAACCATACCATCGTGACGCGCCCCGTTGCTAAAGCGGGCGCGCCGAATATGCCGTACCCGCTCCGCCCGGCTTCGCGTCAGTTGCCGCCCGGCGTTTTCCATCGCGGTTGCGGATTTCGGGGGCAGTGTCCAAAACGGCCCCCAAATCCCACCACGTCGCGCCTGCAGCACATCAGCCCGATTGCCTCTGAGATAGAAGATCCGTGCTTCCTCCATCGTTTCCGTCAGGTCGTCGTGCATTGTTTCAAATACTATCCTTCCTCAAAATCTACCTCGAACTCGGCGCTTTGCGGATCGATCCCCGGCTCGAATCCCGGCGCGACGTCGTTGGGACTGAAACCGTATTTGCCGCCCTTCCACGCCCGCTCCAGCCCTTTGAGAAAATTGGCTGGTTCGGGAAACGCGCACACGCCTTCGATTGTTTCCGCCAGTGTGGCCGGGCGGAGAAGGAGTTGGCGCTGACGGATATTTGGCACGAAGTCCCGGTACACTTTGGCGGTGTGATACGTGCCCCACGCGGTCAAGAAGACAATATACCCTGCATCCGTTACGGGACGGGTCATGCTCCGATTATTCGGCAACGGCTCGCGCTCGTCCGGCCCGGCGAACAGGGCCGCCCACCGCAGCACGGAATGAAGCGCGTCGCGCCGCGCAACCGGGTCGGCTTGGGACAGGGTTTCGAGCGCGGGTGCGACCGCATCCCACGACTGCACCTGCGACTCCAAGCCCCGCAAACGGGTTTTCAACTCCTCGATTTTCTTGAGCGTCGCTTGCTCCTTGAGCCGCAGCATGGTCGGCGTTATCTCGTCGAAGGTCGGCAGGACGTTCATGTAGCCTTAGGAGTGCATGAATTGAACTGAAATGAAAACGGGCCGTTGGGCTTGGTTACCTAATTCACCAGCTCGCGTGTCTATTTCGCCGCTCTGAAACATCTGCTGCGAGAATCGTTTCAAGCGAGCACGCCTAAAGGCCAAAAAGTACCCCGAACAGTCCGATTTACACAGGAAGGAGCAAGAAAGCCCCCCACTTGTCGGAGTGTGATGAATTGCTTCCTGCCCCTCCCTCGCCGCCCCTCGGGGCCGCTCGTTTCGGGGGCGGTTTTCTTTGGGGGACGGGGCGGTGTGGTTGGTGGGGCGTTTGGTTTGAGAGATCCCATGAACATTTCGATAATGGTTTCGCCCGGCTCGGCGAGCCGCACCAACTCTTGGAGCAAAAGAGTTGGCTTGCCCGTAATGATTTGACGCAGGTCAGAACGGGTAATGGGGGTTCTACAAGCAAAGACAGTTTTTGTTTTTGCGGTCTACAATTTTTGGAGAGTGTTATCATGCCGGAGAATGCCGTCCTGCCCGGTAAAGATGACTTTTTCTTTCGAGTTAGAGCAAATGCGCCAAACGCACAAAGCGTTATGGATTACATCAAGAGTCACCTTCCTGATGAGGCTCCTATTGACGACGGAACGGTTCTTACCTTTGACGTATTTCGCTTCTTAGTAAACCCAACTACCTACAGTAGATATCATGATGTTTTCGTCTGCTTGCGTTATTGTAGCAATAATGTTTCACTCCACCCGCGCACAGAACTTACCGAAAAACTTCGCCTTTGGCTTTTAGACCAACTCAAAAGCGACACCACGCAGAACATTGAAAATTTCAGGGTTTTCAGGAAGGATTATTAGACGCATTAAAAGCTCTCGGAGCGAACATAAGCCCCATAACGGCGGGCAGGTTGGTATGATGAGAGAACCCATAGGGCTTGTGCCTGCGGGTAGTTCACTTGATTTTGCTTGCCTTACCACACGAACTTTGGATTAGAATGAATATTCTGTTCCATCAGATAATCCGTTATGCCTTCCCTATCTTTGTGGCAGCAAAAATTTTTAGACAAAATCTACTTTTGTAGTTTTTTATTCTACATTTGTAGTAAATTGCGATATAATTGAGTCATGGCAGTAGAATCCAGCACTCAATCAGACGATCAAGATGCGTCCTCTTCTTTAGGTGAACAAGAACTGGATGTTTTACGTTTTGTTACAGACCATGCCCCCGTCACAGCACGGGTGGTCGCTGAGGACTGGGGACAGCCTCATGACTTGGCTAAGACCACGGTGCAAACGGTCATGGAACGCCTGCGTGGCAAAGGGTACTTGATTCGCACCAAGCGGTATGGATCATTTGAATATTCCCCCGCGCTTTCCAAGAGCGCGCTTCTTCACCAGTTAGTCGATGATTTTGTCAAGCGAGCGCTGGGCGGCTCATTCACACCGCTCGTTCAGTATCTGGCAGAAAAGCAGGGACTGACGCCCAGTGAAATAGTTCTGTTAGAAGCGGTCGTCGCAGAAACCGAAGCCGGGGAAGCTCGTTCATCAACTGAACCCGTCCATGAGGGCAAAAGCCAAAATGAATCTTAATGCGGCTGTTTCGTTTTGGAATCAACTCTCTGCCACTTGGATACAAGGTGTCTTGGGTGGTCTGCTCACGGTTCTGCTCATGAGTTTCCTGTGCGGGCTGGCAGGGCGGTTTTTATCCCCGAAACTGCGCTGCTGGCTTTGGTGGCTGGTCTGCCTGCGGCTGGTCTTCGCTATGGTTGGTGGTTTTGTGGGACTTACATCCCTCCCGCTTTCTTGTCCGATACCCATCCGTTTGTCAAACGACAACGATTGGTTAATGACAGCAAATAGGGCGGCAGCAACTTTGGGCACGAATCAGACTTTAAGCCCCGGTCTGAAAGAATCCATAGAAACGCCTCAAAACGTAACATTTGGTCAATCCACTTTACATAGGGCCCCTGTCTATTTGACTGGCCCCACTGTATTCGCCTATTTGCTGCTCTTTTGGAGCGGCGGTGTTTTAATATCGTGTGTGCTGGTCGGGCGCGACCTATACCGTCTGCGACGTATGTTAAAGACCGCGTCCGACATTTCTGCAACCCCACTTGCCGCTGAAATGCGGGAGGTGGCTGTTCAGTTCGGTGTCTCCGCCCCACCGCGCCTCGTAGAAACGTCACACGCTTCCTCACCCTTTGTCGCCGGGCTGCAAAATCCAGTCATTGTAGTGCCTGCGGGGTTCGACCAGTCGGTCACATCGGAGGAAGCACGCATGGTATTAGCCCACGAACTGGCCCATGTGCGCCGAGGGGACTTGTATTTGTCTTTGATTCCACTTGCCGCTCGCATCGTCTGCTTTGGTATTCCTTTTTTGCCCGGCTGGGTGTGCCGGGAATGGGCAACCGCACGGGAAGCCGATTGTGATGCAC
>CAXTBP010000113.1:0-17831 GCA_964241985.1 uncultured Armatimonadaceae bacterium | reverse complement strand
CTCTGCCACAGCCACAGAGGGAACCTGCTCGCCGATTTGCGACGGACTTTCTGAGGGGCGTCCGAAAGCAAGCCGCCACACGTCGCGTCCGGCATCGAAGAAGTACGTTTCATCGTCGATGAGCCACGCCGCCGACCCTTTCGTTCCGGCGATGAGGCGCATGCCGGTGATCCGCTCGGGAAACCCTTTCGACTCATCGTAAACGCTCCACTGCTTCGTCGCCCGATCAAGGCGGGCCGCAAAACTCGGGCCGCCGTTTTTCAGGTTCCAAATCGTCCATACAGACGTCGGGGAAAAGGCGAGCGCGGTCAGTCGCGCGGTTTCCCCATTGGTTCCCGATGTCGAATCCGCATCGGGAAGAGCAATCGGCATCCGTTTCTCGCTCCACCGGTTGTCGTTCACGCCATAGCGCCACAGCCCGCCGCGCCCCGCAACATAGATCGCTTTGCCCTCTTCGGCACTCGTTACGCTTTGCTCATTGTCGCTGGAATTTCCCCCACGGACGGCGAGCGGAACGGATACCGGCGCTCCCCAAGACTTTTGGCGGCGGTCATAACGGATGAGATACCGCGCATCGGCGAGAATCCAAATCTCGCTGCTGTTAGCGGCAACTATGACTGGCGCGAGATGGATGAACGAGTCGTACGGGTCGGTCGCCTCCGTGGGAAGCGGTGGCGCGGCAGCCTCCCATATATTTCTTTCCCGGTCGTATTGGTACGCGGACGCCACCCCGTCTTGGCTTGCGATAAACGCGCCGTTGCGCCCATCACCGACGATTCGCAAATACGAGTTGCCGTATCCCTGCTGCCGCTGCATGGTTAAGGTCGGAACCGCACGCTTCCGCTCGATGTCGTAGCCCGCGACCGAGCCGTCGTCCTTGTAGTACCAGACAATAGTGTCCGTCGCCGCGACCCCGGGCGGCGTTGCGTTCCCGGCAATCGGGCTTTCCGCTGGCAACGGTATCGGTGTCACGACATCGTTTAACTGGAACAATATCCGTTTATCCCGGGTGAGGATGAAAAGACCGCCGTTCGGCGCAGTAGCAAAAACGCGGCTTCCCACCGGTGGTGTCGCCAGTACGCGGAAGACCCCATCGGCGGTTTGTAACTTCAGAACTTGGGATTCCGAGGAGTTGGGGGTGGATACGATTACGCCGCCGTCCGGGACACCTACCGGCGGGTTGTAACGGGACGGGTAAACCCCGCTAACCATTAGTCGTATTCCGGTGAATTTGCCCGTGGCCGGATTGAACGCGACAAGGTCTCGGCTCTGACTTGCCAGATACAGAGTCTTGCCCGCCGACACCAGCGCATCGACATTGGGGCGAACCGTGACCGTTCGACCGACCGGAAGCGGATACTTCTCGATCTTCGGGTCAGTTAAGGCCGTGTCGTTGGCGGACGACCGATAATAGCCCTGTGTCCGCGCTTGCAGCAGGTCTTCGGGAATCGCACTGCGCTGCATGTGAAGCAGAGTAATTCCCGGCTTATCCAGCAGCCATACCATCCCCGCCGGGCCGTAGGGATCGTCGGCTATCCCAGACACCGCCGAACTTCGGCGGGGCGAGTTGCTCCACGCCGAATCCCCCAGTTTTTCGGCGAGGTTGTCGGGACATATCCAGCTTGGGAAGCGGCGTCGCAGCCAGTAGGCGACGCGGGGATCGTCCTGCCGCCCACCCACGGTCATGCCTCCAGTGGAAACCGCGTAACCGTCCCCGCCTGCACGAAGGGGCGCAAGCGCAAGGGGCCGCACGGCAGCGTCGCTCAGTTGTGTGATGCTGACGTTGGTGTGCGTTTCACCGGACGGCAGGGCCTGATACAAGGTCGGCTGCGCTCCCATCGCAAAGGGGGAATCACTTGGTGAGCGCATCTCATACCGCGTCCAAGCCGATGTTTTGGCGTCCCGACGCCACCACGCTTCAAATCCCCCCTGCGGGTAACCCATCGATTGGGTAGCCATTGACTGTTGCGTGAGCCAAACCGCGCCGTCGTCCTCCACACTGACCGCGATGGGCAGGGACACGTTGGGTGACTGTCGACCCATCATCATGGGGCGGCCCCGCATCGGCAGGCCATCAGTGGTGTCGGAAGCGGGAAGCGGCGGGGTCTCGTCGGTCACCTCGGAGCGGCCCGTTCCGGCGACCCGGAACAGCTTCCACGCACTGCGGGCATCCGAACCGGAAGGGCGGTACGGGCGATAGTTGTTCTGGCGCGGCGCGCTCACGACCCAGACGTCGCTGCGGCTCGCGGCGGCAGTGCCTCCCACGACCACCTGATCGGCAAGCTGGCGGCTCCACGGGGCGTCAACCGCGCTGCCCGACGTGGGCCGGAACAGTAGTCCCACATTACTCCCCAGCCAGAGTCCTTTTTTTACCGAGTCCGAGGCGACGAAGGTCGCAAACAGAATTTGGTTATCGGCGCGCAGTCCCGCATCCCAAGCGATTGTTTGAACGGTCTTGATCTTGCGGTTCAGCTGATAGGCCGCAATATCATCCGATGCGCCCGCGACACCGACCGTGAAGGTGACCACATCGGAATCAACCGCCACGTGGGGCCGTCCGGCCTGCGTAAAGATTTCCCGGTTCTCCCCAGACTGATACCCGCCGTTGTAGTAGGCGCTTGAAGCGTTGTATGGGTTCAGTGTGGGCGTGATTGTTTGAAGCACCGTCCATTTACCGCTGCCCGGTTCAAAAGCGCAGAGTTTGAACCGAGTATCTCCCGTCGTTCGGCTGCCCTCTGTGCGTGGCGCTGTGGGGGACGGGGTTCGGCTCTCCACGATACACCATGCCGCGTTGGTATCGTCCGCGCCCACGGCGACGACGCGCCCGGCGGGGAGGCCTTCGTGCTCGCCGTAATGCACAACCAATCCCGCCCGCGCATCGACCAGCTTTATACCAAAGGCGTTCCCGAGCCATGTTCTTTGTGTCCGGCTGTCGGTGGCGGCGCAAAGACTGCGGTTGACATCACGGCTATAAAGTGCGCTGCCGTCCGCCTGCGCCATTACCTTTGAAACAGGAAGCGGTGGCTCCATACGTGAACCGGTGTAGAATGGCTGGCGTGGCTCAACCGTCGCTCCGTCGCCCGCCTGCGGCGCGGAGGAGATCGGATGCCGGAAGGCCCCACCGACGGTGGACGCCTGCGACGTCTGGGTGGCTTGGGACGTTTGAGACGCCTGCGAAGCGTTAGCCACCGCATTGGTGCTGCAACCGCTCGAAACGGCTGCCGTCAGAACACAGAAGCACCCCGCGCAAATGAGGGGCAGGGAAACGGAGGTCGCCATAGTCTAATTATCCTCGATGATGTCAAAAACAGGCCGGAAGGCATCGATTAAAAATCCCCTAAGACCGGCGGGTGGCATTTCAAATTTACCCGTTTACCCCGGCGATTCCTGCCCGTCACGAATCCGCCGAAAATCATGATACGTCCTGTAAGCGTAGCGTATTTTCTTGGACGCCGAATTGGGTGGCGCGACAACCCTCTGACGGGATTTGAGATTTCTTGGCCTCACTGATTTTCGGCGTTTTTAGCAGATTCACATGCCTATGTGCAAAATGAAAAATTCGCCCGTCGCCGCCTTGTCGCCCCAGTCCGCAAGCGTTTCCAAATCACGCACGAGCGAGGCGAGATCCACTTTGAACCGGTACGGTTTCGGCGGCTTGTGACTGCCCACTATAGAGGTGGTTCCGTTCGTGATAACAAGCGGTTCCGGGCCGTGCGCCCATTCTTGCGCGGCTTTGCGACACACCGCGCTAAACGCCGCCCCGCCGGTTTGGTTTATGATATTCGTGTTATCCCAATTTAGGCCGATACCGGGAATACTTGTGCCCCCTGCGAGATGCAGCGAAGGAATCGTACCCAATTCTTTGGGCAAAGCAAAGTAAACATCAAAAGGCAGGTGAACTGGCGCATCTTTGCGGGGCAGCAACTCTCGATAGTCGTTGTAAGCCCGCTCGCCTTCGCGGAACAACCAAAAATCGTTGTGCGGGCCGCAGGCATAAGGAATTGTGCGCGTCAGAAGCGGTTTGGGACGCGGTTTTAGTTTTCTTGGTTTCATTGGTAGTTCGCGTCAAATGACTTGAACGGTGTCAAGGGCGGAATTGCTCCCGTTGATGTTGCCGCCAATGACGTACACCCGCCCGTTTAGCGCGGCGACGCCCGCATGGCGGGTCGGACGGCACGGGGGAAGCCGCCGCCACAATCCGCTCGCACAATCGTAGGCGAGCACCGTGTCTTTTTTGGAATAATCGCCGCACGACACCAGCGTATTTCCGACTACGGCGGCGCGATTTGCGCTCACCGTTTGGGGCAGGCGCGTTCCCACAATCCACTGGGCCTGCGCAATAACGTACACGTCCATCGTATCCACGGGCAGGGTGTCATGGTAGCCGCCGGGCACATAAATACGCCCGTTGTTTATCGCCGCCGTGCATTCGCGCGGTATGGGCAGCGGGGCGGCTTTTTGCCACGTGTTGCGGGCGATGTCGTACACCTCCATCGCACCGCTGCTTTTCGTTTGGGCGGAACCACCGATAACGAACAAAAACCCGTTGTTTGCAACCATCGCCAAGCCGCGCCGGGGCGTGGGCAAAGGCGCGAGCGTACTCACCCGGCCCGTTTTGACATCTAAGCATTCCAGCGCGTCGGTCAAACCATTATCGGCTTCGCCCCCGGCGAGGTAGATTTTTCCGCCGCTTGCCGATGCCGCATGAAACCGCCGCGCGATGAGTTTGACGCTCATCGGTTTGACGGAATCGCTCGCGGGGCGCACGACCTCAACGTCGCTGAGCATGGACTTATCCGTCGCTCCGCCCAAAACGTAAATCGCGTCCTCAACTGCAACCGCCGCCGCGCCGAATCGCCCGGTCGCCAAATTCATCGCGGTAACGTCGGCCCACGTGCGACGCTCGCCTACAGTCAACGCCGTCAGCGAGGTGCCGATGCCAAACCGCTTCAATAGAGTACGTCGCGTCAATTTGGTTTGCATCAGGAAAACATCTCGCGGAACACGTGGCTTATCCAAACCGCGCCCCAGCCAATCGCGGGCAGCGTCACGACGCACAGCGAAAACCCAAGCCCGGCCTTGAACAACGACACGCCCCGCTTTTCCGAGCCGTTGGGCAAAACCGAATTGACCAACGCTTCTACGGCCCAGCCCGCCGTGTAGCAGATATTGATGACAATGGGCGCGGCAAGCAGGCCGAACGGCTCCCAAGCGTCTTCGCCCAATCGCAAAACGTGGCTGTTTTCGATAAAGAACGTGTACGCCAAAAGGCAGCAGAAACCGACGACGCCCACAATGATGTTGTAGGCGAGGCGGCGCTTTTCCCACCACGCCACAATTTCGCCGGTGGAACGCTTACGCCCACGACCTTTGGGCGGAAAATAAAGCCAGCGAAGTGATCTGGGCAGCGGAACGGTCATTGGTTTTTTACAACTGCGGGCGGCGCGTGTGCCAGTCGGTGCTTTGTTCGTAGGCGCGAGCGATACGGAACAGGGTTTCTTCGCTAAACGCTGGCCCCATAAGCTGCAAGCCGATGGGCAAACCCTGCGTGTCAAACCCGCAGCACTGCGACAAGGCCGGAATGCCCGCCATGTTCGCGGGAATGGTGCAAATGTCGGACAGTTTCATCGCCATCGGATCGTCGGATTTTTCGCCGATACCGAACGCCGTGGTCGGCGCGGTCGGCGAAACGAGGGCATCGCAGTGCGCGAACGCGGCCTCGAACTCGCGGCGCAAAAGCGTCCGCACTTTTTGGGCTTTGAGGTAAAAGGCATCGTAGTAGCCGTGCGACAGCGCGTACGTGCCGACCATGATGCGCTGCTTGACTTCGGCCCCGAATCCTTCGGCCCGCGTTTGCTCCAACAAGTCGATATGGTTTTTGGCTTTGCTCGTCCGGTGTCCGTAGCGCACGCCGTCGAAGCGCGCCAAGTTCGACGACGCCTCAGCCGGGGCGACAATATAATAGGCGGCCAGTGCGTAGTCCGTGGATGGCAGTGACACTTCCACAATATCCGCGCCCAGCCCGCGCAAAATACCGATGGCCGTCATCACCGAGGCGCGCACTTCGGGCGACAAACCGCTTCCGAAATACTCCTGCGGAACCCCAATTTTCAGTCCGTTCAAATCGCCGGACGCATTTTGCAGCGCGGAAACGTAATCGGGAACCGGGCGAGGAACGGACGTGGAATCCTTATCATCGTGCCCCGCAATGGTTTGCAAAAGCAACGCGGCGTCCTCGACATTGTGCGCGAACGGCCCGATTTGATCCAGCGACGACGCGAACGCGACCAAACCCCAGCGCGACACCAAGCCATACGTCGGCTTAACGCCGACCAAGCCGCAGTACGACGCGGGCTGCCGAATCGACCCGCCCGTGTCCGAGCCAAGCGACAGCGGCGCAAAACCGGCGGCAACGGCGGCAGCCGACCCGCCCGACGACCCGCCCGGAACGCGCTTGATGTCCCACGGGTTCGATGTCGGGAAAAAGGCCGAGTTTTCGGTCGAAGATCCCATCGCAAACTCGTCAAGGTTCGTTTTGCCCAGCACAATCGCGCCCGCGTCGTGCAGTTTTTCGACCACGGTCGCGTTGTACGGCGGCACGAAGTTTTCCAAAATCCGCGACGCGCACGTGGTTTTGACGCCGCTCACGCAGATATTGTCCTTGAGCGCAATCGGCACGCCCGCGAGCGGCCCGACCGGCTCGCCCCGCGCGATTTTCTCGTCGATGGCTTTGGCCTGCCCCCACGCCGTTTGATCCACGGTCGTGATAAAGGCGCGCACGGTTTTGTCGTGCGCGTGCAAATGCGTTAAGTAGGCGTGCGTCGCGTCGAGGGCTTTGACGTCGCCGGATGCGATTTTCCCCGCAAGTTCGCGGGCCGAAAGGGTTAAAAGTTCGTCCATCGATGTTTACTCCCCTAAAACCTGTGGCACGATGAAACCGCCCAAATACTCATCGACCTGCGGCCCGAGCGCAAGCACGGTCGGGCGCGGCAAAACCGGCCCGGGCGTGTCCGCGCGAAGCGGCGCTTCCACGGGCACGGCGTGCGAGGTCGGCGGCACGCCCTCGGTGTCGAGTTCTTGAAGCCGGGCGAATTGTTCCAAAAGACCGTTGATTTGCCCGGCCAGTTTTTGGGCTTCGGTATCGGTCAAAGCGAGCCGGGCGAGCGAGCCGACTTTATACACGTCGTCAACGGAAAGCAGGGCCGCCGAAGGGGTTTCAGGGGAAGATGTTTGCGCCATGTGCGAGATTAAAACGTTCCTTAATTTCGCGCTTATTATAGCACGGCCCGCCGGTCGAAGAAAAACGAACAACGTGCAGACGAGCCGTGCATTGATTTTCGATTTTGAAAAATTTTCAGATATTTTTCATAAAAATGTGGGTATGAGCAGGACTTTTCAAACGATTTTATGAATACACTGAAAAGCCGTCGAGGACGCCGCGCTGCTCGTTGATAGATAAGGGGTGCTTGACGCGCCGCTTACTGTGGTTTAATTGGGGCCGCCGACGAATACGCGACCCTGTTGGAAGGAAGTTTCTCATGCGTTCATTTCTTTCGGTTTCGCGCCTGCTTCGCGCTTCCGTATTTTCCGCCGCGATTGTCGGTCTTTCTGCGGCCTTAAGCCCCGTTGCACAAGCGCAAAACGTCGTTAGCTATAATGTTGTTCTGTCCGCCGCTTCGCCCACGTTCAATCGTCCAAACACGCTTACCGCGCTGTCCGCTGTGGGTACAAACGTGTTTTACCAAGCGCAGCAGTTCTACGTGAACACCACCGGAACGTATGGCTTGGAAACAACCACAGCACTTTTAGCGCCAACTCCTGCCGATGATACATTTCTTGCACTCTACCGACCGAGTTTTAACCCGGCTTCAGGGCTAACCAATCTTATTGCACTGGACGACGATGCAGGAGTGGGAGCTTTGTCGCTGATTTCAACATCATTGACCGCCAACACTCAGTATGTTTTAGTGACAACAACATTTAATAACAATGTGACAGGTGCAATTACGACACGCATTTCGGGCGCGACAGGATCAACGGTAACGCTGGGCGTAGTTCCGTCGGTAGGTGCGCCGGAACCCGGCAGTCTTTCGCTTCTTGGCATGGGCCTCGTGAGCGGCGCGGGAACGCTCGGCGTCGTGCGCCGCAAGCGCAAAGCCGCCTAACGCACCAGTTTAGCCATAACAGATACGGGCCGTTTGAGCGCAGGGCATCTCTGCTCCGCACTCAAACGGCCTTTTTTGCGCCGGTTTTGCCTCGCTGATACAATAAAAGGCTATGACTGTCGCCGCTCCCCTTGCTCACGAAAACGAAATCACTATCAAAACCGAACCGAAGCCGACACTCGTCGGGCAAACGACGGCGCAACTCTCCGACGCCATTACCAAAGCAACGGGCGCGCCCGCGTTTCGGGGCAAGCAAATCGGGCAGGCGATTTACCAGCGGTTCGCGCGAACGCCGGACGCCGTTTTCGCCAATTTGCCCAAGCCGCTCCGCGAACAAATCGGCGACGCTTTTGGTATTGCGCCATGCCGCGTTCGGTCGGAATCGGCGGCGGACGACGGAACCGTCAAGTATCTGATGGATTTGCGCGATGGCGAAGTCATCGAGGCCGTGTTTTTGCCGTATGCGGGGCGCACGTCGGTGTGTATTTCGTCGCAGGTCGGCTGCCCGATGGCTTGCTCATTCTGCGCGACGGGAACCGAAGGCTTGGCCCGCAATCTGACGTGCGGCGAAATCGTGGATCAAGTGCTGCTTATGCAGTCGCTCCACCCGGACAACCGGATTACGCACGTCGTTTTGATGGGCATGGGCGAGCCGCTCCTCAACTATCCCGCCGTTTTGCAGGCCATCCGCATTTTGAACCAAGAGGTCGGAATTGCGATGCGGCACATCACGGTTTCCACGGTCGGCGTTGTGCCCAACATTTTGAAATTGGCGGACGAAGATTTACAACTCACGCTCGCCGTATCGCTCCACGCACCGACCGATGAACTGCGAAGCAGTCTGGTTCCCTTGAACGACAAGTACCCGATCACCCGCTTGATGGACGCCTGCCGCGCGTACACGGACAAAACGCGGCGGCGCATTACGTTCGAGTACGTGCTTATGGGCGGCGTCAACGACCGCGAAGCCGACGCGCACGCGCTGGGCCGTTTATTGCAGCGTGAGCCGCTTTGTAGCGTAAACACCATTCCGTACAACTCGACCGATGTCGCCCCGCGCTATCAGCGCCCGTCGGCGGAAGCGTCGCGGCGGTTCCGCGAAATCGTCGCAAGCTACGGCGTCACAATAACCCAGCGCCAAGAACGCGGGCATCGCATCGCCGCCGCCTGCGGTCAGCTCAAACGCTCGGCCCTCAAACCTGGCTCCGCGTTGCGCCCGCTCCCGATGTTCGCAACCGCCGTGAATGCCGCGCCCACGCTGCCCCGCGAAACGGTTCCCGCCGCGTGAGCGATGCAGGCGACAGTAGCGATAACAGCGCAGAGGCGAGCGATTCCGCAAACTTAAAGGGCGACGAAAACAGTGCGCCGCCGCTCGATGCCGCCGCGTGGCGTCAACTTTTCAAAACTATTGCGCCCCGCGATTTGTGGGGCGTTTTGCAGAAAGACAAACCGGCGCAGGCGCAAATTTTCGCCGGATTTCGGCCCGCCCCGGAAATGCTGCGCACCCATCCCGTCGTTGTGAAACGGCTCGCCGAAACCGCCATCAAACAGCCCGCGTTCGCCAAAGCCGTGCGCGAACTGCTGCCCGAATCGGATAAGACCGCAGAATCGGGCGAGGCGGAAACCGCCGCCGCCCAACCCGTCACGGAAACCTCCCCTGTTTCGCTGCCCGCCGCTGCCCTGCCGCTTGCGCCGCTGCCCGTCGCATCGGCGGCGATAAAAAAAGTTGCCGTCGATAAAAGCGACGACAAAAGCCGCGAAAAGATAAACGCCCTGCGTGACGCGGCCCGCCAGCAAACCGCGCGTATCGCGGAACTCCAAGCCGCTTTAACGCAGGCCGAAGGGGAGCGCGACGCGGCCCGCAAAGAAACCGTGACGCAATCCGCCGCCCTCCGCGATGCACAGGAATCCCTCCGCCGCGCCGAGGCCGAAGTGCGACGGGAAAAACGCATCCGCGAGCGCGACCTGCAAAAAGCCGAAGCCGACACGCAGGCAAAAGTCGAAAAGGCCGCGCAAAAAGCCAAGTCCGTTGTGGAAGCCGTGCCCGTTTCCGCTATTGCCGCGCCTTCCGAAACCCTGCTGTACGCCGCCGCGCAGCGATTTTTACAAGTAGGCCGCGCGCAAACCGTCGCGGATTTGTGCAAACAAGCCCTGCTCGTCGATGCCCCAAACGCAGGCCAAACCGAACGGGGCCGCGTTCATTCGTTGTTCGCGCAGGCGTTGTACGGCATGGGGGACGGGTCGAACGGGGCCGCGCAGGATCGTTTTGCTATTGCCGCGTTTTTGGATGGTGGACAGGCGGCCCTCGCCGCCGAAGCGTTGGCCCGTCTTGCCGAGCGCAGCCCCAGCGGGTTTCGCGTGTCCGACGCGCCGTTTCTTAAACGGGCGGCGGCGCTTGCGCAAAAAACGAATCAAACGGAGGCCGTGCGAACCGTTTTCAAGCGCCTGCGCGTAACGGCCCCCGGCGCATATTTGACACTGCGCCCCGCGCTTGGAAGTGGGGCGGCAAGTCAGGCCGTTTTAACCGTCCTTTTGGGCGAAGGCGCGAGCGGTTCGCGGGCCGCGCTCGGGCCGGACGAACCCGTGACTCTGCCGCACACGCCCGGATACAACCTTGCCGTCATCACGCCGCGCCGCTTGGTGCGGGCCGTCCATTCCGGCGACGCGCAAACCGTTTCCGCCGTGCGCGCCGCGCTGCACGTTTTGCGGGGGCAGGACGACAAAGCATCCGTCCAGCTCGCCGACGCCTTTTTAGATGCCGTGGTGCAAATAGCGCCGATTGCCGCCTCGCCGCTGCTCCATGAAAACACGCGCCCGATTATCGTGGACGCCTCGAACGTCGCCCGCTACAACGCCGACCCCCTTAGTTTGCAAACCGCGCCCCGCGTGCTGCACCTGAAACTGATGCGCGATTATCTGTTGCGGCGCGGCTATTTTCCCGTCTCCTTAATCGCGGACGCCAACTTGCGCTACCATGTCGATGACAAGGCCGCGTATCTGGAACTCATCGAAAACCACATCGTCCGCGAAACCCCTCCGGGCACGTCGGCGGACGAAGTGCTGCTGCAAGAGGCCCGCGCCCAAAACGTTCCGCTGGTCACCAACGACCGCTTTTCCGACTGGGGCGAAGCAGCCCGGCAGGTCGAGCGCCTCGGGTTTTTGGTGTCCGCATCGGGCGCGACACTGACCTCATTTTAGCAAAAATTCGCTGTTAAATTGAACGAACGGCGCGCGCCATTTGTTAATAAGGCATACGGGCGCGGCATAAAAAACCGCGCCGCTGTATTCAGTCAAGGCGAAAAATTCACGCGCCCGCGCTGACAGGATTACAAGTTTAGAATCAAGGATACTTCTCGTCACTCTTACAACCGCCGAGCGCAAACCGCGTTTTTCGGCGGTTTCGCTTTTTGTGGTACTTTAAGTACCGGAACGGTTTTTTGACGTGAAAGTGATTGACGAAATAACGCGCCGCCTGAGCGATTTCCCGGAAACCGAATTTACCGTGGAGGAAAACCGAGTCACGATTTTGCCCGATGGCCCGAATGGCTTCACGGTTTCTTTGGAAGACAATGCCCCAAACTATACGGTATCGTTTGACGGATGGCACGCCGAATTCGACAATTCCGCCGCTGCCCTAAACAGCGTTGCCTTTGGTTTGTCGGACTCGTGCCGCTTAAAAATAAATTATCGCGGTAGGTTGGCGCAAAATTGGACGGTGGAAGAAAAGGACGAAACCGGGGAATGGGGCGCGTGCCAGTGGATTGGCCTCAATAGCGTCGGGCTTTTGGTTCCCCCGCTGTTTTGGCTCAAAAAACGCATTGAATACCGGTACAACACGCTAATCAAATCGGTTTAAGTTATGCCCAGCACCAAACGCGAAATTAGAGAGCCGGTCGTGCCGCCTACTTCCAACGACGAAAAGCGTAAAGCCTGCTTGACGTTTGTGAATGGCGAACTCACGTACTTTATCAACCGAAACAACCGGCGCGATTTATTATGGACTTTCTGGTACGCTTACGCCGAATCGCCCTTCTACGAAGACCCGTCGATAGAAACGGATTTTTACCCCGATCTGACAGGCCGCGCCGATTGGATAGAATACTGCGAAACGACCATTATCAAAGATGAGGCCGAGGACAAAGCAAAGCGCGTCCAGAATTATCCTCCGGGCTACCGAATCATCTACGACAGAGAAGGCTACATTTACCGACTGGATTTCTATGTGACCAAAGGCGAATTCAAGGAGGCATTCCTCGCCGTGAAATCGCTGGGTCGCAAGCCCCGCGATGGTTCCCCTGCCCCTGTGGAAACCGTGATTTTTGGGAATGTGCGCGTCGTTTTGCTCGAAGACCGGCAGTTTGGGCGCGTCGAATATCCGCTTGTTGGAAGCGATCCCATGACCCGACTGTAGCTGAAACCGTGATCTGAGGTGCTTATCCTAAAACGCCGAAATGGGTAAAGGTTGGCAGAAGGGGTGAAGGAACCGAGAGAAACCTTCATTTGACGGGCGTATACCATGAAAATGAATCACATCAATTTGTCCGTGCCCGATGTCGCGGCGACGGAAACCTTTTTTGCGACGTACTTCGACATGAAGACGATTTTGGATGTCGGGCGAAAAACGCTGGTGATGATGCAGGATAGCGGTGGAATGACACTAAACATCAGCAACTTCAGCAAAGCCACCGAAGTTTCGTATCCCAAAGAATTCCACGTCGGGTTCTATCTGGATTCTCGCGCCGAGGTCGATCAGCAGCACGCGCGTTTGGCAGATTCGGGCCTAACCATAGGGACGCCTCACCAAGAGCCGGGCCGGTATGGGTTTTACATCGACTCGCCCGGCGGTTTCTCCACGGAAGTTGCTTGCTTAGAAATGCCCACCCGCTAATAAGTCTGCATTCGTCCCATTCCGAAGCATAAAAAAATGCCTACGATTGTCGTGGAAACCGTGATTGACGTGCCCATCGGCGTGTGCTTCGATGCCGCCCGCGATATTGGGCTGCACTGCCAAACAATGGCTTACACCAAAGAACGCGCGGTCGCGGGCGTGACCGGCGGCCTCATTGGTGCGGGGCAATCCGTGACGTTTGAGGCCGTACATTTCGGCATTCGTCAGCGTTTGAGCGCAACCGTCGTCAGGTTTGATCCGCCGCGTGGGTTCGCCGACGAAATGACGCAGGGCGCGTTCGCGGCCCTCACGCACACGCACGAGTTTTTCATGCAAAGCGATACGCAAACATTGATGTGCGACACACTGGAATGGCGTTCGCCGCTCGGCCCGCTCGGCCTTCTTGCTGATGCGCTTTTTCTCAAACGCTACATGACCGATTTGATACGCGGGCGCGGCGTGCGGCTCAAGCATCACCTTGAAACCCTGCCCCAAAAATAAAAGGCGGCTTACCGTTCCGGGTTTTGATAGAACGGCGGAGTAGGGCGCAGGAAACACCGCCAAGAAAGTAAACACCGCGCCCATGAGTGAATCCATCGACTTCCAATCCTATTCGGGAAACTGGCAGGGCACAAGCCGCCTGCACGATCCCATTACCGAACAACCCGAAGACTCGTCCTCGTCCCTGATCCTACAAAACGCACAATCTGCCGCAGACGCGGAAGGCGACGCGCCCGCCGCGCTGATTGGCTACACGTGGGCGTATCAGGGCGCGCCGCAGCAGGGAACGCTTTTGCTTTATGTGAAGGCGGCAAAACCACGGGCGCAGTGGACGGACACATGGCACACCGGCGGCGAACCTATGCCGCTGGACACCGAAACCGATACGGCGAACGCGCTTTCGCTGCTTGGTTCGTATGCCGCACCGCCCGGCCCGGATTGGGGCTGGCGCATCGTGCTGGAACCCGGCGGCGAAACGCTGCAATTGCGTATGGACAACATCACGCCGGACGGAGAAGCGTTGCCCGCCGTTGAAGCGACGTACCGTCGCAGTTAAAAGGCGTTTTGTTTTCGCCCGGCAAGCAGAAAAAGCGCCGTCCAATGGACGGCGCTTTTTTGACGGCTTTGCGAACGGTTTACAGGCCGGGCGCGGATGAAAGAAATAAAACCTGGCCGCCGCTCGTGCGGAACGCAAGGCCGGTGTTCCCCCAGCGGATCAAACTCGTCGGTGTCCCGCTGATGTCGCTCACGGTTTGCGAGCCGACTTCGAGCAGCGTGTCGGTGTTATAGGCCTTGAGCGTCGATGCCCCGCCGCCAAACGGCGTGGAAAGTACCCAAACCCGCTTGAGCGCGGCATCGGGGCAAACCAAGCCGGACGTGTTCAACGTTCCCGCGAGCGTTTTGGCTTCGGCGTTGATAATCGCGCCCGTGGTCGCGTAAATTTTCCCGTCGCTGTAAGCAATATCCGGGCCGTAGCCGGAAATGAGGCGCTCGGTGACATCCACGTTCGTTACGCCCGCTGCGGTTACATCCAATCGCCGGAAGCCGAACTCGCTGGTTTCGTTGTTGTAGCCGTAGATGCGCCCGCCCGTTCCCCATTCGATAACGTTGGAACCGGTGTGATCGGGCGTCGTTGTCGACCGCTGTATCCCGTTGTCGTACACGGCGACCCCGCCATGGCGCGGGCTAACCCCTCGGCTTTGCCGCGAGATAGCGACGACGCTCGGATTGCCCGGCATGACCGCCATGTCTTCCACGTACAACGGCCCGAACCGTTCGCCGAGCGTAAAGGGCGCGCCGACCGTGCCCGTACTCAAATTTACCCGGCGCACGCTCGCGCTGCCGTCCAAACCGACGTACAAATCGGTGTTGTTGTCGGCGAGTGCGAGTTTTTTCGGTTCGCTCCCCACAGCGACGACGTTCCCAACGGCGAGCGTCACCGGGTCGATGGAGGCGATAGAGTTGCCGTTCGCGCCTGCCGTCGACGGAAGCGACGCGATAATGCGCCCGGTTTGCGCGTTGTATACCAGATCGCCCGTCGCAAGCGCCAAACGCCGCACGGAATTCGGGGCGGGTGTGGGTGTCGGGGTCGGATCCGGGGTCGGGGTGGGCGTCGGAGTAGGCGTGGGATCCGGGGTCGGGGTGGGCGTGGGCGTCGGCGCGGGGACGACGTTTAGTGTCGCGGCTCCGACTTTGCCGGACTCGTTTTCGACGGCCTCGATTACGGCTTGACCTAACGCGACAGTGGTAACCAAGCCTTCGGACTGCACGGTGGCGACTTCCGGCGATTTGGAGCGCCACGTTACCGTGGCCTTGTTGGTTATCACGATTTCACCGGCGGCGTTTTTCGCGGTCGCGGCAAGCTGAATCGTGCCGCCGGGATTCAAGGCTTCGGGACTTGCGGGCGTGACCTCGATACGGTCGATGGTCGGCGAAAGCGTCAAGCGCAGCGAAGCGGTTTGCGCGCCAACCACGGTGACGCCGACTTCGGCGCGGGCCTGCGCGACACCGGTTCCATCCGTGGTCGGATAAGCGGTCGCGGTGATGAGCACCTCGCCGGTTGGAGCATCGAAGGTCGCGCTGGTATCGCCGCCGTTTTCGGGGCGGTGCACGACCTGCTGCGCCAGCTCGACCCCCGCGCGGCTCAAGCGCACCACGACGGTTTCGGCGGCGTATGGGGTCGCCCGCGACCGTTCCGGCCACGCAATCGTCAGCACCATGCGGCCCGTCGGAACCGGGGTCGGCGAGGCGGCGGGTGTCGGGGTCGCGCCGGGCGATGTTGCAGGCGCGGGATTTTTGCCGCCGCCCCCACTGCCGCAGCCGGTCAAAATGAAAAGGCTGGGTGCAACGCACGTCAGTCCCAGAGTCAGGGCGCGAAGCGTCGTTCGCCGCGCGGGCCACGGTTTTGCAATAAACATGAAAATAGGTCTCCTTGCTTTTGTTGTTCGATAAACAAAGCCGGTATCCGCATCGGCAACAAACGCCGGTCTTTTTAACTTTTGCAAATGATACGGCAAGAAAAAGGACAACACGTTTTGAATGCGTGTGAAACGGATATACTATACGTCCGTTTTGCCGTTTTGTAAACCCGATGCCCGATATAAAACCCGATTTTCCGCACGCCGACGCAAACTGACGCTCCTTTCGCCGTCGTCCGCCCCAAAGGATTAAAGCACGACTTCGTAGAAAAAGGTGTTTACGGTGAATTGGAGCAAACCAACGGAGTGAGCCGCCTGCACGAAACGCAAAATACGGAACTGCACCATAAAATTGTCGAATTGGGCGAGCAGTTGCTTCACGCCAAACAAAGCGGGCGTGTTCTCAACGAAGCCGAAACCGAACTCTATGTTATTAATCCGCTACTGAGTGTGCTTGGTTACAACACGTTTGCCGCGATTGCCAAGCAAAGCCACGACAAACTCGCCAAAGGTTATCCTGATTACACCCTTCTACCGGGTACGCCGCACGAATGGTTTTTGGAGGTTAAGCGACTTGATTTGCCCTTGAACGACGGGGAGGCCGCGCAAGCCGTTAGTTATGCCGTTAGCAAAGGCGCGACGTGGGCCGTGCTGACCAACGGGCGGGCTTGGTATTTTTATCGCGCCCATCTGCAAAAGCCGCTGAACGAAAAGCGCGTTTTCCAAATCGACGATTTATTCGCGCAAACCGACGCCCCGGATTTGCTCGGCCTTTTATCCCATGCGTCCATGACGAGCAAAGGGCTGGATACGGCATGGACTACCAAGCAACACATCGCTTTGGTTTGCCGCGAACTATTGACACCTAAATCGGGAACCCGCAACGCTCTCCGGCGGCTTGCCGGGCAAGAAACGGGAAGTACGGTCAGCGATGCGGACATTGGGCGCGTTCTACAAACGCTTTTCGCCGCGCCGATTATTAACGAACCGCAGCAAACGGGCGTCGTTGCGCCGCCCGTTCCGCCCATCGCCGTCGAACCCGCGCCAGTTGAATCTTCGCTGCCCGTTTCTTCGGATAGTAAAGCGCCCGATACAGCGTTTCCGCCTCCCGTAGATGTGCCGTCCGGCAACTGGAAAACGCTGGACGAACTGCGCCGTGACACATCGCTCACGACGGGCCGAAAGCCCACGCGCGTTTTGCTGGGCAGGGCCGATATAAAAAACGCAAATTCGTGGAGCGAAGTTGCCCAGCGCACGGTGCAATTTTTAGGCGATAATTACGGTTTACCTGCGCTGCCCTACGCTTTGCCGGGCCGAGAAAAATACTTTTTGAACCGCGAACCGCGCCGCGCCGATGGGCAAACGATGTTTGGCGTGGCAAAAGTCATAATTTCCGGGGAACCTATATTTGTCGATACGCACCACAGCGCATCAAGCATGGTCACCATGCTATGGGCGTTCGCAACTGGTTTGAATGCGCCGCTTGACGCCGTTTGCGTGGAAGTCAGCCCAAAAGGCGAAAACGAAAATGATTGACCGCGACAGCCGGAACCGATACGCCGAGCAAGTACGCCACTTCGTCGCAGGTGTTTCGACCGTGGACGACTACGAAGAACGCACCGACGATTTGGCGTTAGGCAACCCCGACGAAGCCCTGTACAAAGTGTGGCGCAACGTGTGGGGCTTGTACGATGATTTCCGCACCGAACGTTTGCGCGGCGAATGGGAAGTGTCAAAAGAAACCCGGCGCTGGCTCGCCATCAGCCTTTTGTTTTTGTATTCCGATTGCGAGTACCAATGGCCCGAGTTTCGCCCCAACGCGAAAAGCCGTTTCCTTGGCGCAATGGACAACATAATAGT
>CAXTBP010000112.1:0-17935 GCA_964241985.1 uncultured Armatimonadaceae bacterium | reverse complement strand
GTTTCACCCTTTGTAAATTTTCATCACGCTTCGCAGTAGTTTGAGGGCATCGGATTTGGGGCGCTGGAAGGTGTTGCGGCCCATAATGGAGCCGAAGCCGCCGCCGTCGTGGATGCCCTGCGCTTCTTCTAAGAGGTCTTTTTCGTCGGCGAACGTGCCGCCG
Organism: uncultured Armatimonadaceae bacterium; assembly: GCA_964241985.1. GTDB lineage: Bacteria > Armatimonadota > Armatimonadia > Armatimonadales > Armatimonadaceae > CAXTBP01. Next base: position 17,772 of record CAXTBP010000112.1, on the reverse strand, counting down.
GAAAAAATGACGATGCGCCGCCCGCCCAGCGCGCAGTCGGTGACGTGCTTGACGCGCTCGGCAATCGTCGCGCGGGGAATGGCTTGTTCCTCGTAGACTTTGCGGGCTTCTTCCTGCTCCAGTTTGTCGGTCGGCAGTTTGACCTTGATGATATTTGCGCCCAGTTCGGCGGCGATATGGGCGGCGTAGCCGCAAATATCGAGGGCCGTCTCGCCTTCTTTGGAAATTTCGCTGCCGCGCGGATACGACCACACGACAGTCGCAAGGCCGTGTTTTTTTGCGTCGCTTATGAGGCGGGCCGCTTTTTCATACATTTCTAAGCGGTACGACGATCCGGGATAAATCGTGAGGCCCACAGCGGCGCAGCCTAAACGCAGGGCATCTTCAACGGTCGCTGTTTGCGCTTGGTCGGGGTCGCGTTCGTTCATCGTTAAATCGTGGCTGGTGCATTTGAGAATGAGCGGAATTTCGCCCGCGAACTCGCGCGCGCCCGCTTCCAAAAATCCTGACGGGGCCGCAAAGGCATTACAGCCCGCTTCGACGGCGAGCGAATAGTGGTAACGCGGGTCGTAGGCGGGCGGGTTTGGCGCAAACGAGCGGGCGGGGCCGTGCTCGAAGCCTTGATCCACGGGCAGAATCACGAACTTGCCGGTTCCCGCGAGCGTTCCCGCATTCATGATGCGGGCCAAATTCGTGAGCGTGCCCACATTATCACTTTCATACCAGCTCAGTATTTCACGAACTCGGTCGGTCATTGGTTTTCCTGTAAAACATATTTCTGGATGGCTTTAGCAAAGCCGTCGTTTTCGTTGGTATCAGTTGTCGCGTTTGCCTGCGATTTCACATTTTCGGGCGCGTTGCCCATCGCAATCGCAAAGCCCGCTTCCTTGAACATGGCGACATCGTTGGCTTGGTCGCCTATGACTAAGAGTTCCTCGCGCGGAACGTGCAAGCGGTCACGCAAAAAGCGAGCGACCGCGCCTTTATTGGCGTCGGGGTGCGTGATGTCCAAATAGTAGGGTTGCGAGCGAACGGCGAGGGCCGCGCCGTCAAGCATGGCCTGCGCGTCGTTTTCCGCTTTGGCGACGGCATCAAAATCGTCGCTGACGCCCACGATTTTGGAAACGCCGGTCAAAACACCGTCGAAGTTGGGCACGACAATGGGCGGAAACTGGACGGTGTGGTTTTCGTGATCGACGTGCGGGCCGTTCGGGTCGCGCACGTACCAATCATTTCCCTTGAAAACCCACACGCTCACGTTGTGCTTGTCCAACAAATCCACGATTTGCGGCGCGAGGGCGTCGGGCAGCGGCAGCGATTGTAAAACGTCGCCGGTATCGGGCGCGACGACGAGGCCGCCGTTAAAACCGGCAATCGGAGTCGTAATTTGCAGCGGGCCGACCAAATGGCTCAAACCGCGCGGCGGGCGGGCGCTCGTGATGGCAAACAAAACGCCGCGCTCGTGTAGTTTGTGTATCGCCTCAATGGCGCGGGGCGTGAGCGACTTGTCGTTCTTAACGAGCGTCCCGTCCACGTCGGCAAGGACGAGCGAAATTTTGGACGGTAAATCTTTCGAGGATTGGGTTGGCATCACGAATGCGTTTCTGCGTCGGGGGCCGTTTCCGTCGAAAGTTTGCTCGCCGCTTCTTCGTCCAAAAGCCAAATGAGTTTGCCGTCGGTGGGCTGAACCCCGGCGGCGGGGCGGACGCTGGGCGTTGGGTGGTTTTCCAAAACATCCTGCACGGCCTCGGCTTTTTTCGCGCCGGACACGAGAAAAACCGTCTGCCGCGCGGCGTTGAAAACCGGAAGTGTGAGCGTCAAGCGATCCACGGGTGGAGGAAGCGTCCCGGGCGGCGAACCGACCACCCAGTTCCGCACCGTGTCCAGCGACGGGTTACCGGGAAACAAGGAAGCGGTGTGTCCGTCCTCGCCCAAGCCCATAATAACGAAGTCTAAAACGGGCGGGTTCGTCAAATCGGGCAGTTCCCAAAACGTGGACAAGGTGCTAACATAGCGGCGCGCCCCGTCGGCGAGATCAGTCACGACCGGGGGCGTCGGCATGGGGAAAAGATTGGAAGCGGGGATGGGTACGTGCGAAAGCAGGCTCGCCTGTGCTTTGCCGAAGTTGCTATTTTCGTCGGTTGACGGAACGAACCGCTCGTCGCCCATGAACACGTACACGCTATCCCATTGTACGCGGGCGGCATTTTCGGGTGTAGCGAGCAGTGCGTATAGTTTTTCCGGGGTCGAGCCGCCCGAAAGCGCGACCGTGAATCTGCCCTTTTCGGCAATCGCATCACGGGCGGCAGTTATAAACAGTTCGGTGGCGCGGGCTGCAAGCGCGTCCGAATCGGCACAAACCAGTATTTCTGGGGGCGTAGGCACGATAAACTTCCTAATTTCTTGAACGAATGTATGGAATAAATACCCATAACCAAACCAAAGAACGCGAAGCGAGCAGGCTTTTTGAAAAAGCCGAAACTTAGCGCAAAAAAAAAGTTCAAAAAAGAAGGAAGTAAAGCCAACCAAGAGGAATTGGTTGTTTCGGAAGCGGTTTTGCGGTTTGCAAACCGTTTGCCACATCGAAGTGGTTTTTCGCGCCCGGCCCCGCGCCGGGTTTTTTCACGGCTATTTACCGGGTAAAGGCCAAATGTCAAAGAAAAATTTGACAAATTTCAAAAAAGCCGATTTAATGTTTCCCTTTCGCCAAACGATAGGGAACCTGCACGGCGCGTTTAACGTTTAATAAAGCGTACAAACGAATAAATAGTATATCAGACTAAACTCCAAGCGAAAAACGATAAAGAACCTCGGCAGGCCTTTTGATTTATTAGACAATAGTTGATCCGAACGCGCCGATAGGGGGCAAGCACTCATGATAAACAACACGATACCAACTTCGGATGCGGAAATGAACGACTCGGCGAGCGTTCTTGCGCTCGGCCAAGCGCCGTCCGAACATGCCTTGACGGCAAAAGATGAGATTTTAATGTCCGATTTGACGACCGTACCCAACGTGCCCATCGACGCGCCCGCGCGCCGCGCCGCCGTTTCCGCGCCCATCGAGGACGAAGACGACGACTGCGACGACGATTTGTCGTCGTTCGCCGCGTATCTGTCCGACCGGGGCGGTTTGGGAACCGGCAATTCGTCGCTCGCGCTTCTTTCGCAGAAGCAGGAGCGGCGCTTGGCTAAGTGCGTGGAAAAGGGCGACAAGCGCGCCCGCGAAATTCTGGTCAACGCCAACCTGCGTCTTGTGACGTCCATTGCCAAAAAATACCAAAATCGTGGTATCGCAATGGAAGACTTGATTCAGGAAGGTACGCTGGGCCTGATTCACGCCGTCGATAAATACGATTGGCGGCGCGGTTTCCGCTTCTCGACCTACGCGACGCACTGGATTCGCCAAGCCCTCGGTCGGGCCGTGGAAAATCAGGGACGCACGATCCGCTTGCCGTCGCACGCGATTGAATCGCTGGGCAAGATCAAGCGAACCCGCGAAATGCTGGGAACCCGCTTGAACCGCGTCCCGACGGCGGCGGAAATCGCCAAAGAAATCGGAATGCCGCTCGACAAAGTGGAAACGCTTTTGGAGGCCGAAACGCCCGAACCCATGAGTTTGGACGCCCCCGCCGGTGAATCCACCACGCGGCTCGGCGACTTGCTCCCCGCCGAAGACGCCACCGCACCGTCGGCCCGCGTGTTTCGCCGCGCCTTGAAAGAAGAAATCAAGTACGCGATGACGCACCTGACGCCCCGCGAGCGCGAGGTGCTGACGCTCCGCTACGGCTTGACCGAAGAGTCCGAAGCGCCGATGACGCTTGAGCAGGTCGGCAAAGCCCTGCATCTGTCGCGCGAACGGGCGCGGCAAATCGAAGCGGGCGCGCTGCAAAAACTGCGGCGCGGCGATGTCGGCGGACGCCTCCGCGACACCGTGCATTCGTAAACGAAAAACTCAATCGGCCCCCGCGCTCTTTCGCAAACTGCGAAATAAGCGCGGGGGCTTTTTCTTTATCGGCAGTTTTTGCTTTGCCTCGGGCCGATAAACGACCCGGCAACCCAAGTATGCGTCCTCTGGACGCCAATAAATGATGGATTTAGCGCAGAAGTGAACGATTTGCACAAGCCGCGTCCAACGGACGCTTCTGCTAATTGACGGGCCTTTTATAGGCCCGAGCAAAAGCCATTTGAAACCTATATGGATTTACCGCCGCCGTTCGTCCATAACATAACCGCCGCGTTTCCGGGCGGGGCCGCGTGGTTGCAAAATTTGCCCGCGCTGCTTGCCGACTGCGCCGAACGCTGCGATTTGACGATTGCGCCCGAACCGTTTGGGTTGTCGTTCAACTATGTCGCGCCCGCCGTGCGAAATAGCGATGGGCGGGAAGTCGTCCTCAAATTGGGCGTGCCCCGCGAAACAGAGATTGCGACCGAAATCGGGGCGCTGCAAGCGTGGAACGGGAAAGCCGTGCGGCTTTTAGAGGCGAACGAAGCGCGCGGCGTTTTGCTGATGGAGCGATTGCGCCCCGGAACGATGCTCTCCGATTTGTGGGAACAAAACCGCGACGACGAGGCGACCGAAATCGCCGCCCGCGTGATGCGCAATTTGTGGCCCGACGAACAAACGGGGCCGACGTATCCAACTCCGTTCGCGCCGCCATTTTTGAGTGTTGCGGATTGGATGAAGGCGCTGGACGAAGCCAGTGCCGCGAACTGCCCGCCCGACTTGCTACCGCAAATCGCCGACGCCAAAGTTTCATTTGAGGAACTGGACGCGGATACCAAACTCGAAGACGTAATTTTACTGCACGGCGATTTGCACCATTTCAACATTTTGCGCGACGATAGCCCCACGCCGCGCGTGTGGCGGGCGATTGATCCGCACGGCGTTTGGGGCGACCGCGCGTATGAGGCCGGGGCGTTTTTGCGGAACCCGTGGCCCGGTTTGCTTCAGCACCCATCGCCGCAAGCCGTGACAATTCGCCGACTGGATATTTTCGCCGACGTTTTAGGACTGCCGCGCGAAAAACTGCGGCTGTGGGCGGTCGCATCGGTGGTACTTTCGGCGTGGTGGAGCGTGGATAGTTCGCTCGCGAACGGTGGCGACGATTGGCAGCACAGCGCACGGTGCGCGGAACTGTTGCGGGCCGCGTAAAGTGGACGAACCCATTCCGCTTTTGATGAACACAAAGGCCGGGGCATTGCACGGCCCGATGGGCGGCGAGCAAATTTCGCGTATGGCCCAAGCGGAAGGTTTCGCCGTTCGCATCATACAAACCCATAGCAAAAGCGACATGAACCGCGAACTTCAACAACTTATCGACGCGAAAACGCCCCGCATCGGGGTCGCGGGCGGCGATGGAACCGTGGAAGCGGTCGCGCAAAAGTTGGCTTATACGGAGTCCGCGCTCGGCATTTTGTCGCAGGGCACGTTTAATAACGTCGCCACGTCGCTGCAAATTCCGCACAATCTGCCCGCCGCGCTCCGCGTTCTACATCGTGGGCAGGTGCGAACCGTCGATATGGGCAAAATCGGCGATAGGTATTTTACCGAATCGGCGGGTATCGGTTTGTTCGCCGACGGGTTAGCCTTGTACGGGCAGGGAACCAACAAGAACTTTTTTCGCGGCCTCCTTGCGAGCGTCCAGTTGCTCCTTTCCCTGCGCCCGCAAACCGTGCGCCTTACGATTGACGGCGGCGAACCGATTATCGAGCGCATGGTGTCCTGCGAAATCGCCAACACGTATCGTATCGCGCAAGCCATGCCGATTGCCCCCGACGCCGATATGAGCGACGGCATTTTGAACGTCGTCGTTATCGGCAATATCAAGCGGCGCGAAGTTATCCCGTATCTCAAAGCCATTCGCGCCCAAATGCACTTGGACTTGCCCGAAGTCCGCACGTATGAGGTCAAGCGCGAAATCCGCATCGAAACCCAGAACGGGAAACGCCGCAATTTGCACGCCGACGATCAGGTCGTCGGCACGACGCCCGTCACGATTTCCGTCGCGCCAAACGCACTCAAAGTGTTGGTGGACGCCGACGGTTCGGCGAGTTTTCAGCGCGCTTCAAACGGCGAACTGTCCCATGCCAACTAAAAGAACTGGCTCTATGTTCGTTGCGCTGTCGATACTCGCCTTGCTTGGCGTTTACGCGGTTTTGTGGAACGCGCAGGCCGCGCAAAACGGCGGGCCGCTGCCCAGTGATCGCGCCATTTTGCTTGCCGTTCACGCCCGCGCGAACCCCGTACTGGACGCGCTCACCTACGCAATGGCGTTTCTCGGCTCGCTGTGGGTGGCGTTCGGTGTCGCGCTCGGGTGCATTATTTTGAGCCTGCGCTTGCGCGGGCGGCAAAGCGCGGCGAGTGACGCCGACCGGGTTTTGCGCGATGCGGGCCGCATCTTGCCGATTGCCTGTGTTGGTGGCACGCTTATCGTAGAAATCGCTAAATTTTTCGCCCACCGTGCCCGTCCGCAGGTTTTCACGCCGCTTTTTCATGGCGTCGGTTACTCATTCCCGTCCGGGCATTCGTTGATGGGAACGGTGATCTATGGCCTTATCGCCGTATTCGCGTATCGGGAAGCCGCGCGGCGAAACGCGCGGGTTGCGTCCCGAATCGCTCTCCCCGCTGGTTTTGTTCTACTGTCGCTGTGTATCGGCGTGTCGCGCGTATATGCGGGCGTCCATTTCCCGACCGACGTGCTGGCGGGCTGGACGGGCGGCGCGGCATGGGTTCTCGTTTGCTTGCGCCTGCCGCATGCTTTGAAGCATGGCCCCCCTGCCCCCCAATAAGGGGGGGTTCTGAAAACACGTTTCCGTTCTTCCGCAAGGCTCTCGGTTTTGGCAGGGCCATTCAGAACCCCCCCTTATTGGGGGCAGGGGGGGCAAACTCCGACTCAGCAGGGAAAGCGACGGTTCGCGCCCAAAGTAAATCTATGGCATATAGATCGAACGGGCCGCGCCCGCCGCGTATTCTTTTGTATTCCGGCTGGGCGACGCACAATATCGGCGACATCGGGCACACGCCGGGAACCCTGCGCTATTTAAGCGAGCAGATCCCCAACGCCGTTTTGTTTTGCTGGCTGCGAAAAACGAGCGAGGCCGTAACCGCGATGCTCAAGCGCCGCTTTCCACAAGTCATGTTTGTGGAAGGGACGCTGGACGAAGCCGGCCACGCTTCCACGCCTGAACTGCAAGCCGCGTTCGATGGCGCGGACTTGTTTATCCAAAACTCCGGGATGCACGTCACGCGCTACTGGCCCGCGCCGCTTGCCATGATGCGGGCGTGCGTCAATACAAATAAGCCGTTCGGTTTGTACGGGCACAGTTTCGACGGGTTTCGCGACGAGGACGCCCCCTTTTTACCTGACCTGCTTTCGCGGGCGGCGTTCATTTTTTGCCGCGATACCGAATCACTGCAATTTTTGCGGCATTATAACGGCGGAATGGGCGTCAATCCGCCCGTTTTGGAGTTCGGGCCGGACGGCTGCTTCGGTATCGACGTGCGCGACGACGCCCGTGCCCACGTTTTTATGCAAGCAAACCAACTTGTGCCGCGAAAGTTTTTAACGGTCACGCTGCGAACCGACAAGGAAATCTCCAAAAACGAGCGCGACAAAGCAATCGAAAGCGCGGAGACGATTGGGCCGGCCGAATGGGCGGCAAAGTTGCGCGAGATTATCACGGACTATGTGACGCGCACCGGAAACAAAGTAGCGCTTGTGCCCGAAGTGGAAAAGGAAATCGGCCCGGCCCGCGAGTTGCTGTATTTGCCGCTCCCCGATGCCATCCGTTTGCGCGTCGTTTGGAAAGACACGTTTTGGAACGCCAACGAGGCCGTTTCGCTGTACGCGCAAGCGCAAGCCGTGTTGTCGTTGGAGCCGCATTCGTGCATTATCGCCCTTGCGCAGGGTACGCCCGCAATTCACTTGTTCACGCGACGCCACGGCAACAAAGCGTGGATGTTCCGCGACATCGGCTTGTCGGAATGGCTCATCGACGTGGATAGGGAACCCGACCGGCGCGTGACGGATGCCCTCATACGCATCGAAAATCAGTACGATTTGGCCCTCGCAAAAACGCGCCGTGCTATGCAAAGCGTTCATTCCCGAGCCGAAGAAATGATGAGCGACGTGCGCCGCGCTTTGCCGGTTACCCGCGTTTAGGCGGCTTTCACTGGGCCAGTTTCGGTTTCGTCTGGTTTGTGCAAGCGGTAGTGCCACAGCCACGGTGAAGTCGCGGTGACAGTAGCGGCAGTGAGCAAGCACCCGATACCGCCAGTCACGACCGATACCATCGCGTTCGAGATTTTTGCCACGAACCCGGCTTCCATTTCTCCCAACTGCGGGCCGCCCATGAAAAAAATCATGTTGACGGACACCATGCGCCCTCGCAGCCGGTCGGGCGTTACGGTTTGGCGCACGGTTTGCCGAAGCACGGTGCTGACCGTATCGGCGGCTCCGGTTCCCGCCAAAAACAGGGCCGACAAGTAAAACGCAAGGGTGTGACCCAAACCGAAGGACGGGGCAAGGCCGAACCCAATCGTCGCCAAGCCGTAGGCGACAACCGCCCATAAAATCGTGCGCCCCTGCCGCACGACCGGCGGCAAAAACGTCATCAGCGAGCCGGTCACAAACGACCCGACCGCCGGGAACGCAGACAAAACCCCGAAGCCTTCCGGCCCGACGCGCAAAATGTCTTTGGCAAAAATCGGTAAAAGCGCGGTCGCCGACGAGAAAAATGTCGCCCAAAAATCCAGCGTCATCGTGCTGACGAGAATGGGGTTGGAGCGCACGAACGCGACGCCCTCTTTGAGAGATTCCCACGAAAAACCGGGTGCGGGTTCGCCCTCGGCAATCGGCGCGGGCCGATAGCGCATCACGGCAAGGGCGATGAGAACGGCCCCGAACGAGGCCGCGTTGAGGGTAAACGCGACGGTTGCGCCAAACCGTCCGATAATGACGCCCGCCAAAACCGGCCCGACAATCGTTGCCACTTGAAAGCCGGTCGAGTTGATGGCGAAAGCGTTGGGCAGATGTTCGCGCGGCACGAGCGACGGAACCAGTGCCTGTCGGGCCGGATTATCGAATGCAATCGCCGCCGCGCCCACTGCGGTAAATAGATAGATGAGTGGGATCGTGACCATGTGAAAATGGGCAAGTCCCCCCAAGCACAGCGCGACAATCGCCAAAAGGCTTTGCGTGAAAAAAAGCAACTTGCGCCGGTCGTAGGCGTCCGCGACCGCCCCGCCGACGAGCGACAAAAGCACAATGGGAATAACGCGCACCAAGCCGATTCCGCCGAGCGCGAGCGGCGAGCCGGTAATATCGTAAATCAGCCAGTTCAGCGCCGCGAACTGCATCTGCGATCCGGCGGCGGAAATCACCTGTCCCAGCCACAAGTTGCGAAAATCGGGGGAAAGCAAAGCCGGGAACGTTTCCGAAAGCGTGCGACGCCGACGCGGAGGGGGAAGCATGGTTTTATTGTAGCACGGCCCATACGTCCCCCGTCGCGCCGATAGATGGTCTTTCCTACACCGGTACTGTGGTGGGCGGGGCGTCCAGCGCATCGAGAAGGGCGCAAACGCATTCCTCGTTCCACTGGCTGCCCATGCCGCCCCGCAACAAAGAAACGGCTTTCTCGTGCGGCATCCCCTTCCGGTACGGGCGGTTGCTTGTCATCGCCGAATACGCATCGGCGACCGCGAGAATTTGGGCGGGGCGCGGAATGGCCTCGCCGCGCAAACCGTGCGGATAACCCTGTCCGTCCCACCGTTCGTGATGATGCCGCACGGCGTCCAGCGTGTGCGATAGTTCGGGCACGGCCTCGGCAAGGATTCCGCCCAAGACTGGATGCTGGCGCATACTTTCGGTTTCCTGCAAACTCAAAGCGCCGGGGCGGCGCAGTACCTTGTTGGGAACCCCGATTTTGCCGACATCGTGGATCAGCGCGGCGACTTGCAGCGACGTGGTTTCTTCCTCGGAAAGTTCCAGGCGCGCGGCAATCAGGGTTGCATAGCGCATGACCTCTTCGCTATGGCGGCGCGTATAGCGATCTTTGTTATCCACTGCTGTAACGAGGGCGTCCAGCATGGAAAAGCCGTCCACCTCGTCGGTAAACAGCGAACGCAAACGCTCCACTTGGTCGCGGGTTTCGGCGTCGCTATCGTCATCGCCGGTTTTATCGCGCAGGGAACGCTTGTCGGCAAGATACAGCGCGTTGTCGGCGGAATCGGCCTCGTCGGGAAAAAACGCGATGCCAATGGACAGGCGCAGCGGAATAGGTGAGGCTTCGCGCGGCGGCTGAAATGACAAATTGTGGGCGAGCGCCTGCAATCGCTGGGCGCACTGCCGGGCCTCGGCTTTGCGAACATGCGGCATAAGAATAGCGAACTCGTCGCCGCCGATGCGGGCCACAATATCTTCTTGGCGGCAGCGCGTGCGGAGCATATCGGCGACATAACAAAGCACCTCGTCGCCGACAAGATGGCCGTAGGTGTCGTTGAAGAACTTGAAGTTATCCATGTCCAGAACGGCGACCGCAAACGAGGGCCGGGAATATTTGGTACGGCGTCGCGGCGTTTTCGCGGCGGCGGTCGGAGTGAGGGCCGCCGTTTCCAAAGTGGCGTCCGCGCTTTTTCCGGGAACGTTCAAAGCAATTTTTGCCGCTTTTTGCAAAAAGTGGTGAAAGGTGCGATGGTTGTAAAGATTGGTCAGCGGGTCGCGGTCGGCGCGCTCAAGGGCTTCGCGCATCATCGCCTCGCTCGCCATTTCCGCTTCCCGTCGCTCGGTCACATCGGTAAAGGTGACAACCGCGCCGCGCGGCTTGGGTATTCCGTCGCGGAAAAGCGGGTCGGCGCTGAACGTCAGCCAAATAGAGCGGTCGTCGGGCCGCCGAATTTCCATCAGCGCGTCCCAAACCGGCGTTCCCTGTTTGAGCGCCTGCCGAACGGGACTGGCGATGGTCGGCCAATCAACGGAGGCGGGGAAGGTGACGCGGCAAGGATAGTCGGGGAAAAGCTGATGGTGCAGCGAACCGGCGGGCACTCCCAAAATTTCCGAGGCGCGGCTATTGCACTCGATAACCACGCCGCTTTCATCGACGATAATCAATCCGTCGTGCATCGCCGAAATCGCGGAGCGAAACCGGGCCTCGCTGTTTTTTAGCGCGTTTTCCGCCGCTTTGCGCTCGCTCATATCGCGCGTTACTTTGGAAAAACCGATGAGCGTACCGCCCTCATCTCGAATCGGGGCGATAGCGATGCTGGCCCAAAACCGCGAGCCGTCTTTGCGCTGTCGCCAACCTTCGCCCGCGAAGCGTCCGTCGCGGCAGGCACTGTCAAGGCACTGCTGTGGCAAGCCCTTTTTTTTGTCCGCTTCCGTGTAAAACCGCGAAAAATGCGCCCCGATAATTTCGCCTGCCGTGTAGCCCTTCAAGCGGGCCGCGCCTGCGTTCCATGTCAGGACGTTGCCATTCGTGTCCAGCGCGAAGATCGCGTAGTCCTGAACGGCGTTTACCAAGTGCTCGTACCAACTGCCGCTTTCGCTTGATGCGGCGGCTCTATTATTTTCCGAACCCGTTTTGCGGGGCGTTTTGGCACGAAGACCACTTGTTTTCGGGTCTTCTTTTTGCCGAGCGCCGTTCCTTGTGTAGGATAGCATGGGTGTGTTCCTGCGCTTTCTCTGTCTCCGTTCTTCGCCGCCGTGCGTTGTACCGAACAAGAAAGATTCGCCCGGCGCGTCCGTTTGAACACCGTAAAAATACCGTTTCAAACGGAATCGTGCATATTTCCCATTGTACCGTAGCAAACATAAAATTAATCGCTAAAATTATACGCTCGAAACGAAAACGCATGGGCGCGGAATGCGTTCCAAGCATGAGGGGTAAACTGCATAATATGTGTAAGATACCCATTGTCCCGACAAAAGCCGTACTTGCCGTTGCCCTTACCGCGACTGCCGCCGCCGTTGTGCTCGCCACAAGCGCGACGACGGCAAACGCGCAAACCGGAACGGCTTCCAAACCTGCGCCTGCGACAAGCGCAAAGCGGCCCAATATCCTGTTTGTGCTGATTGACGATATGGGATACGGCGATTTATCCTGCTACGGCGGCCCGCCCAAAGCAACGCCCGCCATCGACCGTTTGGCGTCGGAAGGCGTGCGCTTTACGCAGTTCACGGTCGCCGCCCCGATTTGCTCAGCCTCACGCACGGGCCTGACGACCGGGCAGTATCCCGCCCGGTGGGGAATTACGTCGTTTTTGGCGTCGCGGGCCGAAAACGAAAAGCGCGGCATGAAGCAGTGGCTCGACCCCAAAGCCCCGACGCTCGCGCGAACCCTGCACGACGCGGGCTATGCGACCGGGCATTTCGGCAAATGGCACATGGGCGGGCAGCGCGATGTCGGCGACGCCCCGCTGATTACCGACTACGGTTTCGACGCCTCGCTGACGCAGTTCGAGGGCTTGGGCGACCGCGTGCTTGCGATGCTCGACGACCGCGACGGCAAACCTGCCCGCAAAATGCCGCTCGGCGTGGGCAGCGAAAAACTGGGCCGGGGCAAAATTACATGGACGGATCGCGCCCAAGTGACGACCGCCTTTGTTGACCGTGCGATTGCGTTTATGAAAGACGCGCGCAAAACCGGCAAGCCATTTTTCGTCAACGTATGGCCCGACGACGTGCATTCGCCGTTTTTTCCATCATCGGCAGGAAGGGGCAATGGCACGAAGCGGGCGCTGTATAAGGGCGTTGTCCATGAAACCGACACGCAGCTCGCGCCCCTGTTCGAGTTCATACGCAATGACCCGGCCCTGCGCGACAACACGCTTGTCGTTCTTGCTAGCGACAACGGCCCGGAACCCGGCGCGGGCACGGCAGGCCCGTTTCGCGGGCACAAAGGCAATTTGTACGAGGGCGGCATCCGCGAACCCTTAATCGCATGGGGGCCGGGAATCGTAAAAACGCCCGCCGTCAACGATACGACCGTGATTAGCGGCGTCGATATGCTGCCGTCTCTGCTTTCGGTTGCGGGCGTCGGCGCGAAAACGACGGCAACCAAAGACGGCGAAGACTTGAGCGCGGCCTTGTTAGGCAAAAATCAGGCGACGCGCACTAAGCCGCTGTTCTGGCTGCGTCCGCCCGACCGGCCCGGCCCCGACGCCGACCCGCAAACGCGCTGGCCCGACCTTGCCGTCCGCGACGGGAACTGGAAACTGCTCGTCATGGAAGACGGCTCAAACCCACAGTTGTACGATTTGAAGACCGACATCGCCGAAAAAACAAACATCGCCGATGCGCATAAAGAAATCGTGGAGCGCTTAACGAAACTCGCCCTCGCGTGGCGCAAAACGCTCCCGGTCGCGCCGCTTCCCAAAGCCGCGCTTCCCGGCAGCCCGCCCGCAAACACAACCAGCGAATAAACGCGACGCTACGGCAAAATATCGGAAACCGTAAACGTCGCGGTCGGCGCGAACGCAGGCCACGCCGTTTCGGTTTCCTCGTACTGCGTGACGAGCGAATAGCCGTTCGCGCCGGGCGTTTGGTGGATGAGCAAGCGGCGGCCCGCAATGTCGATAACCCAATATTCGGGGATATTGGCGTTCGCGTAAAGGCGCGCCTTGCTTGTCAAATCGCGCGGCAGCGTCGCATCCGAGACTTCCACGACAAGGCGCACGTCGCCCGGCTGAATGTAGCCGCGCTCCGAAAGCGTCGGGTTCGGCGTCGTCAAAACCGCAAAATCCGGTTCGGGCAGATTGTGGTCGTCAATAGCGAGCGTGAATGGTGAACGCAAAAGCCGCATCCCGCATACACGAACAAACAAACCGACGACGAGGACTAAAACCAGAGCGTGGGCGTCTTTGACGGGCATTTTCTCTACAATATCGCCTTCTATGAGTTCGTAGCCTTTTTCGGGAAGCAATTCCATCGAGAGTAGGCTTTCGTAATGTTTGGCGTCACATTTGAGGCGCGGCACTGCGACAGAAGACAGGGTGTGGGTCGGTGGCTCAATCACTTGCGGCATATTGCTACTCCCTCGGTTGCTTTCTTGATAGGCCCATTGTATCGCGGCTTTCTTGAACGGGAAAAACAACAAATCGGCTACAATAACCGCATCTATGAACCATGAACTCGCGCAAAAACTCCTTGCGATGACGGACGAAGATATGCGGGTGCGAACCGAATTTGCTGCAACCGGCGAGCTTTTTCAGGGGTACGCGCCGTGTATGGCAGACGTTCACAAGCGCAACGCCGAAGTGTTAGAGGCAATTATCGAGGAACATGGCTGGCCCGGCGCGTCGCTTGTCGGGGACGACTCGGAACGGGCCGCCCATTTGATTGTGCAGCACGCCATCGGATGCCCCGGTCTACAAAAGCGCGTTTTGCCACTGCTTGCAGAAGCCGCGCGAACCGGCGAGGCAGAACCCACTCAGGCCGCGTATCTGCACGACCGCATTTGCTTTTTCGAGCGCAGGCCGCAGCGTTATGGCACGCAGTTCGATTGGGACGAAAACGGCGTGATGAACCCGTGGAAATTGGAAGACCCGGCCCGCGTAGACGAATGGCGGCAGTCCGTGGGTTTGGGGCCGCTCCAAGAAAAAATCAACGAAGCGCACGAAGGAACGCGAAACGAAACGCTGCCCGATTGGGCGGCCCGGCTGGCGGAAATGGAAGCATGGGCGCGGTCGGTTGGCTGGATTGAATAAAGACAAACCGCGAAAGCCCTGCGAAATTTATTGGTGGTCGGACGCGCTGCCGCCTTCTCGTATCGGAGGAAATTGCGCGGCAATAGGGGCAGGAACCGCAAACGGTTTGAGAGTCGCCAGATGCAGAAACGAGCCGGTTTGGCGGGCGGTCGCAACCATTTCGTGGCTATTCCATATTTCGATCTCTACCGTCCACCGTACCCGCTTTGTCTGCATCCAGAGTTTGCCTACAACGCAATCCCCAAAACGAACCGGCCTTTTGTAGGCAATTTCGGTGGTGGCGACGACCGGCGCATAGCCGTCCGCTATCTGCTGTGTGAGCGGCAGATATTGGTCGCACCAACCCGTCCGCAAATCATCCAGCCAGCGCACGAACACCACGTTGTGAACAATACCCGAAAAATCAATATCATAGGCGCGAACGGGGAGGGGCGCTTCGTGGTGCGGGGGCGAAGCGAAGGACGCGGAAGGCATTGCCTTTGCAGCGGCGTTTGCGGAAAGCATTTGGAAAACTCTTTCGGTCGATCTCGGCTCGGTTACGGTATCGGCGTCGGACGCACGCATAGGTTGCGCACCATCAAGACCATGTTAGAAAGATTGCACGGAAAGCGCATGAGACAAAAGACCCATCAACCAAAAAATCGGACAGCAAAAAAGCGACCCCTTTTGGGGCCGCTTTTTGTTTGATTTGTTGTGAAGAATCGATTAGGATTTGTCGGCGACCGCTTGGGCCAACAGCAAGTCTACGTTGATTCCCGGCCCCATCGTGGAGGACAAGGTGATTTTTTGGATGTAGCGGCCTTTCGCGGTTGCCGGTTTTGCTTTGAGAACCGCGCCCATGAGCACGTTCATGTTTTGCGCCAACTGCTCGACGGGGAACGACGCTTTACCAATCGGGGCATGAACAATGCCGCCTTTTTCCACGCGATACTGCACGCGGGTGGCTTTTTTGATGGCGTTCACGACGCGGGTAACGTCGGTCGTCACCGTTCCCGATTTCGGGTTCGGCATACGCGGGCCAAGCGTTCGGCCCAGTTTACCGACGGCGGGCATCATATCCGGGGTCGCAACCAAAACGTCGAAGTCGCGGAAGCCGTTCTGGATTTTGGCGATCAAATCGTCCGCGCCCACAATATCGGCCCCCGCCGCTTGCGCCGCTTCGGCGTTCGCGCCTTTGGCGAACACGGCGACTTTTTGTGACTTGCCGGTTCCGTTAGGCAGTTCGGTCGTGCCGCGCACAACCTGATCGCCTTGTCGGGGGTCAACGCCCAAACGAATTGCAATGTCCACAGTGGGGTCAAATTTCGTTGACGCGGTGGATTTGACGAGTTCAAGCGCTTCGGTCGGGTCGTACTGCTGGAGTTTGTCCACTTTGGCGGCTTCGGCCTTAAAGCGCTTGGAGATAACTTTTTTTCGGTCTTGCTTTCGCATGATTTGGTTTCCTTCGTGGTGCAAACGGGGTTCGGCCCCTCCCACGGTGGGATTATTCCTTGATGTCCACACCCATCGAACGGGCGCTGCCCGCGATGACTTTCATTGCGCCTTCGAGGTCGTTGGCGTTGAGGTCGGGCATTTTGGTTTCGGCGATTTGCCGAAGTTGGGCTTGGGTCAGCGAGCCAACTTTGGATTTGTTGGGCGTGCCCGAACCGGACGGAACGCCCAATGCCTTTTTGATAAGGTCGGACGCGGGCGGGGTTTTGGTGATGAACGTGAACGAGCGGTCATCGAAAATGGTGACTTCCACCGGCACAACGGAGCCGATCATATCGGCAGTTTTGGCGTTGTAGCCCTTGATAAATTCCATCATATTGATGCCGTAGCCACCGAGCGCGGGGCCGACGGGGGGCGCGGGAGTTGCTTTACCCGCGTTCAGGGCGAGTTTAACGACCCCGACCACTTTTTTTGCCATTGTTTTTTTCCTTATCGCCGCGTACCCGGCAAAGGGCCGCGCGGCGTTTGTAGTGGTAGCGACAGGCCTTGAAAATTTGCCCGCCTCCTACGAAGCCCGATAAACGGGCTAAATCTTTTCGACTTGGTTGAAGTCGAGTTCCACAGGCGTGTCACGCCCAAAAATGGAAATCAGCACCTTGAGTTTTTCGCGCTGGATATTGACTTCTTCGATTTTGGCCGTCAGTTCCTCGAACGGGCCGGAGGTCACGCGAACCACTTGGTTCTTTTCCCATTGCACGACTGGGCGCGGGGCCGTATCTTCGTTCAGCAGGGCCGCAACTTCGGACGGCTGGAGCGGCGTGGGGCGCGAAATTCCGCCCGTGCGCGCTTCGCCGACAAAGCCGGTTACGCCGGTTGTGGATTTAACCAGATACCATGTCGAATCGTCCAGCACCATTTCGATGATGACGTAGCCGGGAAAAACTTTGCGCTTGAACTCGGTTTTTTTGCCGTTGCGGTTTCGCAGTTCGGTTTCGGTCGGAACGAGGATACGGAACACCTTGTCTTTAAGGTTCATCGTTTCCGCACGACGCTCTATATTGCTTTTAACTTTGTTTTCGTGGCCGGAATAGGTGTGAACGGCGTACCATTGTTTCTGCATAACTATAATTTATTCCGTGTTAAACTTGCGAGTGCCCGAACAAACGGTTGGTAATCAGGCTAAGGAGCGCATCCAAGCCCCCGCAATACGCGGCAACGATGGCGATTAAGATAAGCGTGATTTGCGTCAAGCGAAGGAGTTCGGCTTTGCTGGGCCATTCCGCTTTTTTGAGTTCCGAGCGGACGCCTTGCAGATATTCGGTCAAACCGTTTGCCGCCCCGGCGGCGGTGTCCGCGTTTGCCGGGCCGCTGGGTGCCGGCGTGTTGCTGCTGGATGTCGTTGCTGCCATGATGGTTCGGTTTCTTCTCCCGTGCTTTTGTTTCCAATACGCTAAAACGGAGCGAATGTATCCCAAAAAGCCGTTAAAAAAACAGGGTCGCCTTTGATACTTTGGTATCACGGCCCCCTGTTGCCCTTCCACTGTATCACACGGTTTGCGTTTTTGTCAAATGAACCATTACCTGGGAGTGTCTAACTTAATCCGGGTAGAAAATCGGTGAGCGGTTTTCGTACTTTC